>JAWOJF010000399.1:0-16195 GCA_046481785.1 Ignavibacteriaceae bacterium | reverse complement strand
CGGGAAATTGAAAAGGATATAATATATAATGAGTATAAAGAACTTCTCGGAGAAATAGTAGTTGGTGATATTTACCAGATCAGGAAAAATGATATACTGGTAAACCATAACAAAAATGAATTGCTGCTCCCCCGTCATGAACAAATACCCTACGAAAGATATAAAAAGGGGGAGACAGTCCGTGCAATTGTAAAAGAGGTAAAAAAGGGGAACAGCGGCCCGTTAATAATTATCTCAAGAGCGGATAATATGTTCTTAAGAAGATTATTTGAAATTGAAATACCTGAAATATATGATGGAATAATTGATATTAAGGCTATTGCCCGGGAACCCGGCGAAAGAGCTAAAGTTGCAGTTGAATCACAGGATAAAAGAATTGATGCAGTTGGTGCCTGCGTAGGTATGAAAGGTGTCCGTATCCACGCTATTGTTAGAGAACTGAACAATGAGAACATAGATGTAATAAATTTTTCTGAAGACCCGGTTGTATTTATACAAAAATCATTAGCTCCGGCAAAACTGAAAAAGATAGATATTGATACCGAAAATAAAAAAGCAGTTGTAACGGCAGACAGCGACCAGGTTTCTCTTATTGTTGGAAGGAATGGCGTTAATATACGCCTGGCAATGAAACTAACAGGTTATGAAATTGAGATCCTTCGTGAGGAAAAACCATTTGAAGAGTATGAGGAAGATATTGAACTTGTTGATCTTAGAGAAGAATTGGGCAGTGAAGTATATGAACTTCTTATTAATAACCGGTATGATACTGCAATTGAAGTTCTTACTGCAGGAACTGAAAAGTTAAAAGAGATTGAAGGACTGACTGAGGAAAAAATAGCTGAAATAATTGAAATTATAAAATCACAGTTTGAAGAAGAAGAATAGTCCCGCTTCTATACTTGAAGCAACTAAAGTAACAGGCACTTGTACTACGGCTGCGCACAATTGCAAAGCCGGGTTAAATAACAGATTGAAGAACGAAGAGCAGGAGTCAATAGGCAGAAAGAAATAAGCAGGTTTTAGGTCGGCAGCCATAACCGGCAGCCGGCAATTAGAAGAGCAAAAAACATGCATTCAAACTGCCTATATTAAAGGTAGTGATGTTGTAATAAAATTCTTGTTATGAGTAAAATTAGGTAATACATAATGTCTGAAACGAAAGAAAAAAAATTACGAATTTATAAGTTTGCGTCTGAAATAAATATTTCTGCCGAACAACTGGTTGAGTTTTTGCAGAAGAAGGGGCATAAAGTAAAAACTATCCAGTCAATTCTTAATAATGATATGATCAATGATATAAATGATCATTTCAAAAAAGATATTGAAAAGGCTGAGAAGCACTATAAAAAAATAGCCGAGTTTAATAAGAAACGTTCGGAAAAAGCTGAAGCGGAAGAAGAAAAAGCAAAAGAGAAAGAAGCTAAACTTGCCGAAGCTGAAAAGCTGCCCGATGTTGAAGCCGAAGCAGAGGTGGAAGCCCAAACCGCTGTTGAACAGGATATTCCTGCAAAAGAAGCTGCCGAAGTTGATAAGGAAGAGGTTAAGCAGGTTGCTGATGTTCCCTCTGTGGAACCCGCTTCTGAGGAAGTGGTTAAAGAAGATGTTGTTGAAAAGGAAACAAACGCCTTTGTTACGCCTAAAGCAGCAGAAGCCAGTAAAAGAAAAGGTTTAACTGTAGTTGGTAAAATGGATCTTGGTGCTGCAAGGAAGACGGAGAAAAAAGAACCCGCCGATGCTCAGCAATCAGCAGCCGATAAAGAAAAAGCCCAGGACTTGATTAAAAAGAAGAAAAAACCTAAAGCTAAGAAAAAACCAACTGATGCTCCTGCTGATGAGCTGCCAATTGCTAAGAAAAAGAAACGGGTTAAAAAGTTTGAAATAGACCAGAAGGAAGTTAAAGAAGCAATCCGTAAAACACTTCTTAGCATGGATGATTCGGTTGCATCAGGCAGAGCAAGTGTCAGAAAGAAAAAAAGAAGAGAAAGAGAAGCTGAAGAGGAAGTTAGACAGCACCAGAGAGAACTGGACCAGAACAAGATTACTGTTACCGAGTTTATTGCTGTAAGCGAACTTGCTAATTTAATGGATGTGCCGGTAGGCGATGTAATTTCCAAGTGTATTGAACTTGGATTAATGGTATCGATAAACCAGCGGCTTGATGTTGAAACAATTACTCTTGTTGCAGATGAATTTGGTTTCGAGGTAGAGTTCCAGAAGGAATATACATCAGAAGCTCTTGAAGATACACCTGATGAGGTGGAAACATTAGAATTCCGTTCACCTGTTGTTACTATAATGGGGCATGTTGACCATGGAAAAACATCTCTGCTTGATTATATAAGAAGAACAAATGTTGTGGCAGGTGAATCTGGCGGAATTACTCAGCATATAGGTGCTTATAAAGTAGATGTGGGAAACGGCAAAAAAATAACATTCCTTGATACACCCGGACATGAAGCCTTTACCGCAATGAGAGCACGCGGTGCACAGATTACCGATATTGTTGTGCTTATTGTTGCAGCAGATGATGCAGTAATGCCTCAGACTGTTGAAGCTATAAATCATGCGCAGGCAGCAAGGGTGCCTATTGTTATTGCTATAAATAAAGTTGATAAACCGGGTTCTAACATAGAGAAGATAAGACAGCAACTGGCTGACCGTAATATTCTTGTAGAACAATGGGGTGGAAAATACCAGTGCGTTGAAGTTTCAGCTAAAACAGGCTTGAATGTTGATAACCTTCTTGAGGTAATTCTTCTTGAAGCAGAACTTCTTGATTTGAAAGCTAATCCCGGCCGCCTGGCACGCGGAGTTGTTGTTGAATCTGAACTTGACAAAGGCAGAGGAATAACCGGTACTATACTGGTGCAGAAGGGAACATTAAGAATTGGTGATCCTTTTGTTGCAGGTGTATACCAGGGGAAAGTTCGTGCAATGTTTGATGAACGCGGCAATAAGGTTGACCATGCAGGCCCGGCAACACCGGTGCAGGTGCTTGGTTTTGAGGGTGCCCCGCAGGCTGGTGATACTTTTGTGGTTGTTGAATCTGACAGGATTGCACGTGATGTTGGAATTAAGAGACAGCAATTAAGGCGTGAACAGGAACAGAAACAGGTTCATCATATTACTCTTGATGAAATTGCAAAACAGATTAGTATTGGCGGAGTTAAAGAACTTCCTTTAATTGTTAAAGGTGATGTGGATGGTTCTGTTGAAGCATTGTCAGATTCGTTAATGAAATTATCTAACCAGGAAGTAATTGTTAGGGTTATTCATAAAGGTGTGGGCGGAATATCCGAGAGTGATGTTCTTTTAGCTGCCGCATCCAATGCTATTATTATCGGTTTCCATGTAAGGCCTAACCTTAATGCAAGAAAACTTGCTGAAACTCAGAAGGTTGATATACGTCTCTACAGCGTTATATATGACGCCATAAATGAAGTGAAGTCGGCTCTTGAAGGATTATTGTCTCCTGTTCTTTCTGAGGAAGTAACAGCAACGCTTGAAATAAGAGAAACATTTAAGGTTCCGAAATCCGGAACTGTTGCAGGCTGCTATGTGCAGGAAGGTAAAATCAGCAGGAATAGCAAGGTACGGCTGATAAGAGATGGTATTGTTTTCCATGAGGGTGAAATTGGTTCGCTAAAAAGATTTAAAGATGATATGCGTGAAGTTGATGCCGGATATGAGTGCGGATTAAATATTGCAAACTTTAATGATATTAAAGTGGGTGATATAATTGAAGCATTTAAGATTGTTGAGACGAAAAAGAAATTAGTTTAAATGATTAGAAAGATTGAAAAATTATAAGATTGAAAAATTGAAGGATTAAAAGATTTCATAAAGAGCAAAGATTTATATCATAATCTTTAAATCTTTTAATTCCATTAAGGAGATGATAATGTGTCTCATAGAGTTGACAAAGTTGAAAATTTGATTAAAGAAGAAATAAGTTTAATCTTCTTACATAAATTGCATGACCCTGAACTTGGTTTTATTACTATTACCAATGTAAAAGTTAGCCCGGATCTGAAAATTGCTAAAATATATTTGTCGGTATTGGACAGGGATAAACGGGAAAGCGTATTGGAAAAGGTAAAATCCACATCCGGATTTATCCGTTCAGAACTTGCCCACAGGATCAGGATTAAATTTGTTCCCGAGCTTAAGTTTTTTATTGATGATACCCTGGATTATGTAGAAAAAATAGAAGGTCTGTTTAAAAAGATTCACGAGGATGATAACAAAGGGAACGAATAAAATTTCGGATTTAGATTTTTTGTCCGGACAAATTATTTTAATAGATAAGCCCATGTTTTGGTCTTCTTTTAAAGTAGTGCATGAAATAAGAAAACTTATTGGAACAAGAAAGATAGGTCACGCCGGTACTCTGGATCCGCTGGCTTCAGGGCTGCTTATTCTTTGTACAGGTAAAAAGACCAAGGAAATGACTTTATACCAGGAACAGGAAAAAACCTATACGGGCACAATACTGCTTGGCAAAACTACTCCTTCTATGGATACTGAAACTGAAATTACCAGTGAAAAACCTGTGAATGTAACTGAAGAAGAGATTTACAGGACCCGCGATCAGTTTTTAGGCAGAATTACTCAAATTCCTCCGATGTATTCTGCAATAAAGCTAAAAGGTAAAACACTGTATAACTTAGCACGTAAGGGTAAAACCGTTGAACGGGAACCAAGGGAAGTTACTATTTCCGGGTTTGAAATTGTGAAGATTGATCTTCCTGAAATTCACTTTGAAATTGTTTGTTCTAAGGGCACATATATTCGTGTAATTGCAAATGATTTTGGCGAAAAATTGGGCTGTGGCGGAATTCTTAGTTCTTTGAGAAGGACAAAAATTGGTAATTATTCTATAGAGGATGCTCTTTCAGTTAGTGAATTTGTTGAGCAGATGCAAAATGTGGATACTGCGAAACTGCCCGGATAAGATTCATTGGAATACCGGGGGAGTTTTCTATTGTGCTGCTAAACGGGATTTATTATTGAGGCATGATTAAGTGCTAAGTTTACCCCTATCTTCCCTAATTTAACTGGGATGATGTTAGAACCGGGGTTTTAATTTTTAGCTAAAAAATCTTATATTTACAGGTTTTTTAAGACATATATGCAGATTTTTGATGATTTATCAAAGGTTAAATGGGACAAAAATACGGTTGTTACCATTGGTACTTTTGATGGTGTTCATTTAGGACATAAAAAGATTATTGATAAGGTAATTGAAAAAGCATCAGCTTTTAAAGGCAGGAGCTTCCTCATTACTTTCCACCCTCATCCCAGGAAAATTATTACCGGGGGGGATGGTATTAAATTGTTATCTACTACAGCCGAAAAAGCAAAAATTATGGCTGAGTATGGTATTGACAATCTGTTGATAATAAATTTTACAAAAGAGTTCTCCCAGTTAACATCAGATGAATTTTTAAAAAGATATATTATAGATGGAATTGGTGTAAGTGAAATAATTATAGGTTATGATCACCATTTTGGAAAAGGCAGAGGCGGTAATGAAACTACTCTGCGTGAGATAGGCAAAGAATCGGGTTTTGATGTAACTTCTGTTGGTGAAGTTAAAATTGAAGATATTACCATAAGCAGTTCTAAAATAAGGAAAAATCTTGATGCAGGTAATATCGGTAAAGTTACCAGCGCTCTTGGAAGATACTACTCCTTCAGCGGAGAAGTAGTTGAAGGAGATAAACGTGGAAGAACATTGGGTTTCCCAACAGCTAATATCAAACCTGATGATCCGGATAAAATGCTTCCGGCACTCGGTATTTATCTTGTTGAGTTCTTTGTAAAAAATGAAAAACATCATGGACTTTTAAGTGTAGGCAAGCGCCCTACATTTTATAATTCCGGCAGTATAACACCTGAGGTTTATATATATAATTTTAACAGGGACATTTATTTTGAAAATGTAACTGTTAATGTTATTGAAAAACTAAGGGATGAAGAGAAGTTTAGTTCTGTAGAAGAATTAATTTATCAGATGAATATTGATAAACAAAATGGTCTTGAAATGATAAGGAGTTTAGCATAAAACTGAATTCCTAAGATGTTAGGGGCTTAAAAATTGAAAATTTAAATTAATTAACTCCGGTAGGTTCTGGGGTTACATTGTACAATAAATAATAAGGATAAAATAAAAATGACTAAAGAAGAGAAATTAGAGCTCGTTAAAAAATTCGGTGCAAACGAAAAAGATTCAGGTAAATCTGAAGTACAGATAGCACTTTTAACAAAGAGAATTAATGATTTAACCGGGCACTTTGATGCACATAAAAAGGATCATCATTCAAGAAGAGGGTTAATGATGATGGTTGGTAAAAGAAGGAGACTTCTCGATTATCTGATGGAAAAAGATATTGAGAGATACAGAACAATTATTAAAGAATTGAATATAAGAAAGTAAAAGGTATTTAAATGATAGTTACCAAAGAAATAGAAATTGGCGGAAGAAAATTTTCCATAGAAACAGGAAGATACGCCAAACAGGCAAACGGTGCTGTAATGGTAAGATATGGTGATACAATGGTACTGGTATCAGCCGTTGCCGCTGAAGAAGCAAAAGAAGAACAGGATTTTTTTCCATTGCAGGTAGAATACAGAGAGAGAAGTTCTGCAGCCGGTAAAATACCCGGCGGCTATATTAAAAGAGAAGGCCGCCCTACTGAAAAGGAAATTCTAAGCGCAAGGCTGATTGACCGTCCCATAAGGCCGCTGTTTCCGGATGATTATAAGAACGAAACACAGATAATAGCGTTTGTTCTGTCTTACGATGGCGAAAATGATCCTGATGTGCTTGCTGCTGTAGGTGCTTCGGCTGCATTATCTATTTCTGATATTCCTTTTGAAGGACCGGTTGGACAAGTAAGAGTAGGAAGGATTAATGGAGAATTAATTTGTAATCCTACCAATCAGCAGCTTAAAGAAAGTGATATTGAACTTGTTGTTGGCGGAACCGCTGATTCAATTTTAATGGTAGAAGGCGAATCCCATGAAGTGAGTGAAGATGATATTCTTGCTGCTTTAAAATTTGCTCAGCAGGAAATCAAAAAGCTTATCCAGATTCAGCTTGAAATGCAATCGGAAGCAGGGCATGCAAAAAGGGAAGTACCTGTTAAAGAAACTGACGCGCAGTTAAAAAATGATGTGCTTGCCCTTGCAAATGATAAACTTAAAAACCTTGTTTACTCTGTACTTAAAAAAGAAGAGAGAAGCAGTTCAAACAAACTGCTTAAAGAAGAAGTTTTAACTGCACTTGCAGAAAAATACCCTGAGCAGGAAAAGATAATTTCCGGTTTCCTTCATGATGTTGAAAAAGACCTGATGAGACAAAGGATTCTTAACGAAGGCATAAGGCTGGATGGAAGAAGTGCAACTGAAATAAGGCCTATTACTGTTGAGCTTAACGTGCTTCCGCGGACTCATGGTTCAGCTCTGTTTACCCGTGGTGAAACACAAAGTTTAACAACAATTACACTGGGTACAAAAAATGACGAGCAGACGATTGAAGGCCTGGTAGAAGAGTACACCAAAAAATTTATGCTTCATTATAACTTCCCGCCGTTTAGTGTAGGTGAAGTTGGAAGAATGACCGGGGTTGGAAGAAGGGAAGTTGGCCATGGAAATCTTGCAGAGAGGGCGTTGAAAAATATGCTGCCGCCGGAAGACCAGTTCCCATATACAACAAGGCTTATATCCGATATACTTGAATCAAACGGATCTTCATCAATGGCTACTGTTTGCGCCGGCTCATTGGCTTTAATGGATGGCGGAGTGCCGATTAAAAAAGCTGTTGCCGGTATTGCCATGGGGCTTATTAAAGAAGATAACAACTTCAAAGTACTTTCAGACATTCTCGGAAATGAAGATCATCTTGGTGATATGGATTTTAAAGTGGCAGGTACAAAAGATGGTATTACAGCATTCCAGATGGATATTAAAATTAAAGGGATTACCTTTGAAATTATGGAGACTGCATTAAGACAGGCCAAAGAAGGAAGAATGCATATTCTCGGAATTATGGATAGTGCAATCAGCCAGCCAAGAGAGCAGTTATCTCAGTTTGCGCCCCGCCTGATTACAATGAAGGTTGAAACAGATCAGATAGGTTTAATTATTGGTCCTGGCGGTAAAACTGTACAGGGTATGCAGAGGCTGTTTGGAGTAGATATTAATATTCAGGATGACGGCACTGTAAATATTGCATCTCCTAACAAAGAGAGTGCACAAAAGTGTAAAGAATACATTAAGAAGCTTACTGCTACTCCCGAAGTTGGAGAAGTATATGATGGTGTAATAACCAAAATTATGGATTTCGGAGCCTTCGTTGAAATACTTCCCGGTAAAGAGGGGCTGCTTCATATTTCACAAATTGACAATAAACGTGTCAATAAGGTAACTGATTACTTTAAGGAAGGTGACAAAGTAACCGTTAAACTTATTAAAGTGGAAAACGGTAAACTGTCTCTCAGCAGGAAAGAGATGCTTAAAGAAAACGGTGCCGGGCAGGAAGTAACTGCATAATTTTTTAAATGCTGAAAGTAATTTTCAGCATTTTTGATTTTTAAATTACTGTTTATGTGTTGCCTCTGTATCAATGCAGAGGCGGATTATTGTTTTTAAATTTATACCGGGTGAAGTGTTTACCCGGAGTTTAATTTAGTTTTAAATAATAGCATAACCGCAATGGAGCCTATAATACTTAACATATTTGCTTTGTTATTTCTGTTTATAGAAATGAAAAAGCCCGATAGAGCATTCTCTTTTATTGCGGAAAAGCTTGTTTTTGAGAATACACCTCCCCCCCGTTACTTTAACAGGCTGGAATATGAGGTGGAAAATTTTAGAATCCCGCAAAAAATGGGATTGAAAGAGTTTGTTCTTTATGATAAAAGAAATTATTATCAATTCTACAACAACACAAACTCGTGTTGCTATAACGGAAGATGGAAATTTAGCAGACTTTTTTGTTGATTATCCCGAAAACCGCCGTATGGTGGGGGATATTTACCTGGGAAAGGTTGCAAGAGTTTTACCCGGCATTAAAGCCGCATTTGTTGATATTGGGATGAAGCATGATGCCTTTCTCCATTTTTCTGATATTGGAGAAAGCACTCAGCGGTTTTCAGATATGCTGGGGGAAGATGATTCGGATGTTGATGAGGAAGATGAGGATGAAAAAGACCCGGGCCCTTCCGGGCAGCCTGCCGCTTTACAAAGTAAACCTAAAAGAGAAGAACAAAGAGAACCTGCCATACCCAAGCTTTTTAAAGGGCAGGATATTATTGTTCAAATAACCAAAGAGCCTGTTAGCAATAAAGGCGTACGCGTAAGCTCCTCTGTTTCACTTGCCGGCAGATTCTGTGTTTTACTTCCTTTTGACGGCAAAATTGGTGTTTCAAAAAAGATTTATGACTTTAAGGAAAGACGCAGATTAAGAAGTATTGCCCGCAGTATACTCCCTAAAAATTATGGACTCATAATCAGGACTGTTGCAAAAAACCAGACTGAAGAGTCGCTGAAGGATGATCTGAGCAATCTTGTTAAAACCTGGGAAGATATAGAATCCAGTGTAAAAAATGAAAAACCTCCCACAATTATTTACCAGGATTTAAATACCACATCAAGTGTTATCAGAGATTTATTTACTCCCGATGTTTCCAAAGTTTTTATTGATTCTAAAAAACTTTATAAACAGATAAAAAATTATGTGCAGCTTATTCATCCCGGACTTGCAGATAAAATAGAACATTTCCGTTCGGGTAATGGAATATTTGATGCATTTAAAATTGAAGAACAGATTAAAACCTTAATGGGAAGAAAAGTCCCTCTTCCAAGCGGCGGCTATTTAATTATTGAACATACCGAAGCAATGGTTGTTATTGATGTTAACAGCGGAAGATATGCAAAAAGTAAAGAGCAGGAATTAAATTCCTTAAAGACTGATCTTGAGGCCTCAAGAGAAATAGCCCGCCAGTTGAAGCTTCGTGATATTGGCGGAATAATTGTTATTGATTTTATTGACCTTGAAGAGGATAAAAACCGGAAAAAAATATTTGATGAACTGAGAAAAGAATTCAGGAAAGACAGGGCTAAGGTTTCTGTTCTTCCTATGTCTGATTTCGGACTGGTACAAATTACGCGGCAAAGAGTAAGACAAAATATACTGCAGGCAATGAAGGAAGTCTGCCCGTATTGTATGGGGACAGGATTGCTTACCAAACATTCACATGTTGTTTATGATCTTGAAGACTGGCTGAAAAAATTTAAGAAAAGATCCGATGAAAGATCTATTATAATAAAATGCCATCCTGCGGTAGCTGCAAGGCTGAAAGAAGGTTCTTTTAAATCTATGTTTAAACTACAGTTAAAACATTTTATGAGGTTGAAACTGATTGAAGATGCTGCTATGCCTGTAGGCCAGATAAAATTCTTCTCAGGCAAAACTCAAAAGGATGTTACTGAAGAGGCAAAGTAGGAATAATAAATAATTACAAATTTGTTCATTAAGTCCCCTTCGGGGAGATTTAGAGGGACCTGACTTATGAAAAAAACAAAACTCTACAATATGCATGAAAAGGCCGGCGCAAAAATAGTTGAGTTTGCCGGCTATATGATGCCGATTCAATATACTTCTATTATTGCAGAGCATAAAGCCGTAAGAAATTCAGTTGGTGTTTTTGATGTATCACATATGGGCGAAGTATTTGTAAAAGGGGAAAAAGCACTCGATTTTGTACAACACATTACTATTAACGATGCATCAAAGCTATTTCCCGGCCGTGTTCAGTACTCTGCAATGTGTTACCCCGAAGGGGGCATTGTTGATGATCTTCTTGTATATAAAATATCTGACACTGAGTATATGCTTGTTGTTAATGCTTCCAATCTTGAAAAAGATTTTAGCTGGATGAATGAGAATAACAAGTCTGGCGTTACACTGTTAAACAGAAGCGATGAATACTCTCTGCTTGCTGTACAGGGTCCGGATTCTTTAAAGATTATAAACAAAATAGCTGATGATGATTTTAGCGATGTTGAATACTATCATTTTCGTTTTACAAAAATTGATGGTGTGGATGTTCTTATATCAAGAACCGGCTATACCGGTGAACTGGGTTATGAAATATATTTTACAGGAGATGAATCATCGGCTGAAAAGATATGGAATAAATTATTTGAATCCGGCAAGGAGTTTAATATTCAGCCGATCGGGTTAGGTGCAAGAGATTCACTTCGTTTGGAAATGGGTTTTTGTCTTTACGGTAATGATATTGATCAGACAACTAATCCTCTGGAAGCAGGACTTGGCTGGATAACAAAACTGAATAAGGGTGATTTTATAGGCAAAGATTCATTGCTTAAAGTAAAAGCAGAAGGCCTAAAAAGAAAACTTGTACCGTTAACTTCAGACGAAAAAGTATTTCCAAGGCACGGTTATAATCTGACGGCAGATGGAAAAACCGCAGGAAGTGTAACAAGCGGAACTGTGAGCCCGGTGATGGACAAACCAATAGCACTTGGCTATGTTGATTCCAGGTACGCTTCTGAGGGTTCCGCTGTTAATATAAGTATAAGAGGCAGGGATATTCCTTTTAAAGTAGTAAAGCTGCCGTTTGTGAAAAAATAAATAAAGTTTCTTCTTAACCGGGGGTTTTGCCTCCTTATTATCAAAAATCCAATTAAGATTAAGAGTACGATTAAGAAGAATATGAACATACATGTAAAATTTTTATTTACCATATGAAGATTAACGTTTTATTTTATCCTTTAGCAGTAGATGAGCTTTATTTTACAGGTAAGACAACTATTGTAATTGATGTTCTACGGGCCTCAAGTGTTATAATTACTGCCCTTGAAAATGGTGCTAAAGAAATTATTCCCGTTGCTACTGTTGAATTTGCTGTAAAAGTATCAGGCGGAATGTTTGGCGGACAAACTCTGCTGGGCGGGGAAAGAAACACCAAAAAAATCGAAGGATTTGCACTCGGAAATTCCCCGCTGGAATATACTCCTGAAATAGTAAATGGTAAAACAATTGTCCATTACACAACCAATGGAACAAGGACTATTGCAAGAGCTAAATTCTCTGAAAATTTATTTGTAGCTTCTTTTATGAATTTATCTTCTATAGCTGCTCATATTTCAGAATTAAACATAGATTTTGAAATAGTATGTGCCGGCAGAGGGAATATGTTTTCGATGGAAGATACAGTTTGCGCTGGCAGAATAATTTCAGAAATCATTAAGCTAAAGGAAGATGCGGTATTAACTGATTCCGCACGTGCTGCAGTGGCTTTAGGTAAAACTTTTGGAAAAAGTATATTAAAAATGTTCAAAGAAACAGAACATGGAAAAATACTTTTAGATAACGGTTTTGAAGAAGATTTAAAATACTGCAGTAAAGTAAATAGTTCGCAGGCTATTCCATATTTTACCGGAAATGTTATTAAATTGCTTCAGGTAAAAACAGATCCTCCTGAGGAAAAATAAAGATTTTTTATAATGGCTCTGAAGAAAAAGAATAAAGTAAAATCCGCTCCCCGTCAGAATGGCTCCAAAGGTGATAACTATTTTACAATATCCACTGAGAAAAAGAAAAAAATACTTGGTTTATTTTTAATACTTTTATCAGTTTTGCTGCTTTTCAGCATTCTCTCATATTCAGCATATGATGAAGCGATATTATCCAATTCACTTTTTTCTGATGTAGTTAATATCGTTAGCGCTAACCCTGAGTTTCAGCTTAAGGTTGAAGATACGAGAAACTGGCTTGGGATTATCGGAGCTCATATATCTTCGTTTTTTATAAATTCAACCCTGGGCTTCTCCTCTATCGTATTCCCCATAGTAATGTTTTTGTGGGGATTCTCTCTCTTTTCAAAAATTAAGTTCAGAACTCTCATCCATACAAGTAATTTTCTTCTTATTGCAGGACTTTTAACAGCATCCTTTTTTGGTGTATTAAGGAACCACTACGGCTGGTTTAAGGAACAGCTTGGTTTCTATGGCAGCATAGGTGATTATCTTGGTGAAGTTTTGGGCAATCTGCTTGGAGGTGTTGGCAGCATATTATTCCTTCTGGCAGCAATGACTGTTCTTTTGATTATTGTTTTTGATATCAAAATTGAAAAAATATTCCAGTTCTTAAAGGATGTAATATTCGGTTCTGTAGATAAAATTAAAGAGGAATACAAGAACAGCGGGATTGATGAAAAATCAGCCACAGATGAAAATCTTGAGAAGATTAAAAATCTGAGGGAAGAAAAAAAGAAAAAAGAAAAAACTGAAAAGAGAAAAGTCCTTCCGGTTCCGTCAACCAGTGAATCCTTAGCCGAAGATTTAATGAATGAAGAACTGGCAGAACAGACCAGGATAAGAATAATAAGAAAATCTGATGAACCTGTTACTGCCGAAAAAAATGAAATTCATGAAGACGAAGTAAAAAAGGTTAACCTTGAAAAAACCGGTGAGGTGCCTGAAAAAGAATTTGACAGGGAAAAAGAGGCGGCTTTACCCAACCAGTGGGAAGAAAAAATAAATTATAGAAGACCCGGCCTTGATTTATTAGAGCCCGTGCCTGAGGAAAATTTTAAAGTGGCAGAAGAAGAACTTAAACGTAATGCAGAACTGCTTAAAGAAAAATTAAAATTATTTGATATAGATATACAGGACATCTCTGTTACCCCCGGCCCTGTGGTTACACTATACGAAATTGTTCCGGCTCCCGGAGTTAAGATTAGTAAAATAGTAGGACTTGAAAACGATATAGCTCTTGCCCTGGCTGCACGCGGTATAAGAATTATTGCTCCTATTCCGGGTAAAAGTGCAATTGGTGTTGAGATACCTAACGCCGAAGCATCATTGGTTAATGCCCGTTCAGTGCTTGGAAAAATTTCTGAGTCTAAGGTAGAGCTTCCGCTTTCGCTTGGCAAAACAATAAATGGTGATGTATATATAACTGATCTTGCGAAAATGCCGCATATGCTTATTGCAGGTTCTACCGGTTCGGGTAAATCAGTTGGTATAAACATGATTATCAGCAGCCTGCTTTATTCAAAGCATCCTTCTGAAGTTAAGCTGATAATGATTGATCCAAAAAAAATTGAATTGTCTTTTTATAATAAATTGAGAAGACATTATCTTGCTGTTTCTCCTGATCTGGATGAGGAAATAATTACAAATCCCCAGAACGCGGTACTGCTTCTCAAATCAGTAGAATTTGAGATGGAAAAGCGTTATGATAAGCTGGCTAAAGCAGGTGTAAGAAATATTGTTGACTACAATCATAAAGTGGTTGATCCTGCAAAGAAACCCAAAGATACAGAGGGGATGATACATCATCCAATTCCATACCTTGTTGTAATTATTGATGAATTAGCAGATTTAATGATTACAGCGGGTAAAGAAGTTGAAGAGCCCATTGCACGGCTTGCACAGCTTGCACGTGCTGTTGGAATTCATCTTGTTCTTGCAACACAGCGCCCGTCAGTAAATGTAATTACCGGTGTTATTAAAGCAAATTTTAGCGCAAGAATTGCATACCAGGTTGCAACAAAAATTGATTCAAGAACAATACTTGATATGAATGGTGCCGAACAACTGCTCGGGAAAGGTGATATGCTTTTCCTTCCAACCGGTTCGCCAAAACCGATTCGTATTCAGAATGCTTTTATATCTACTGATGAGGTCGAAAGAATAACCGACCATATTCAAAAACAGCATGGTTACTCCAAGCCTTATTTCTTACCATCATTGTATGAGAAGAAAAAAGATAAATCCGGTGGATTTATATCTGATATGGACCCGATGTTTGAGGAGGCGGCACGCGTAATTGTCAGGCATCAGCAGGGGTCTGTATCGTTACTGCAGAGAAGATTAAAGTTAGGTTACTCAAGAGCCGCACGTATTGTAGACCAGCTTGAGGAAGCGGGTATAGTAGGCCCAAATGACGGCAGTAAAGCGCGTGAAGTTATTGTTGAGAGCGAAGAACAGCTTGAAACGATTTTAAGGAATTTGTAGAAAATGACTTTATACATTGATACTTCAGTATTGGGCGGATATTTCGAAATGGAGTTTGAATTATGGAGCAGAAAACTTATTGAAAATACTATTAATGGAGAATATACTGCTATAATTTCCGATATCACTTTAGCTGAAATTGCCAATGCACCTAAAAATGTAAAGGATTTAGCTGATTATATCATTAAAAAAAATGCTAGATTTGTTACTTCCAATGATGAATCTAAAGAGCCGGCAGAGAAATATATAAAAGAAAA
Source organism: Ignavibacteriaceae bacterium (assembly GCA_046481785.1). Lineage (GTDB taxonomy): Bacteria > Bacteroidota > Ignavibacteria > Ignavibacteriales > Ignavibacteriaceae > JAWOJF01. The sequence continues at coordinate 881 of JAWOJF010000399.1, read as the reverse complement.
AATAGTAAGTTCAAAATATATAGCTGATGCGTTACATATAGCAATTGCTACAATTAATAAAGTAGATGTGCTTACAAGCTGGAACTTTAAACATATTGTAAATCTTAATCGAATTAGATTATATAATTCAGTAAATTTAAAATATGGTTATAATGTTATTGAAATTCGAAGTCCAAGAGATATGGTGGAAATATGAAAACTAAACCCGTAAACAAAGATTTTAGTGCAGTAGAATTCATGCGTAAGAAAAGGGATGAATTAAGTGAATTGTATTCTACAAACCCCGCAGAATTCTGGGAAAAACTAGAAGAAATAAGAAAAAAGTTCAAAGGTAAATTCCGTCAAAAAGAACCACGCAAATAATGTTATCTCCCAAGAACAGCTTGAAATAATTTTGAGGAATTTGTAGAAGAGGCATACCCAGGACTTAATTAATCATCCATCGAAACTCTTTATAAATTAAAAGAAAAAACTTTCAGAGCAATTGACCAAACTGATCTTATTTTTTTGAAACAGTTACTAAAGGATAAACAATAATGCCCATACAGAAATTCAAAACATTTGAAGAAGCTGAAAGAGCATTATGGAATTTTAAACCAGACAAAGAGTATTAAAGACAGGTGGCAGCCTTTTACAAGCTGTTTTGGAAACTAAACAAATTCCATTATCCACGGGGAGTATTTAAGTTTAAGACTTTTGAAGAGGCTGAGGAACATAAGATGCAGGCAATAATAGATGCCGCACTAAAGAAGAAAAATGAGTAATTTTGCCAACTTGATGTGTTTTAACATCCTTACGTGTTTACTTATTGAAACTTTTACACAGGTTATTATGTATATGTCCCGATACAAATTTAAATAAGGAGACAAAATGAAAAGTTT
>JAWOJF010000347.1:0-44676 GCA_046481785.1 Ignavibacteriaceae bacterium | reverse complement strand
GTAACAAACCCTTTAACATTGCATCTGGAAAAAAGGATTGTATCAGCCGGAGAAAGAGTATCACTTACTACAATTGCATCATTTTTAATTTTTGATATCCATCTTTTTTTCTGCAGGTTTCTGATTATCCTGTTTTTTATATCCTCAATATCATGTGCTCGTTCATTCATATAAGGCTCATCAGCAAGCCGCATCAGGTCCTGGTATTTTGAAATTTCATCATCAACAATGTATTCAGGCAGTCTTTTTTCTTTATCTATTCTGCTAAGAATATTTCCAATTAAAACGGGATCATCAAGAATCATCATTTGCGCTTCAAAAATAGAAGCACGGGTTGCTTCCATTTTTTCTTTGGCAATTGCAAATATTTTAGTCAGCTCTTTTTTAGATTTCTTTAATGCCTCATGAAAACTATTTTTTGCATCTTCAATATCAGTTATAATGCTGTCATTAATTTCAATTTTTTCTTTAGTAAAAAGATATACTTCCCCAATTACAATTCCGGGAGCGGCGGCGATGCCGGCAATTTTATTCTGAGCTACATTTAATATGTTTTTAAAACTTTTCAAACTTCGTCAAACCCCCTGTTAAAATAATCAACTATTTCAGCAGCAGCTTCATTTTCATCCTCACCATCAAAAGAAAGGATTACTTCAGAACCCATTTCTGCCGCCAGTGTCATTACGCCAATAATGCTTTTTCCGTTAATATTAAGCCCATCTTTAGCAATATAAAAATCACATTTATATTTTGATGCCAGTTTTACAATAGTAGCAGCAGGCCTTGTATGCATTCCTGCCTTGTTCACAATCTTTACGGTTTTTTCAATCATTATTTAGTTCGTCTGATTAGAGAATCTGCAAGCCAGGTAAATATACTCCTGTCCTCAGAATTTTTTAATATTTTTAACGAATTTATTGCTTTACGGGAATATCTCCTGATATCTTTTTCAGCATCATCCGTTACCCCAAGTCTTTCATATAAAAGCTTATAATAATTTACTTTATCTTTTTTAATTCCTTTTTGTTCTACTACTTTTACCAGATTTTTTTTATCTGTTCCGGAAGCTTTTGCAAAAGCTTTAAGGAAAAGGTATGTTTTCTTTCCTTCAATCAGGTCTCCGCCGGGAACTTTACCAAACTCATTTTCATTACCCAGAATATCAAGAAGGTCATCCTGAATTTGAAATGCAATTCCGATATTTTTGCCAAAATCTGATAGTGCTTTTATTTCCCGTTTACTTCCGCCTCCAAGTTCCGCACCAATTGCACAACACATTTCTGCCATTGCTGCAGTTTTCTTTTTGATCATCAGAAGATACTCTTTTATAGTAACTTCTTTAAGAGTTTCGAATTCCTTATCGAGGCTTTGCCCTTCACAAACTTCTACAAGACCTTTGGTAAAAGAAGAAATAATTGATTTTGAGTTACCGTTACAATCCCTCAGAAGGAACTCATAAGCAACAGAAAGCAGACTGTCTCCTGCAAGTATTGCTGTGCTTAAATCATATTTCTTATGAAGAGTAAGCAGCCCTCTGCGTTTATCGGCATTATCCATAATATCATCATGAACAAGAGTAAAATTATGGAGCAATTCAACTGCCGCTGCCGCGTTATATGCTTTATTAAAACTACCGCCTGTGGCCTTAGCTGAAAGAAGTACAAGCAGCGGTCTTAAACGTTTACCTCCGCTTTCCATAATATAAGCAGAAGGTTTGTACAATGAAAACGGTTTCCGGTTCTTTAAAGCCGCTTTCAATATTTTTTCTACTTTTTTTCTCTCTTTTTCAAAAAGAGCTGTAAATTTAGCCTCCCCCATCAATGAAACTCTTCCTTTTTAACTAATTTATTTTTTCTTAATTCCTTAAGCGTGCCGGAACCTGTTAGGAACATTACTTTCCTAATGATTTCAAACCAGCCTGTTATCAACTGCTGAACGCCGTCAGGTCCTGATTTATGGAGCTCCTGCAATATTATTCTTGCGGAAGCAGTAATATCAGCACCAAGAGCAAAAGCCTTTGCAGCATCAAATGCACTATTAATTCCGCCGGAACCTATAAGAGTAAAGTCGTATCTGCTTTTCAGTTCATTAATAGTCCGGAGGCAATATGAAGTAGGAATACCCCAATCCCAGAACTCAGAGGATGCATTATTTTTATTCCTTATTATTTCCACCCCTGACCAGCTTGTTCCGCCTGCTCCGGCTACATCTATTCCCTGCACTCCGGCTTCAATCAATTTTTTTGCTGCATCCCTGGATATACCCGCACCCACTTCCTTTGCAATAACAGGAACATCAATGTCTTTAACAAGCTGCCCGATTGATTTAAGAAGTCCCTCAAAAAATGGTTCGCCGTTTTTCTGTATAAGCTCCTGCACAGGGTTAATGTGTATAGCCATAGCATCAGCTTCAACCAGATCAACAAGGTACTTAACTTCATCAAACGATTTCATTTTAACTATCTGAGAGGCTCCTATATTTCCTAATATGGGAATTTGCGGAGCTTTAACCCTGATAGTTTTATAAGTATTGTGGAAATTCTTATTCTCAAGTGCCTGTCTTTGACTCCCGACACCCAGCGGTATATTTAAATTACCGGCGGCTTCAGCTAACCGGGAGTTTATATTTTCCGATTCGGCTGCTCCGCCTGTCATACACGAAATAAGAAACGGGTAGCTGATTTTTTTAGCTAAAAATATTGTCTCGAAGTTTATACTTGAAATATCAACTTCGGTTATTGCACAATGGAGGAAATCGTATTTTTCAAAACCATTTGTCTTATTCCTGAATGCAGCATCATCAGTAAGGCATATTTCAATATGCTCTTTCTTTCTTTGAGGGGTTAAATTGGGATTTTCAGGCATAAATCAGTTTTAATGCAACAATTTTCTAAAATATTTAACTAAGATATTAAAAATTCCAAAATATTCCTTATTTGCGCATATCAATAAATGAATCCGGGGTATAATTTGATGGTGCCATAATGTGACTAATAAGTACCACGTGAATTAATTTTTGCAAACTTTCTCTTTTATAAGTACAAAGATTGTTTTTTTTATCTATAACCCATATATTTAAAGTCTGATTTTTATTAACATTTACATCTTTTAACTAGCTGATTAAGAATTCTTATCATAAATAATTATAGCATAGATCAGTTAATAAAGGATAAGTAAAGGTTTAACAAGCATTGTTCTTTAATAAATTTGAACTATAAAGATATCCGGGCGTAGTTCCGCAAAGCGGAACTCGATTTATCAGGGCGTAGTCATACGAAGCCCGATTCATCGCGTCCCGACTTGAGAGTCGGGAAGGTTAACAGGTTCGAAAATATTAAGTTAGTTCTTTAAAATAGAGTTAAATTTTTTTTCGGGGCGTAGCGTAGCCCGGTTCATCGCGCCTGCTTTGGGAGCAGGAGGTCGCAGGTTCGAATCCTGCCGCCCCGACAATTTTAATGCGGAATTTTTTGCTGTAAAAGTGTTCTTTTTTATTGAAGTACTAACCGCGCCCGTAGCTCAATCGGATAGAGCAACAGCCTTCTAAGCTGTAGGTTAGTGGTTCGATTCCACTCGGGCGTACGAAAATTAATAGTTGAAACCAAATAATATTTGCTTATTAACTATGATATGGTGGGCGTAGCTCAGTTGGTTAGAGCACCAGGTTGTGGCCCTGGGGGTCGTGGGTTCAATTCCCATCGCTCACCCCATGTTATTATAAAGTGGTATTCGGAATAATGACGAATTATTTTTAATTTTTCATTTACAATTTTAATTTCTGATCCCGGCCCCATCGTCTAGTGGTTAGGACATCGCCCTTTCACGGCGGTAACAGGGGTTCAAATCCCCTTGGGGTCACTTTATAAATCCCGGAGTTTTCCGGGATTTTTTTGTTTTAAATGGTTATCATTCATATCTAAATTATAACTATAATTGTTCCTGATGTCATTTTCATTCTTTATAACAAAAAAATATACCTTTTCCAGGAAAAACTCCCGGTTTATTAATCTTATTTCAACTGTGGCTGTTACGGGAATAGCGCTTGGAGTTGCAGCTTTAATTATTGCTTTAAGTGTATTAAATGGTTTTGAAAAAACACTAACTGAAAAAATTATAGACTTTGATGCACATATACAGATAAATTCCTACAGATCCTCTCTTCCTGATTATCATACTATACTTCCTCAATTACGTGATTCGCTGCCTGCCGGAACAGCAATAAATCCTTATGTTTCTAATCTTGCAATTATAAGCAGCCGGAAAGTTCAGGAAGGAATTAATATCAAAGGGATCAGTACAGACAGCAGAGCAATACGGGTTGAACAAAACATAACTGAAGGAAGGTTTAGTTCAATTTCTGAAGACGGCAAAATTATAATTGGAAGAAAACTTGCCAATAAACTTCGTGTTAAGCTGGGAGATAGAGTTACATTGTTTGCACTGGTTAATGACCAGCTTCCATCGCCTGCTAATCTGCCTAATATTAGAAAATATACAATAGGCGGAATCTTCGAAAGCGGTATGGCAGAATATGATGACCTGATTGCATATGTTAATATGAAGTCAGCGCAGGAACTTTTTAATATTGGCGATAATATTTCAGGTTATGATATAAAACTAAAGGACATTTCTAAAATAGACAGTATCACTGAATCACTGAACAATAAGCTGCGGTATCCTCATTATGCAAGGTCTATATACCAGACTCATAGAAATATATTTACATGGATTGATCTCCAGAAGAAGCCTATCCCAATTATACTCGGTTTAATAATTATTGTTGCTGTATTTAATATAGTGGGAACCTTGTTTATGATAGTACTGGAAAAAACAAACGCAATAGGAATACTAAAATCGATTGGGGCAAAAGGAAAACAGATTGTAAAAATTTTCGTGTACCAGGGAATGTTTCTTGCTGTTATTGGTATTGTTGCAGGAAATTTACTGGCATTTGTTTTAACCTACTTACAGATGAAGTTTGAAATAATTACTATCCCCTCTTCAGTATATTTTATGTCTTCAATACCAGTGCTTTTAAAGCCGGAAAATTTTGTTTTGGTTTCTGTTCTCACTTTTGTACTCTGTATCCTTGCGTCATTAATTCCAAGTTATGTGGCATCAAAAATAAACCCCGTATCAACATTAAGGTTTGGCTAATGGGATTTGAGCCGTTTATAGCAAAAAGATATTTAGTATCTAAACACAAAATTAATTTTATTACAATAATATCATTAATATCTATTGCGGGCATTACTATTGGTGTTGCTGCATTAATAGTTGTATTATCTGTTTTTAACGGCTTTGGAAGTTTAGTAACATCTTTCCTCATAAACTTTGATCCGGATGTACGGGTGGAAGTTATATCTGAAAATGTTCCGCCGCAGGAGGAGATTATAAGAAACCTGCAGATTGATGATGTAAAAAAAATATCTCCCTTTGTAAGCGGGAAAGTATTGGCCTACCGCGATCAGCTTACGGAAGTTGTAAACCTTAAAGGTATTTCAGAACCAGACGGCGAAGAAGTATACGGGATACAATCAAATACTGTTTTTGGTAAATATGAACTATCTGAACAAAATGGCTATCCTAAAATAATGATGGGCCTAAGGCTTGCTGATCATCTGCAGACACTTGTAGGAGATACAATAACACTTGTATCTCCCGCAGGAATTGAAAGAGTAATATCTCAATTTTCAGAGCCTCAAATGCAGCAATTTATTGTCAGCGGCATATATAGTTCCAATAACAATGATTATGACGCTAATTATATATTTACTTCACTCGAATCGGCCCAGGTATTACTGGGATACAACGGCAATGTGCAGGGATATGATATTCGTTTAACCAGCATTGATAATGCAGAAGGCGTAAAAGAAATACTTGAACAGAATCTTGAAAAAGATAAATTTCAGGTATCCACATGGTATGATTTTCACAAGGAGCTTTATTCTTATATGCAGGTTGAGAGATGGGCTGCTTATATTATTCTATCTTTAATTATTGCTGTTGCCACCTTTAATATTCTCGGTTCTTTATCCATGTCTGTAATTGAAAAGAAAAGGGATATAGGTATTCTCCGTTCAATGGGTGTTGTTGAAAAATCAATACTAAAAATATTTATGTTTGAAGGACTGCTGATTGGTATAGCAGGTACTTTCCTGGGAGTAATGCTGGGCTACCTTGTATGTTTTATACACTTGCAGTATAATATTTATCCATTAGACCCTACACAATATAAAATTGCGGCTCTTCCGCTTGAACTGAGAGTTTCTGATTTCTTTTATATAACAGGAGTTTCAATCCTCCTTTCATTTTTAGCTTCATTATTTCCGGCAAAAAGAGCGGCAAAAATAAACCCTCTTGAAGCTATAAAATGGGAGTAACAGATTTATGATTTGTAATTTTTGAACTGCGAAATAAAATACTTATGGAAAATCAAACAATATTATTTGCAAATAATTTATCTAAAACTTACCGGACTACTAAAAAAGTATCCCTTGAAGTATTGAAAACAGTTTCCCTGGAAATTGAAGCAGAAAAAATTTCTGTTATTGTTGGAGCTTCAGGAGCAGGAAAAAGTACACTTCTCCATCTTCTTGGAGGATTGGACAGGCCCGACAGCGGTGAAGTTATTTTTAATAATGAAAATATTTTTAAATTATCAGATGATAAACTTGCACGATTCCGGAATAATAATATTGGTTTTGTTTTCCAGTTTCATCATCTTTTGCCGGAATTCAGTGCATTAGAAAATGTGGCAATACCCCGGATGATCCAGGGTGTAAGTCTTGATAAAGCCTCTGTAAGAGCAAAAGAATTATTAGAATCGGTAGGATTAAGTGAGAGAATAAATCATAAACCGGCAGAGCTTTCCGGTGGTGAACAACAAAGAGTAGCAGTTGCCAGGGCACTTGCTAATGATCCGTCAATTATTTTTGCAGATGAGCCAACAGGAAATCTCGATTCAGCTAACAGTGAATCTCTCCACCAGATATTTATTGATTTAAGGGATAAATATAAAAAGACCTTCGTAATAGTTACTCATAATGCCGAACTGGTAAAACTTGCGGATAAGGTTTTTGAAATGAAAGATGGAAGCATTATAAATTCCAAATAATTGATATAAATTAATTCTTCAGATCTGAAGGAGAGTTAAAATTTGCAAATTTATTTCTGCCCCGAATCTTAATAGCATAAGTATTACCATTTTCCAATACATATTTCATACTGGCTCTCTGCAGGTTCCCCGCAAAATATGAATTATATATTTGAGTAATTCCCCTGCTTGTATAAATACCGGCAAGAGGTTCTATATTAAGCTGCTTTTTGTATACAAAAAAATCATAAAGATTTTTATTACTCTCATAAACCTCAGATATTTTTTTTAATGTGCCCCCATCCATTTTTAACATATCACAAGCTAAAATAAATATATCTTTATCCGTCATATGTTTGTGCACTGTAAACAGCCCTGCCAGCGGACCCTTTAAGGTCACATCATCGGGAATAAGTATGTGCCCCGGAAATATTTCCCTATAGCCGGTCTCCTGAGATGGATTTATAGAAACATATACTTCACCGGTAACAGATTTTAGTTTTTCATATGCCAGTTCAGCCCATGTTATATCATCTGACTTAAGTAATCCTTTATCTTTTCCCATCCGGGTACTTCCCCCGCCGCACATTACCACACCTATAAGTGAATTCATTTCCACCTGTCACGTTATTAGTAATTTTATAGCCGCAATTAAAAGAACAACCGCAAGAATTCTCTTCAACATAATACTCTTAAATCTCTTTGCACCCAAATAACCTCCGGCACATGCCCCGGCAAACGCTGCCGGCATCCAGTAATAGAGTGAAGAATCAATATTATTTTTTTCAATAATTGCTGTTAACCCCGATAATGAATTAACAAGTATAAATGCAGCGGATATTGCTGCCGTTTCTTTTATATCAGTCAGTTTTAAAAATAAAAGAAGAGGGCTGAGAATTATTCCTCCACCTATACCAATCATACCTGAGATAAAGCCAATCAAACCTCCGGCACCTGCTAAAAACATTCCCTTTTGATGAACGGTACTTTCTGTCTGCGGCTGAGCCGAAAAGCTCAGTTTAAGAAAAGGAATCATTAATATTGCGCCAAGGATTTTCCTGTAATAATTTTCCGGAATAAAAATGCTTGCGCCAATATATGCTGATGGGATGGAGACAGCCGCCAGAAAAAGGAATAATTTCCACCTGAAATATCCCACCTTATAAAAATGATAAAATGCTGTAGATGAAACAATAATATTCATTATGAGTGCAGAGGGTTTCATAATAGTGGAGCTTATACCAAATAGCGCCATTGCAGCAAGGTATCCGCTTGCACCCCCATGCCCTACAGAAGAATACATAAAGGCTGTAACCCCAAGAACTGCAATAAAAAAATATGTAAGAGTATCAGGCATTATTTTTTATATATTATTAAAGGGATAAAACTGCACCATTGTCCCCTGCTTAATATCAGGCACATCAGCCGGATGGTGAGCCAAACCATCCGCACCCAGTAAAGCAGTTATATCTCCTGATCCGTTAAAGCTTAATGGCTGAAGATGCATGCATGGATTTCTCTTTAGTTTTACCGGGAAATATTCATCAAAATTTGTTTTCTTTTTTTTGTCTTCACTTATTTGAACATTTAATGCTTCAACGGGAGGAATATTAAAACAAGCCCGCAGATAGGGTTCGATAAAAATTTTACATGCCGCCTGTACAGAAAAAGGATTTCCGGGTAATGCAAAAGCTCTTGTACCACCGGGATAATAACCGAACCATATCGGTTTGCCGGGCTTTATCTTTACTTTATGAAACATTTCTTCAAATCCGCACTCCTTTAATGCATCAGGAACCAAATCTGCATCACCAGCCGATACGCCGCCGGACATTATAAGTATATCAGCATCAAGCATTTTTTCTATTGCTGATTTTAGTTTTTTTAAATTGTCTGCCACTATTTTTTTCTTAACAATTTTAATATTGTAGCTGTTAAGGAAACCCGCTATTGTATAGCTGTTTGAATCACGAATCTGGTAATCTGCAATATCTGCATCAATAGGTTTTATTTCGTGACCGGTTGAAATAATTGCAACTTTAGGAAGTGTTAAAACCTTTATTTTAGTTTTTCCTATAGAAGCAAAAGCAGATAAGTGATTATGTTTTATCTGTGTGTATTTTGGAATTAACAATTCACCTTTTTTAACATCTTCTCCCTTTAAGGCTATATTATGATACTTCTGAAAACCTGAACTCTTAAATGAAACAAAACCATTATCAGTTACAGCATCTTCTTTTTTGATAACAATATCAGTCAGATCTGGAACAACAGCCCCTGTCATAATTTTTATTGCTTCTCCCGGTCTAACAGGAAAATTAAAATTATCACCGGCATATATCTCAGTTATTACTTTAAATTGGGAATAATTATTTGAGACAATATCTTCAGAACTAACAGCATAACCATCCATAGCTGAGCGGTTATACGGGGGGTAGTCTCTGTCGGCAAAAATATCTTCAGCTAAAATCCTGTTCACAGAATTAGTCATTGAAACATATTCTGTCCCAAAGTTTCTCTTTAAAGAAATAATACTTTTAACAGACTCATTTAATGACAACATAATTATTCTTTAATAAATTTCTGATTAATAAGGAAGGACTAATTTAATGTCCTCCTCCTTTTAACATTTTACGGGCATGAAAAACAGCCGGTAAAATAGCTTCCATGGATTCACGGGCGCCGTCAGAGCTGCCGGGTAAAGTAACTATTGTAGTATGTTTAATGGAGCCTGCCACTCCCCTGCTCATCATGGCAAGCGGAGAGCGCATCTGCCCGTAATTCCTCATTGCTTCAGTTATACCGTCGGCGTCTCTTTCAATAATTTCTTTTACAGCATCTACAGTAGTATCTCTCGGTCCCAGTCCGCTTCCTCCTGTAGTAAAAATGAATTGTACATCCTTTTCTACCAGGTCAAGTATTTTCTTTTGTATTGCATCTTTTTCATCCGGAAGAATAATATATTCATTTACCCTGGCCTCGTAATCCTGAAGCATTTTTTGAACTAACTTACCTGACTTATCTTCTCTTTTTCCTTCAAAGGTAGAATCGGAACAGACAATAACGGCACATGAAGGGGGTGTTCTGAAATATCTTTGTCCTGACCTGCCTCCTGTTTTTTCAACTACCCTGATAGATGAAACTTCCAGGTTATCATCAAGCGGCTTAAGGATATCATATATTGTTAATGCAGCAATGGAAACACTTGTTATTGCCTCTATTTCAATTCCGGTTCGCCCGATATATTTTGCTTCACAGAGTACTACAATTCCGGAACGGAAAGATGAAGATGCAGTATAGTGCAGGTAGTTGCTTTCCGTTAGAAAATCAAAAGTGAATTCCAATGAATCGATTCCGATAGGATGACAATGCGGAATCAAATCAGCAGTCTTTTTTGCACCGAAATAACCGGCGGCACGGGCAAATTCAAGTATATCCCCTTTCGGAATTTTTTTCTCTTTTATGAGTTCCAGAGTAGCCGCTTTACAAAATACAATTGCCTGTGCCTTAGCAGTACGAAGGGTTATAATTTTATCCGTTATATCTCTCATTGCCCACCCCTATATATACTGTATTGTTCTCAACTTTTACCGGGTAGGTTTTAATTATATAATCCTCTCCGTTTAAATTACAGCCTGTTACTAATGAAAATGTTTTTTTATGAAACGGACAAGCTACTTTAGGTTCGCCATTTTTATCACCTATCATCCCTCTTGATAATGCCATCTGAAACCTGTGCGGACACATATTCTGTGTGGCATACCACTCATTCCTCGAAGTAAAATAAAAGAGGGCAATCTGCTGATCCTTGTAACGGACACATGCGCCTCCATCTTCAGGCACGTCATCAACATAACATGCTTTGAACCATTTTATTTCTTTTTCTTCCAGAACTTCTGCCATATTTCTCTCAATAGTTTATATTATTTTAGTTACTGTTATGAAAACCTGTTTCTAATAGCTGCAATAAATGCTCCCATCTTTGGCGGATGGGCCTCAATATCTACCTTTAGTCCTTTTCTGTATATAGCTTCTGAACATATTGGCCCTATAGAGGCGATTAAAGTCCGGTTTAAGCCTGCTTTAACTGAATCTTCTTTCCCTAATGTTTTTGCAAAATCAATAAGATTATTAACCTGTGAAGCGCTTGTAAATGCGGTTACATCAATTTCATTTTTTTCAAGTGCGCATATCAGTTTTAACAGGGGTTCTTTGTTAACAGGAAGCGACCATTTATAAGTTGCAATCTCTGTTATTTTACAATTTTCTTCTTCAAGAATTTTATTTAATTCCATATTCGTCTCGCCATATCTCTGGATAACAATTTTTTTTCCGAACAGTGTACTGAAATCCAGTTCTGCTATAACTTCAACAGTTGTGAAAGGTTCTTTGGCAATTGCATCTATCCTTATATTCAAAGATCTTAATACTGCTGCGGGTTTAGGCCCCCGTGCAATAATTTTAGCATACTCAAGTACCTTCCTGAATTTTTCAGTACAGTTCAACAAATCAATTACTGCAAACAATGCTCTTGTACCGGTACCGGTCTGAAAGATGAAAATATCCGGTTTATTAAGGCTCCATACTGTCATAAGATCATTTATGAAATCAGTATCGATGTCCGGGACTTCAGCTAATGCGGGAGCTAAAAGCGGAATGCCGCCATACTTCATAATCAGTTCCGCCATTTGATCAGCGCTCCGGTTTTCCAGTATTGCAATAGTTTTACCGTTCATAAAAATCTTTCTTTATTGATGCAGTAAGCTGCCCCATTTTACAGGAATCATCTGCCCTCTTTCCTTTTTAAATGCCAGAGTCTCGTCCCGTTCATCTGAGTTAACAAAATGTTTAAATCTTTTTCTAATGCCGGGATCGTTTATAGCTTCTTTCCATTCACATTTATATGTATTAATTAACTGCTGCATTTCCATCTCAAGCTCCACAGAAATCCCCAGGCAGTCATTGATAATTACATCCCTCAGATAATCTATTCCGCCTTCCATTTTATTAAGCCATCCGGCAGTACGTGTCAGAGGATCGGCTGTACGAATGTAGAACATTAGGAAACGGTCTATGTATTTAACACATGTTTCTTCATCCAGATCAGCGGCAAATAAAATTGCATGCTGAGGTTTAGAACCGCCGTTGCCGCATACATATAAATTCCATCCTTTCTCGGTAGCAATAATGCCAAAATCTTTTGATTGTGCTTCGGCACATTCCCTTATACACCCGGAGACAGCGCTTTTTATTTTATGAGGAGCTCTTAACCCTTTATACCTGTCTTCAATACGTATTGCAAATCCAACAGAATCCTGAACTCCAAACCTGCACCATGAAGATCCTACACAACTTTTAACTGTTCTTAAAGCCTTAGCATAAGCATGTCCGCTTTCAAAACCGGCAGAAATTAATTCTTCCCATATGTATGGAAGATCATTCAATTGTGCACCAAACAAATCGATACGCTGGCCGCCGGTAATTTTGCAGTACAAGCCGTATTTTTTGGCAACGCTTCCAAGTACAATCAATTTATCGGGAGTAATTTCTCCGCCGGGAACCCTTGGAACCACAGAATAAGTACCCCCCCGCTGAATATTTGCCAGGAATCTGTCATTTGTATCCTGTAGTGTTACATGTTTTTTATCCTGAACATTTTCGTTCCAAATGCTTGCAAACATTGACGCTGCAGCAGGTTTGCATATTTCACAACCATAGCCATTGCCGTGCTGTGTAATGAGTTCGCGGAAGCTTTTTATTTTGTGATACCTTATAAGATCAAATAACTGCTGACGGGAATAATCGAAGTGTTCACATAAAACTTTCTTCTGGTATTTACCCATTTTTTTCATTGTTTCATTCAGCAGATCGGCTAATAGAGGGGTACATCCGCCGCACCCTGTTCCGGCTTTTGTACTTGATTTTACTCCAGTGATATCAGCTAAGTCATTTTCAATAACAGTATTACAGATAACAGCTTTTGAAACACTTTCACATGAACATATGAGTGCTTCATCCGGAAGCGACATTACTCCCATTCCGCTGCTTTCCCCTTTTCCCTTTGCATTTCCTAAAAGCAGATTCTCCGGATCGGGCGGAAGAACAATATTGTTTTTGTAAGTTTGCAGAAGAATATTATAATCAGATGCTTCCCCGATCAGTATTCCCCCCAATAGATATTTGCTGTCAGGGGAGAGATTTATTCTTTTATAAACGCCCTTATTATTGTCTTTATATACTATAGTCTGGTGTTCTTCTTTTTCGCAGAAAGGATCCCCAAAACTTGCAACATCCACACCGATTAGTTTTAGTTTTGTGGACATATCATAAGAAGTAAATACCTTTGTTCCGGCTGTAATATGGTCTGCCGCCACTTCAGCCATTTCATAACCGGGGGCAACTAAACCATATACCATGTTATTATGTAAAGCGCATTCTCCTATTGCATATATGTCAGGATCCGAGGTTTGTAAATAATTGTTTACAATTATCCCGCCCCTCGGTCCAACAGCAAGATTAGATATTCTTGCCAATTCATCTCTTGGACGTATACCGGCAGAAATAACAAGCATATCAGTATCTAAAAAATTGCCGTCATTAAATAAAATTCTTTGAACGGAACTATTCCCCTGTATTTCTTTTGTCCCCTGGTTTGTATGAATAACTACATTAAGAGATTCCATTTTAGCTTTAAGAATATCCCCCCCTTCGGGATCAATCTGCCTTGGCATTAAGCGGGGGGCAAACTCCACAACATGAGTTTCAAGGTTCATATCCATAAGAGCTTTAGCCGCTTCCAGTCCTAAAAGCCCTCCGCCAATTACAGCTCCAATCTTTGATTTTTTACCATAGTCCATAATTTTATCAAGGTCCTCAATAGTACGGTAAATGAAAACGCCGTTCTTGTCTGTACCCGGTATTGGGGGGACAAAAGGAGCAGAGCCTGTAGCAAGTATGAGTTTATCATATTCAAGCTCCAGACAATTTGAAGCAGTAATTTTTTTTGAACCGGTATTGATTGAAGTAACAGGATTATTTAAATAAACTTTTATGTTATTTTCTCTATACCATTTTAAGGGTGCCATGGTCAGCTTATCAGCGTTCCGGTCTGAAAAATACTCACTCAGGTGTACCCGGTCGTAAGCAATTCTTGGTTCTTCACCAAAAACAATAATATCAAAAGCATCTTTACCACTTTTGGAAATCAGTTTTTCACAAAACTTATATCCCACCATTCCGTTTCCCACAACAATTATTTTCATCTTATTACGTATGAGTGTTTCCATATTATTTTCCTGATGATGTTAACAAATTTCTTTAAGCTATCACTGACAAGAAGCACAGTTATCGGACCACTTATAAGTACCATTCCGGTAGTACTCGCATTTCCATATGGGAGCCTCATGTTTAATCCTATTAATTATATACTGGCTGGCTTCATATGCCTCTTTCCTGTGAGCATGAGACGTAATTACAGCAACAGCACTTTCAGATATTTCCACTTTGCCTATCCTGTGAATAGCTGCAGCATGTATAAGCTCCCACTTTTTAACAGCCGCATCAACAATTTCTTCAATCATCTTATCTGCCAAAGGAATAAAAGCTTCATACTCCAGGTGTTTTACTTTTTGGCCGAGATTATTATTTCTTACATCTCCAATAAATATGACAACACCCCCCGCTTCAGGTGAATGACAATTGTTAATCAACTTCATTATATCTATACGTGATGATGTGATATTTTTGTAATTATAACCTGCCGGCACTGTGTTTATTTTATCCACCGCTTGATGGGGGGATAACAAAGATGTTATCGTTCTCATA
This sequence comes from Ignavibacteriaceae bacterium, assembly GCA_046481785.1. Lineage (GTDB taxonomy): Bacteria > Bacteroidota > Ignavibacteria > Ignavibacteriales > Ignavibacteriaceae > JAWOJF01. The sequence continues at coordinate 29,760 of JAWOJF010000347.1, read as the reverse complement.
TATAACTGCCTTATTATTTACAAATGTATTATTAACCGCAAAACGGCATATATTAAGTAAACCCTGTGCCTGAGGTTTTATTTTAACTAGTTCCTCTTTAAGATCGTTTATCGTATTAAGGTCATTAACTTCGATCTCAAAACTGTGCTCAAAATATTCTTTAAGAACGGCAAAGGTATTTATTCTTATTTTCATAACTATTAATTATCCTCCTATTTCAATCATAGAGACAGAACTGCCGGTAAATTTCAGCGGCTGTTTATGAGCAAGGGCATTATTTAATTTCATTTTAAGTGCAATTTTATTTGCTGATATATCAGCAATATATTCCGGCATGCTTTCGCTGATACAACCGTATATATTGCCGTAACTGTCAAGCCTTAACCGGTCGCAGTCAAAACAGAACGGTTCAGTTTCATTTGCAATGATTCCAAATTCAAATCCATCCTCCAGCACAAAATATTTTGCTGTTGCCGAAAGATCACGGTATGTAGTTACAACAGGATATTGTGATTGTATAATTTCAAGTATTTCATTCATTGGGAAGAAGTAATTCATAAAATTTCTTGAGTATAAATGTCCCATCCTCATAAGTTCAAGGTATCTCAGTTTTATTTTTTTTGATAAGGCAAACTCAATAAGCGGCAGTACCTGGTGTTCATTAATACTGCGCATTATAACTGCATTAAGTTTAACCGAGATGCCTGCATTTAATGCAGTTTCTATTCCTTCAAGTACCTGATCAAGACATTTACGTCTCGTAGTTAAATAAAATATATCAGGGTCAACGGCATCCAGCGATACATTTATCTCTTTTATTCCTAATGAAGCAAGTTCACCGGCTTTTTGTTTTAACAGAAATCCGTTTGTTGTCATTGTAATATTTTTTATTCCGCCGGAGGAAATTAATTTTATAAATGGCAGCAGATTATTGTAGAGAGTAGGTTCACCGCCTGTTAGCCTTACAGAATCAAAATTCAAAACATTGTCCAGAGTTAAAACCAAACCGGCCAATTCAGTATAATCTAAAACCTTTATATTGTTTCTCTCCTGTATTGCATTGCCGGTTACACAGTATGAGCAGCTAAAATTGCATGAGTTAGTCAGGCTTACTCTTAGTGTCTTAAACGATCTGCCATATTTATCATGTATAATCATTAAAATCCGTTCCTACTTAGATAAAATTTTTCTTACCGTTAAAAACTCTTCTTTCGGAGCTCCGCATAATGAACAGGCATAATTCTCTGGCAGGTTTTCAAAAGAAATACCAGGTTCGATCCCGTTAATTATATCGCCGAACTCAGAGTCATAAATTGTATAGCAATGTTTGCATTTATGTGCTCTCTGGGGAGTCCAGTATTGTGTTTCTTTTTTGGGAACAGGGTCATGCACCACAGTCAGGTCTTCCAGAGATTTGTAATATTGGGTTAGCAGGAGTTTTATATTTTTTACCAGATTCCTTTTGGATTTATAAACACCAACAAAATAAATCTTTTGATTATTGGGATTAAAATCTTCTGTATGATAAACATTATAATGCTGGAAAAAAGGTGTACCGAAGGATTTTGCAGAAGATTTAACTTCAATGATAATTGAAGCTGCTATTTTTGAATTAGGGTTAGTTTTAATACCAAATGTTATACCATAGGAACGGACATCAGTTTTATCAAGCTCTTCTATCAAATATTTTTTGAGAGACAGTGCCGTGTTATCAGAATCTTCATATTTCCAGATCAGTTCAAGCGATGAATGACGTATATTTATTCCATATTTTCCGAGCAATATCTCCCATTTTATAATATCATCTTCGCTGATATTCTTTATAAGAATACTCTTCCACGTGGTAAGATTAATGTTATTCACATTTGTTCCGGTACACAAATCAGCAAGACCGTTTATAAAAGAAACCGGGTAGCTGTCACTTTTGTTTTTTATTCCAATCCATGAGAGGCTGCCATTACGATGGATACCTTCATAGTTTGCAGGAATATACCTGGGGATTTTTAACTCAACATCATTGCTATGGAAAATATAATGCAGTTCAGCTTTTATATTATCATGGATCTTATTAATGTTTATTTCATTTATTGCACCGGCATACATTTCAAGATGCCCTGCAACAGGCCCCAGTTCAAGGCTGTAAATCAGGTCTGGCCAGCAAAGGAACTCTTCATTAACCGTGTTCCTGATAAACAGGTACCAGAAATTCTGATGAGATGAAGGAATAAAAACAAGATCCCCTTCAAATGCCGTAAATAATCCTTGTGAGATATCCACAATATTAATTTTATATGCTGAGCTTTCATTAAAGTTATCAAGTACTTCTTTAAAGATACTTTCATTAAGCCATGAATTATGAGTAAAAATATCCACTGCTGCATATGAGCTTACTATGTTATTCACTCCGGCAGGTAATATAACATACTGGATTCTACTATTATCTAGTTTCCCGGTAAGTGCGCCGGATAAATTATCACTGATATGAAAATAAATATTCTGCCGTGTACCGATAAATATTTCAGGTACACTAAAATCATTAAGTACCGCAGATATAACCCGGAGTTTTTCCGGAGAAACAACTCCGCCTTTAAAATCTATTCTTATAGTAGTCATACAATTACTTTTACTTTCATATCATTAAGAATATTAAACTGCAATATCAGTAAGCTCACCAGATTGAATATTTTTAAGCTCATTATCCAGAATTTTCTTTACCTCAGGACGGCAGCTGCCACAGCCCATACCTGCCCCCGTATGGCTGAAAAGTTCTTTCAATTCAAAGCAGCCGTTTTTTATTTTATTTGTTAAATTTATTCTTCCGACACTATTGCATGAACAAATTATCTCTCCTTCAGCAGGTTCAACTACCGCGGATGACCGGAGTAACTGAAGCCTTTTTTCGGACAGTTCAATTTTATCACGGATCAGATTTTTAAATTCTATAAACTCTGCACTATCGCCTATAAGAAGCGCCCCTGCGAGACGATCATTATGCACTATGCACTTTTTATAATATTTTTTTGCTTTATCAAGAAAAACAATCTCTTCGTACCCGTTTTTATTTTCAGGAATTTGTGATAAACCAAGTGAACAAAGGCTTATTCCATTTATTTTAAGAATATTCATCATTACTGAACCTGAGTAGTAAATATTTTCATCTCCGGACAAATACCCGGCAAGAATTTCTGCCTGTTCCTCTGCCGATGCAGTTATTCCATAAAGCGAACCATTATATTCAGCAACCTCACCTACTGCAAAAATGTTTGGATCTGATGTCTGCATACGGTTGTTTACGATAACTCCCCTGCTGTATTCAAGACCGGCATCTTTGGCAAGTTCAATATTCGGAGTAGTGCCAATGGCAACGACCATAGCGTCACATTCGATATACTTGCCGTTTTTAAATTTTACGCCATTTATATGTTTGCGCCCATATATCATTTCAACTTCTTCATTATAGAGGATGTTGATTCCCATTTCAGAAAGCATCTCATGCAGAAGGCTGCTTCCGGTAATATCAAGTTGTTTGTCCATTAAACGTGATGTCCGGTGAACAAGAGTTACTTTAACATCTTTTTCAATCAAAGCACCAGCCATCTCCAGGCCTAATAAACCACCTCCAACTACTACTATATGGCTCTGTTCATTCACATAGGGGAGAAGTTTGTCTGCATCTTCCTTTGTTCTTATTGTTATAACTCCCTCAAGGTAAAGCGGAATATTTTTTAATGTATTAGGGCGGCTTCCGGTGCAGATTATAAGTTTATCATAAGTGTGATCATTACCTTCAGAATCATATACCGTTTTAGCTTCCCGGTCTATTCCGTATATGCTTATTCCTTTGTGAAGAATAATATTGCTATCACTTTCCACAAGCTTTTGAAGATTCTCCCATGTTTTTGATCCGTTGATATAATCAGGTAAAAGTATCCTGTTGTAAAAAGTGTGGCTCTCTTTTGAGAAGACAACAATTTCATCAGTATTGTTCAATTCTCTGTAAGCCTTAATAAACCCATATGCGCCAGCGCCCGCACCGATAATTATTATCTTTTCAACAGGTTTATTATATTTCTCTACCTGTACTGCAGAAAATTTAAAATCGGGTTCTTTTGATTTTGGATCAACCAGATTATTTGTAAGATTGTTGGCACGCCATAAATCAGATAGAAAAACTTTTCCCCAATGCATGGGAAGAAATACCACGCCTCTTTTAATATCATCAGTTACTTTAGCATTTACTCTTACATTACCTCTGCCTGCTGATACTTCCACAAGGTCATTATTTTTTATATTTCTTTCAGCGGCATCAAGCGGATTGATCTCCAGAAATGACCTGCCTGTATGCTGAAGTAATTTATTAACCTTGCCGGTTTTGGTCATTGTATGCCACTGATCTCTTACCCTTCCAGTGGTTAATATTAAAGGATAATCTGGTGTAATATTTTCAGATCCATTATTATCAGGAACGCTGTGTATTCTTGCTTTTCTGCCGGTAGTGTAAAATGAAAAATCAGTAAATAATCTTTTGGTACCGGGATTAGATTCAGTATACGGCCATTGAACAGCACCTTTTTCTTTCAGCACTGAATAGCTTAAAGCAGATATATCGGCATTAGTACCTTTAGAGAGCCTGCAATGTTCGTCAAATATTTCGCTGCTGTCCTTATAATTAAATGAATTTATAAATCCCATTTTATGTGCAAAGCGGATAATGATCTCTGCGTCGGGTAAAGCTTCTCCCGGCGGCTCTATAACTTTTTGAAGAAAAGATATTCGTCTCTCAGAGTTTGTCATTGTTCCTTCTTTTTCAAGCCACGACGCAGCAGGAAGAACAACATCTGCATATTTAAGGGTATCGGAGTTCTGAGAAATATCCTGCACAACAACAAATTTTGCATTGGCAAGAGCCCGTTCAGCTTTTCTAACATCCGGAAGGCTTACAAGAGGATTTGTACATACAATCCATATAGCCTTCAATCTGCCGGATTCAAGTGCTTCAAACATTTCAGTAGCAGTTAACCCGGGTTTGGCTTGTATCTTTTTACTGCCCCAAAATTCTTCAACATATTCCCTGTCAGCAGAATCATCAAGGTTTCTATGGTTTGATAAAAGATTAGCCAAACCGCCGACTTCCCTACCGCCCATTGCATTCGGCTGCCCTGTTAAAGAAAAAGGTCCATTACCCGGTTTGCCTATTTTACCTGTTATAAGGGATAAATTAATCAGACTTAGATTTTTATTAACACCTATCACACTTTGGTTCAAACCCATTGCCCATAATGAAATGAACCCCTTGGACTCACCTATAAAATGCGCAGCAGTAGTAATATCATATGCAGGTACACCGCATATATCTGCTGCTTCATTAATAGAACGTTTCATTACACTGTTTTTATAATCCTCAAAACCTTCAGTATGATTTATTATAAAATCATCATCAATATATCCGTTCTCTATCAGGCAGCGCGCTATTGCATGATTTAATACTACATCTGTACCGGGAGTAATCTGAAGATGAATATCTGCAAGGCTGCATGATTGTGTTCTTCTTGGATCGGCTACAATAATTTTAACATCAGGATTATTTATTTTGTGCTCTTCTATCCTTCTGTACAAAATGGGGTGGCACCATGCAGGATTAGCACCGGTAATAAAAAAACAATCTGCCAGTTCAATATCTTCGTAGCTTACCGGCACGGAATCTTCTCCAAGAGCCATCTTGTATCCTGTTACAGCAGAGCTCATGCAGAGACGCGAATTTGTATCAATATTATTTGAACCGATAAATCCTTTCATCAGTTTATTTATTACATAATACTCCTCAGTGAGACACTGTCCTGATACATAAAAGCCGACTGAGTCGGGTCCGTATTTATTTATTAATGATTTAAATACTGCGGCAGTCCTTTCTAAAGCAGTATCCCAGGTAACTTTTTTCATTGGATGGCTTCTTGATAACCTCATTTCCGGGTATAATAAACGGTCAGACTGGTCCATAACGGTATAATGCAGATTCATTCCTTTGGAACACAACATACCTTTGTTAACAGGGTTTGAAATGTCTCCCTCAATACTGATTTTATTGCTATTATCTTTTTTAATAACAATTCCGCAGCCAACACCGCAATAACAACAGGTAGATTTATATGTATCTTCTTTTTTCAAATTTTTTTATAAAAATAATTTATGATGCAGGTTCAAATTCTGTATCAGCCGGAACAATATCCTCTTTTTCTCTTCTTTCATATCTTATTAGAATGTTCAGTATCCCTATTACAAACACGGCAATCCCCAAATAAAAAAATGCATCACTGTAGGTTAATGAGTCTACTTTAAAAAGAAATCCTGCAAGTACAGCTCCCAGGTTTCCCCCTGCACCAACTATTCCGCTAACACTGCCAATTGCATCCTTTTTAACAAAAGGAACTATAGAATAGGTAGCACCATTAGCCATTTTAAGAAACAGGGCAAACAATAACATCGAAAGAACTGCCAGAATGAGTTGTTCAGTAATTGCAAAAAGAGCAATTCCCAGCCCCTCTAAAGCAAGTAATGAACCAAGCAATAAACCCTTTCCTCTAAGCCCGAATTTCCTGCCCACCTTATCACTTACAATGCCGCCGAGAGCCCGGGCAAAAATGTTCATTATTCCGAATATGCTTGCCAAAGCACCTCCAAGAACCAGGCTCGCATCAAAATTATCTACAAAATAAATTGCGGCTACATTGTCAAAAGTTATTTCAATTCCAAAACATGCACTGTATGCAAGGAATAATAACCATGTCCTGTAATCTAAAGCTGCAGACCAAAAACTGCCTTTTTTAGTTTTGCTATTTTTATTTTGGTTGTTTTTAATTTCGGAATAATTTCCGGCGGGTGTGTCTTTAGTATATTTGTAATACACAAAGGCAAGCACAAGAAGCACCAGACCAGGCAGCACCATTGCAATTCGCCATGCTTCGTTAGCAGCATACCCAAGTCCGATTATTGCAGAAAAGATTAGGGGCATTACAAGGTTAGTAACACCGCCGCCTAAATTACCCCATCCGGCAGAAACAGCATTTGCGGTACCTACAATATTGGGAGAAAACATCATTGACGTATGAAACTGAGTTATAACAAAAGAAGCTCCGATAATACCTATGCAAAGGCGGAAAAGGAGAAAGGCTTCATAACTATTGCTTAAGCCGATAAAGATTACAGGAATTGCTCCGATTACAAGTAATATTGTATAACTAAGTCTTGGTCCCCAAACATCACACATTTTACCGATAATTAACCGGGCAAATATTGTTGCAGCTACAGAAGCAATAACAATATTTCCTATTTCATTTTTGCTAAGCCCAAGATCTTCCCTTACAACAGGCATAAGAGGTGCGATGCCAAACCATCCGAAAAAACAGAAAAAAAATGTAACCCATGTTATATGGAAGGTCCGCATTTGTATGCCTGAAAAACTAAATATTTTTAATTTACTTAATGGCTCGCTTAGATTAGTATTCATATCCTTTTCCCGGATTTATAAAAGTAAGTATTGCATTTCAATTAAATGTTATTTAGTTTCTTGTAATGCAGGTTGAAAAAAGCGCTGAATAATAAAAAGCGCCGGACTCCTATTAAAAAGAATCCTAGTTTGGATATCTTATATTTCTTTCTGGAATACACCTTATTCGAACGGCCAGGTTCAATCAATAAGGTGAATGCGGGGTTCTTCAACCTGCTTTATTATTAAAATTTACGATGTTAATATATTAAGTCATTTACGTCTGTTATTCTTATTTATTAAGTTTAATGTCGAGATTTACCTATAAATATAAGGCAATATTATATATTTGTCAACATTTGTTTTGTTAACTTTTCACACAATCACAAAAATATATTACCTACATCGTTGAGTTTTTGAAACAAAGATTTTTTATATAATAAGGGTAAGATAAAGATTGAAGATGAATTCAGATTAGATTAAAGCAGCAAGACTAATATCCGGGAAGTGTATTATCAATTAGTTCTATCCATGCAATAATTCCCCCTTTAAGATTTTTAACATTATTAAATCCTTTTTCTTTTAATAACTTCACAGCAATTTTGCTTCGTCGGCCTGTTTTACAACACACCACTATTTCACGCGAAGGATCAAGCTCAGATAAACGCTTCGTTAGCTGATCAAGGGGGATACAGTATCCCCCGATATTTACAATCTTGTATTCCTGCTGATTCCGTATATCAAGAATAAAAATATTTTCCGAATTATTAGTTTTTTGTTTTAACTCATCCGGAGTTATTTCATCTGATTCTTTTATTTCATGTTTTTCAGAACCGCAGAACTGGTCATAATCTATTAACTCATGAATAACGGGATTCTCACCGCATATAATACAGTCAGGATTTTTTTCAAGTTTAATCTCATTAAACTTCATTTGTAATGCATCAAACAACAGCACCCTGCCGGTTAACAGTTCACCTTTTTTTATAATAAGCTTAATAATCTCAAGTGCCTGAAGTGTACCGATAATACCCGGCAGAATACTAAGCACTCCTCCTTCCTCACAATTTGGAATCATTTCAGGCGGAGGCGGAACCTCATACAAGCACCGGTAACATGGCCCCCTGCCTGAATCAAAAACAGTAACTTTGCCTTCAAACCGGAATACACTGCCATATACGTCAGGTTTTCCGAGAAGAACTGACGCATCATTAATAAGATAATTGGCAGGAAAATTATCGCTGCAGTCTGCAATAATATCGTATTCGGAAAGTATATCTATTGCATTGGAATTAGAAAGGCGTACATCATAAGTTTTTACTTCAATATCAGGATTAAGTCCGGTAATAGTATCATGGGCAGACTCAACTTTTTTTCTGCCAACATCATTTGTGGAGTGAATTATCTGGCGCTGCAAGTTAGACAAATCCACCCGGTCAAAATCAATCAGACCAATCTCCCCCACCCCGGATGAAGCAAGGTACATTGCAGCCGCAGAGCCTGTGCCGCCTGCACCCACAATCAGTACTTTAGAGTTTTTTATAAGCTCCTGTCCATCAATACCAATTTCTGGAAGTAGTAAATGACGGCTATATCTTAAGATTTCAGTGTTTGATAACATAATAACAAGCTGTAATTATTCCTTCTTATCAGCATCTTTCAAATATTCAAATAATAACCTTACTCCATAACCGGTCATATATTTTTTTGTATAATTATTATAACTATTTGCCATAGCAGGGCCTGCAATATCAAGATGGGCCCATGGAATTTTACCGTCAACAAAATTTTCTAAAAACTTTGCAGCATGAACAGCGCCGCCCCATTTAATTCCATAATTTTTTATATCGGCAACTTCACTTTTAATTGCATCACTGTAATCATCCCACATAGGCATTGGCCATAACCTGTCATGGCTTTTTAATCCTGCTTTAAATAAACTATCTGACAGTACTTTATCCTTAGTAAAAATACCGCCGACAAACTCGCCTAAAGCTACCACTACATGACCTGTTAATGTTGCAAGATCAATTATTACATCAGGATTTTGATTTGATGCATAAACAAGTGCATCAGCCAGTACAACTCTTCCTTCTGCATCGGTATCATCTACCTCAATACTTTTTCCATTAGATGCAGTAATAACATCTCCGGGCCTTAACGCCTTACCGGAAGGCATATTTTCTGCTGATGCTATCACTCCTAACAATTTAAGAGGAAGCCGCGCACGTGCTGCAGCCTTTATAGCACCTGCAACAACGGCAGCACCGGACATATCCCCTTTCATTTCTCCCATATTAAGCGAAGGCTTAATTGATATTCCGCCTGAATCAAATGTTATACCTTTACCAACCAGTGCTACCGAACTTATTTTATTCTTTTTACTTTTGCCCGATTTGTTTTTTAAACCATTATATTCAAGAATAATCATCCGGGGCGGATTATCACTCCCCATTCCAACTGCCGAAAGTCCGCCCATTTTTCTTTTTCTTATCTCTTTCTCATCAAATATTTTTACTTTAACGCCTGTGTCAGCAAATTCATTTGATAACCTGTTTGCAAATTCTTCAGGTGTTAATGTAATGCCGGGTTCATTCTGAAGGTCTTTTGCAAAATCAACTCCTCCCATAACTATTTTTGCCGTAGCAATTGCCTTCTGCATTTTTGAATCATCCTCTGAATGGAAATAAACAGAGAGATCCTTCAGATTCTTTTTAACAGACTTATATTTAACAAAAGAATAATTCCCAAATAAAACGCCTTCGGCAAATGTCTGGTAAAAATATTCTTCGCTATCAAATATATTTTTAAATGGCAAATATTTGGGAATAAAGATATGCAGATTTTTAATCTGTTCTTTTTCAATTTGCTGAATAAAACCGGCCATGTGGTTACGGAAATAATCGGGGGATAATTTATCATCAATTTTAATTCTCGAAAGTATAACAGCGTCAGGTTTACCGTCATGCTTGGATATTCTTATATCACATCCTTCTTTAGTAAGAAAATTTTTCTTCTGAAGCTCCGACAATTCTACATTAAATACTTTTACAATGTTAATAATACTTTCTTCAAGCTTTTTTTCATCTATTACATATTTAAACCCTAAGGAAAGCGGCCTGTACGAAATCTTTTTCTCACCGGAATAAACTTTCAAATTGAATAACATATTTTACCTTAATTAATACTTTAAATAATCTTCTGCTTTTTTAAGCATTATGGGTATATAGCCGGAAAGTTTTTCGTGGAATATTCTAACACCTGCCGCATTAGTGTGTCCACCTCCACCATACTCTGCTGCAAGTTTATTTACAGGAATGTTTCCTTTTGAACGGAAGCTGATCTTAAAGCCATCTTTTAATTCAACAAACAACATCCCTATTCTTACATTTTCTACAGATAAAGAAAAGTTTACAAACCCATCTGTATCTGATTCAAGAGCATCCAGTTCTTTAAAAGCATCCTGGTATAGCACCATATAAGCTATTTGTTTATCCACACCATATAATTGCATAGAATCAAGGGCCTTGCCAAGCAGTTTAACCTTGCTGAATTTACTTTGATCATAAATATTGTCATAAACTTCATTAGGGTTCACTTTTAATTCGAGCAGCTCCGCTATTATCCTGTGAATATCAGGAGTTATTCTGTCAAAACGAAAAGACCCGGTATCCGTCATTATTGCGGCATAAATGGGATATGCAGTTTCATAATCAAGTACTGTAATATTGGTTTTTTTTATAAAATCGTATATGATCTGCCCCGTTGCACTGTAAGAAGTATCGAGGAAATAGAAGTCACAAAATTCTTCCGGTTCCTGGTGATGATCAATGCAGATCTTTAGTTTATCAGAACGGACAAAGTTATTCTGCATTCTTACCACCCTGTCAGAACGGCTAAAATCAAGAGCAACCAGGACATCCACTTTATTAAATAAAGGGGAATGTTTTTCTTCAGAGTAATGTTCAATCTTCCTGTCAGGATCTAAAAATAAAAGGTTATACGGAGTAATACTATGATTAACTATAAAAATCTCTTTTCCAAGTTTTTTAAGGATATTGTAAAATGCTATCTCAGAGCCAATAGCATCGGCATCGGGGTTAACGTGTGTGGTTAAAAGAAAAGAACTGTTCTCAGTTATTATTTGTTTTAGTTTTAAAAAATCAATCATATAAGTTTAAAATAAAAATAGCTTGAGAATACAAGCATTTAAAGATAAGGTAACCTGGTAAATTAAAAAAATGTGACACCTCTAATTTTTTATAGAAACAGGCAATGAGAAATAAAAAGTGGCTCCTTTACCTATCTTCCCCTCGGCCCATGTTTTTCCACCATGCCTGCTAATTATACGATGTACATTTGCCAATCCGATACCAGTTCCCTCAAACTCATCCGAGTGGTGCAGACGCTGGAAAACTCCAAACAATTTATCGATATATCTCATATCAAATCCAACTCCGTTATCTCTTACATATATTATTACTTCACTGTCTTTATTTATTCTTCCTATTTCAATTTCAACTTTTTCCCGGGGACGAGTATATTTTAAGGAGTTACCTATAAGATTCTGGAAAACAAGTTTTATCATTGACGGATCAGCTTCCACCTTTGGTAAGGTTTCAATTTTCCATTCAATATTTCTTCCTTCTATATCAATGCTATAACCGGAAATCACCTCTTTAACAGACTTATTCAGATCAGTTAAAGTAGTACGCATTTCAACCCTTCCCATCCGTGAAAAGATAAGCAATTCATCAATTAATATTCCCATCTGTTTTACAGAATCTAAAATCATATTTAAATAATGTACCCCCTTCTCATCCAGTTTATTCTTCGTATGTTTAAGCAGCAGTCCGGTAAAGCCATCAATATGCCTTAAAGGGGCCCGTAAATCATGTGAAACTGAATATGAAAAAGCTTCAAGTTCCTTATTTGCTGCATGCAGTTGTGTGGTTCTTTCTTTAACCAGATCTTCAAGATGTTCACGGTGTTTGGTTAATTCATCATTCAGTTTTTTCTCTCGGGTAATATCAGTTGACAGGATAAAAACCCCTTCCGGCACCGGTTCAATATCCAGTTCAAACCAACCGGATGAGCCGTCAGGATAAATAAATTCATTAGTCATCTTTTTTGAAGTTCTTTTGAGCATACATGTTTTTAGTACTTCATAAAATTCCGTATTCTCTATTCCAGGATACATTTCCATAATTGTTTTTCCAATAAAATCATTCGTCTGGTAGTGTCCCTGCTTTGCAGCTATATTATTTATATATATATAGCGCCAGTTGAAATCAATTATCTGGCATCCTTCCATCATATTATCTAAGGTAGTTCTGAAACGTTCTTCAGATGCTTTCAACTCCCTTTCTGCCTCAAGTTGTTCTGTAACATCCACAACAACTACAAGAACAGAATTATGCCGCAGGTAATTAATTTTACAGGAAAATATTTCAACATTAATTATCTCACCATTTTTCAAACGGTGATGCCACGGACCGGAATATTCCCTGACCAGCCTTATCTGTTTTAAATTTTCAAGCAGCTTTGGAATATCTTCAGATGGGCGGATATCAGTGATCCTCATATTCATAAATTCATCATGAGAGTAGTTATATTTCATAACTGCCGCTTCATTCACTTCTAGAAATTTCAATGTTTCAGGATCATAAACCCACATCGGCAAAGGATGATTTTCAAATAAACTACGGAATCTTTCCTCACTTTCCTTAAGAATATCTTCAGCCTTTTTTCTTTCCGTTATTTCATCGGCAAGTAATTTATTTGTATCACGCAGGTTTTTATCATGTTCCTGGATTTGCTCAAGCATCATGTTAAATGTGTCAGACAAAAAGCCAATTTCATCATTCGTAGTTTTTGATGCTCTCATTGAATAATCTCTTTTTTCTGAAACATTACGCATTGTATCAGCAAGAGTTATTATAGGAGAAGAAATATTTTTTTCCAGTACATTTGCCAGAATGTATGCAAAAATAAATGAGCCTGCCAGAACAATAAAAGTAATTATTATAAATGACAACCGGCGTTCATTTTCTGCCACTAAATCCATATTCATGTAAAGGGTGCCGATTTGTACACCATTTAGAATAACTGGTTTAAAAATATAAAGTGATCCTTCAGAAAATTGTAATGTTGCTTTTACCGGTTTTGCGGGAAATATTATGTTTTCATTTTCTCTTATATATACGGCAAATATCGTTTGATTTTCATCGTATACTGCAGAAGAAATAATTCTTGGCTGGGATTTTAATGATTGCAATATTTCTGCGGCATCAATTGAATCTCTGAATGTTAGTGCTGCATTAATATTCTCGGCAATTATATCGGATTTGGTTCTCAAGTCATTTCTGAGAACTTCCCGGTATGTTATATTTTCATATATAAACAAAGTTGTAAAAACAAGAATAACCGAAAGGATACTAACCGAAATAAGAGATAGTTTAAGTTTTGTACGAATAGGTTTATAGTTAAATAATTTCATTACGTTTTTAAGGATTAATAATTTTTGCCAGGCGCAGCAGCTTGGAGCTTGCTTTAAGTTCTGCCTGCTTCAGTGACTGAATATTTATCATAAACCGGATTTTATTATCTTCAATAAAAAAAGTTATAATGCCCCCATTTTCTCCAAAGCCATCTATGTCACTAATAGTTAAAGCCGGGGTGTTCTCTACTTTCTTTATTATTTCATTTACATTTCTCTTTTCAGATTCACTTATATAGAGTACATGAAATTTGCCCGCATCACTTACAGATACATTACGCCGGATTATAACAGGATGGTTGTTAACCTTTTCATTTTGTATTGTCTCATCAAGAATCTTTCCAAAAGGATCTTTACCAATAATTGCAAGTGTAATTGGCGAATGTTCGTTTTGAAATGATGATTGGGGCCATTCTATGAAACGGAGAAAATTTAATATAAATACTGCTTTAAGTTTATATGCCACATCTTCCTGTGACTGTGGATAGGATATAGAAAAACCGGAAATAAATAAGTTTGCCAGAAGAAATATTAAGCAGATTCTACAGACAAACCTCTTAACTAAATTTGTATTCAAGATTTTTTCAAAATCAAAATATTCATACATAATTATTAAAGCGAAAAAGATATTTTCCCAAAAACACCACGGGGAATTTCAAGGTTACCATACTCAACGTGCCGGTTATTTATTAAATTTTGCCCCACAACGGATATCTCCCAGTTTTCCAGCACCCATGCCACTCTTGAATCAAGCAAAAAAAAAGCAGGAGTATGCGGCTCAGGAAGAGAACTGGTATAGCGCAGTAAAATATCCACATGTACTTTCGGAATAAGATTAATCATTGAATGCAGCATAAACTGATTTTCGGGATCATTTGCAAGTATAGAAGTATTAAAACTATGCCCGGGTTTATTACCCAGTTTGATACTAAAATAATTATAACCAGTTCTTAGCCACCACCAATCAAATAATTGGCATGACAATGATAATTCTGCACCCCATGATTCCCCTTCACTCCCATTTTGGATCTGATACGTCATTGTTCCGGGTAAAGGTTCTACACTATAAAGATCAAAATAGCTGTTATAAAATAATGAAAAATCAACAGATAATTCATTTAATGGCATAATACGATAACCCAATTCGTAAGCGAGTAAACTTTCCGATTTAAATTCGGGTCCGCCTGCAACACTTGGCAGATCTGGCGGAAGAGAATATGCAGGTATATGATAATCAACATCAATTCTGCTGGGTGAGCGAACAGCCCTTGTTAATGAAGCCCATATTGCATTAAGATCACCCGGTATAAAAAGAATGCGTATGCCCGGCTGAAATTCATAACCGGTAAAAATGTTATGCTCTACTTTAGAGCCCAAAGTAAATTTTATCCTATCGGAAAGTGTAATTTCATCTTGTAGAAAGCCGCTATACAGATGCATATCTCTTTTCTGAGGCAGAAATCCGAGGCTCTGCGTGCTGTTTAATATTTTATTTTCCATTACCCTGTAGCCAATACCCCAAACAATATTATGGGATCTGCTCAACCTGAAATGATGCTGAAAATCAAAATCATATGTTAAAAGCTCATCAGTTAAAGTACTGGGAATATCCTTACGCCAGGTACGGTCTGCATAGATGTGTGTAGTTATACCGGATGAGGAGGAGAAATCATAGTTCCATCGTGCAAGTATATACTGGCCGTTGTATTTTGAATCAGATGGAAATGAGTTTTGAATTCCGGAATATAAATCACCCTGCAATGTTAATGAATTATTTTCGCGCGGAACCCAGTCTAAACGGAAACCGCTATGAGTAATTCCCCATTGATCGGCATTATCACCGCCATTACTAAGAAATGTATTATTGTGATCATAATGCTGAGCATAAACACGGAAAGAAATATCTTCGCCTATACTACTGCCATACCTTAAAGAAACCCAATCCTGCAAAAATGTTCCGCCGGCTGCTGAAGCATATAGGCCCTCTGTTTGTTTTGCATCCTTTGTAATAACATTTATTACTCCGTTAACAGCATTTGAGCCCCATAAAGTACCGCCGGGTCCGGTGGTGATCTCAACACGTTCCAGATCCTCAAGAAATACACTCTGAACATCCCATAAAACTCCGGCAAACAGTGGTGTGTATACAGAACGGCCATCTATCATTACCAATAGTTTATTAGCAAAAATATTACTGAATCCCCGTGCAGTAATAATCCAGCCATGTGAATTAATCTTTGCCACACGTAATTTTGGGGAAAGCCTGAGCGCCTCCGGAAGATTAACTGCACCTGAACGGAGTATTTCATCTCCTGTTATTACATAAACAGATGCCGGGGTCTCCACCCATGATTCCGGTTTTTTGGAAATAATAGAGAGATCAATATCCATTAATTCTTCAAGACTTTGAGTTTTAAGTACTGAGATAGAAAGGGAGTCTTTATCAGTAATTTGAGCAGTAATAACCGTGCTGGTAATATAAACTAAAATCAGGATCAACCGTATGGTATACATTCTTAATAACAGCATTTACAATCCTCCATAAGCTGTAAGAAGCAACCTGAATTTGAAACAAACCAAATTAACAAAGAAATAGATTCTCAGTTTCCCGCCCCCGGGAACAATTTTATAACTGATTAGCTTTATTTGTATATAATAAGGTATTTTTTAGCGAAGGTCAACAAGATATCAATTGCCGTAAGCAATTTTGTTGAATAAAACAATTTATCTGAGAAGTAAAATGAATACAAGTTTAATGGTTTAGACAGCCATCTTAAATGATTTTAGATATTCCAGATAGGTTAATAAAATATCTTCAACTTCATTATATACAACAGGAACCATCAACCTGGCTCTGATCTCAGAAACATTATACAGCCCCTTAAGATAACCGGTATAGAACTTCCTGTGTTCAAGAACTGCACGCTTTTCCCCTTTAATTTTTATAGCAAGTTCAAGATGGCGAAGAGTGGTTTTTATTCTCATATCTTCATCAATTACTGTAGAAACAGATCCGGTAGATAAAAGTTCTTTAGCTTCTTTAAATATCCATGGATTACCAATAGCACCGCGTGCAATCATTACACCGTCGGCAGAAGTTTCATCAAAAGCTTTTTTAACATCAGCAGTAGTTAAAACATTTCCATTAAGCACAACCGGTATATTTACAACTTCTTTAATTCTAGGAATCCATGCCCAGTCGGCATCACCTTTATGCCCCATAGCTCTTGTTCTGCAATGAATAGTTAAAGCTTTTGCACCTGCATCCTCCATTCTTTTGGCAACATCAAGAATGTATATGCTGTTTTGGTCCCACCCCAGCCTGGTTTTAACAGTTACCGGCAAAGAAACAGAATCAACAACCGCTTTAACAAGCTGCTGCATATAAACGGGATCTTTTAAAAGCCCAGCTCCAGCACCACAGCCAACCACATTTTTCACCCAGCATCCGGCATTTATATCAATTAAATCGGGCTGCTCGGCTTCCGCAATTTTTGCGGCACCAACCATAGATTCAATATTATTACCGTAAATCTGAATACCAACAGGCCGCTCTTCTTCAAAAATTTTTAATTTCCGGTGGGTTTTTTCGGAAGAACGTATTAACCCTTCCGAATTCACAAACTCTGTGTATACCACATCAGCGCCAAGTTCCCTGCATATCAAACGGAAAGATATATCGGTAATATCCTCCATTGGTGCAAGAAGAACAAGCTTCAGCCCTTCGCCGGCTTTCCCCAAAGGGAAGTAAGTTTTATTATCATTGTTCATAATACAAAGTTAAGGTAAAATATTCTAACAAAAAATCCATCAATAAGTATCCGTATCCAAACATCGTTTTTAGTGGAGAAAATATGACGAATTTTGATTTTTTTGTAATTTAAATTAATTTATCTCTGAAACTCATATTCTTTCAAAACCCCATTATTCTAAATGAAAAATAAAACCAATAGTTATGTTCATTTTAAACTCTGGATCACTCTGCTTTTGTTAATAGCTACGGGCTCTTGCAGTAAGGATAATATTACTGATCCGGAACCCGAACCTGACGGTATTTACAGGATTGCTGTTGTAGTTCATGTTATCCATCATGGTGAGCCGGTAGGAGAAGGTTATAATCTTTCAGTGGAAAGAATTGAAAGACAAATTGAGATCCTTAATGAAGATTTCAGAAGAAAAGAAGGAACCGGGGGATTTAATGACCACCCGGATGGCACTGATACTAAAATTGAATTTATGCTGGCAAAAACTTCTCCTGATGGTCAACCAACAAACGGTATAACTAGAGTAAATAAAGATACCGTTGAAAACCCCATTTTATACGGTGATAAATTTAATCACTTTGCTTTCTACGGTTATTGGGATCCGGAGTTATATATTAATATCTGGCTTGACCCGCTGCCAGAAGATTTAATTGATATAGTATTAGGTGAGGCTACCGGGCCGGATACTGATCTTCCCGGGCATGAACTACTTCTTGATGGCGAGCCAAAAATGTCAGAAGGAATAATTATTAATTCTTATCACTTTGGGGAATCAAATAAATCTGCGGATTATAACCTCGGCAGGACTTTAACGCATGAAGCCGGACATTATCTTGGGCTGCTTCATTTATGGGGAAGCGGGGATTGTGAAACAAATGATTACTGCGATGATACTCCCCCTGTTAAAAGAAATACCATTGGATGCCCTTCACCGCCTCCATTAGCTTGTAACGGTCAACCGGCTATGATTGAGAACTATATGGATTTTACACCTGACAGATGTATGAATATCTTTACTATTGATCAAACAGAAAGAATGCATTACGTTCTTGAAAATAGTCCTTATAGAAAAACATTACTTTCATCGCCTGGACTGAAAACTCCTCTGCCACTTTCCCAAAAGGAAAGAGGTTTAACTCTTAGCTTATATTAGTTAGGCCGTTTTTTTAGAATCTTTGGCAAATAAAAAATTCCGATCATCATGATTGAAAAAGTAAACAATGCACCTGTTAAAAAGGGATATTCATATCCCATATATTCAAAAGCAAAACCACCCCATAGCGGGCCCAATACACGAGCAAATGCAGAAAATGACTGGTTAAGCCCCAGAGTAATTCCCTGCTGAGCTTCCGGGGTAACCTCAGAAATTAAACTTAAAATAGTTGGCTGAAGGGTTCCGGTGCCCACTGATAATATCACTATTATAACAGCCAGGCCATAAATGTTCCCGCCATACGGCATTAATCCCAGGCCCAGCATCATAAATAAAGCGCCAAAAATAATTATCTTATTTTGTGTAAAAAATTTTGAAATAACATTCATAAGTCCCCCCTGCACTATTGCCGAAGAGAGTCCAACAACCGCATACATATAGCCATTTTCAAGATCGGTGAAATGATAAACTTTATACCCCAACAGGGCAAAAGTTCCATATATACATGCCATTGAAAATGTTAATATGAAAAATAACAAAACCATTACAGCAAGATCATGCTGCCGGAACATATTTTTTGCGGCTTCAATATCAAACATTTTTCTTTTTATCTCTTTATTTCTGTTAAGGTTAGTCTCGGGAAGAAAAAAGAGTGTAAGAAAAAAAGCAAGAAAAGAAAATGCAGCAGCGGCATAACCAGTAACCGTATACCCATATTCAGCAAGATAACCGCCGAATAAAGGGCCAAAAACAAATCCGAGTCCGAATGCTGCCCCAATCATTCCCATTCCCTTTGAACGGTTTTCTTTTGTTGTTACATCGGCTATATAAGCCTGGGCAACAGCAATAGAACTGCCGCCAATACCTGCAACAATTCTTGAAACAAGCAGCATCCAGAATGTATGAGTAAATGCAAATATTACATAACCTATTGCATTTAATAAAAGACCTGCAATAATTAAAGGCCGCCTGCCGTATTTATCGGATAATTTTCCAAATATTGGATTAAAGAAAAACTGCGTTAAAGAGTATATAGCTATTGCAATTCCTATTGCAGTTTCATCTACATTAAGCTCTTTGGTAGCAAACGTGGGAAGAATTGGTATAAGGATACCAAAACCTAAGAGGTCAATAAAAACAGTGATAAAAATTAAAATTAAAGGAGTTTTGCTTTTCAAGATGATTTATCAAGCTCCCTGCAAACAGCGTCGGCAAATTCTGAGGTGGTGACAAAATTTTCCTTATTAAGATCTTTAGTTACATATTTTTCTTCCTCAATTACAGCAGCAACAGCCTTTTCAATTCTTCCGGCGGCATCCGTTTCTTCTATATGTCTTAACATCATTACAGCGGCAAGTATAAGAGCGGAAGGATTTGCTATTCCCTGCCCTGCTATATCCGGCGCAGAACCATGAACAGCTTCAAAGATTGCTACACCATCCCCTATATTTGCCCCGGGTGCAAGCCCCAGGCCGCCAACAAGTCCGGAGGCAAGATCAGATAAAATATCACCAAAAAGGTTTGTTGTAACTATACAGTCGAACTGGTATGGATTCATAACCATCTGCATTGCCATATTATCAACAATTTTATCATCAAATTTTATTTCCGGATAATCTTTAGCTACTTCAAC
This sequence comes from Ignavibacteriaceae bacterium, assembly GCA_046481785.1. Classification (GTDB taxonomy): domain Bacteria; phylum Bacteroidota; class Ignavibacteria; order Ignavibacteriales; family Ignavibacteriaceae; genus JAWOJF01. Next base: position 9,228 of record JAWOJF010000347.1, on the reverse strand, counting down.
TCCAACATCAAGAAAGAGCCCGCCGGTAAACTTTAGTATATTAGCTTTATGAACAAGTGTTATCTTCTTTCTGCCATATTTTTTTGCATATTCAAAAGCATAACGGATAATCCTTTCAGATCCTCTTTTGGTAATTATGCCTATTGTTTCTGCGGCAGAACGGCTGCTGTCTATATAATGTTCAATGCCTGAATAAAACTCCTCGAGATTTTCTCTGAAAATGATTATATCAATATGATCGAAATAAAGAGATTTTATACCCTTAAAAGTTTTAGCAGGACGCTGATTAACGTACAATTCAAATTCTTTTCTTAATGCCACATTAACACTGCGGAATCCTTTACCGACGGGCGTTGTAAGCGGACCTTTTAATGCTACCTTATTACGGTCAACTGCATCAATAACATTCTGCGGCAGCGGATCGTGATATTTTTCCAGCGCAGTTAAACCGGCTTCAACTACTTCCCAGTCAATCTGTACTCCCGAATGCTCAATTACCTTAATTGCTGCTTTAGTTATTTCCGGACCAATACCATCTCCCGGAATTAGAGTTATTCTGTGACTCAAATAGTTCTCCAGTATGTTTAATAATAGTAAATCTCATAACAGTAATAATACCTGGTTATAAGCCGGGCAGGATTATGGTTATGATTATAAAAATACAGTTAAAATTAGGCTACAAATATACAAATAAAAGAGAAATTCGTATGTAAAGCGTTAACAAGAAGAAAAGTAAGTTTTTTACGATTTTTCGCTATAAAAAAACCGTAATCATACTGATTTCTTTTATAGTGAAAATTCGTATGATATATCAACAATAATAAAATACAATGCGGGGTATATAATGGAACATTATTATTTAAGCAAAGAACCATCAAATGATGGTGAACATATAATACATAAATCGGGATGCAATAACCTTCCTGATGTGGAAAACAGGATTTATATGGGCTATTTAAGTAATGATTCCGAAGCATTGGATGAAGCAAAAGAATATTACCCTGCTGTTAACGGATGCTGCAAATGCCTGGATACTTCAAAAATTAAAATTACTAATATCAAAACGGGGATTAAAGATATGTAATAAGAAAACTGTTGCAAAATTGTATATAACCACCTAAATTTTATGCAAATCTTCAGTTCATTATTGTATTAAGGGTAATATTGAAAACCGGATTTTTCACTTCAGAATTAATAGCTCCATGCGGGATTAACTGCGGCACCTGTTACGCATTTCTAAGGGATAAAAAAAAATGTCCGGGATGCAGAAATCTTACAGATGAATATAATATAAGTTGTATAAGATGCACTATTAGAAATTGTAACCTGCTTGCTGAAAGCGGTTTAAAGTTCTGCCACTCCTGCAAACGCCCCTGCCAAAGACTTAAAGGCCTTGATAAACGCTATAAAGCCAAATACGGAATGAGTATGCTTGAGAACCTGGAAAACATTAAAAAACATGGCATACGCACTTTTGTAAAAAACGAAAAAACCAGATGGAGCTGCCCCAACTGCGGTAATGTTATTTGCGTACATAGAGAAGAATGTACTTACTGCGGAAGTAAAAGAAAAATGAACAGGTTTTAATGAATTAGAATTTGATAAATCAAATTCCTACACATTTTTTATAAGGTTGGTTATTTCATTATCTTCAAATTCAGGATTTTTTTCTAATTCGTAGTTTTTAGGGTTGTTAATAATGTATTCCTGGATGAAAAAAAACTCCCTGTCATTTCTTATTATTCTTTCATAGAATCTGGACTGCCATTTAAAATCCGGTTCAATTTTTCCTGCTTCATATTTTACCTTACCTTTAAACCATCTTATTATGTAGCCAAGGGATTTCTCCTTTAACTCCATTGGATTATTAATTATGCCCGATTTAAATGTAGGAATTTGATTTATCAAATCCCTTTTTTGTGTTTTATTGATTCTAATTATAGCATGAAAATGATCAGGCATTATTTGGTAAGTATCTAGTAAAACACCGGGGAATTCTATGGGTATCTGGTTCCAGATTTTATCCACAGTCTTTCCAATACCAGATAAATAAATTTCACTATTTGAAATTTTACCTAAATACTGGTTAATCCTGTTTTGCGTACAAATAGTAACGAAATAATTACCATTGGAAGAATAATCATATCCGGGAAGGCGGTATTGCTTATGGTTTTTATAATTCATTTTAACAATGGAATATACATCCATTTGGAAATGTAAATCCATGTTAGGAATTTGATAAATCAAATTCCTACAGGTGTTCAGATAATTGATTGATCTTCAGGTAATCGACAACCTTTTTTACTTCCTGGCAATGATCACGGCGGCATACAAGCAAGGCATCATCTGTATTTATTATTATTAAGTTTTCTGCACCTATTACTGCTGTAAATTTATTCTTTGAATAAATGAATGAATCTACCGTCATATCCGAAAATACATTTCCATGTATAACATTGCCGTTATCATTTTTTTCAGAAAGGTTATATACTTCCTCCCAGCTCCCTACATCGCTCCAGGTAAATGTGCCGCGGGTTAAATATACCTTCTGGGACTTCTCCATAATTCCATAATCAATAGATATATTGCGAAGCTGGCCGTATACAGATGTAAGAGTTTTTTCATACCCGGGTGTACCAATGTCCCTGCTTATATTATCCAGCCCGTAATGCAGATCAGCCATATGGGTTTTTATCTCATCCAGTATTGCATCAACGCGCCAGATAAACATACCGCTGTTCCAGAGAAAATCGCCGCTTTCAACAAAACGGACAGCAGTTGCATAGTTGGGTTTTTCAGCAAAAGTATAAACTTTATATATATTATCCTGTATAGCTCTTTCATCAATCTGTATATAACCATACCCCGTTTCAGGGCGTGTAGGAGTAATACCAATTGTTACAAGTCCCTTTGATTCATATGCAAACTTAGCGGCAGATCTTAAAGCATCATGAAATTGTTCTGTTTCCTTTATTATATGGTCTGCCGGAAGAATGAGAGTAACTGCATCTTTATCTTTTTTCTCAATTATAACACAAGCCAGGCCTATACAGGCAGCGGTATTTCTGCCGAAAGGCTCTTCAAGAATATTTTCGGACGGAATATTTTCTAGCTGTCTTACTATTTCAGGTTTCTGTGCTTTATTAGTTATAACATAAATATTTTCATTCTCTACAAGGCCTGCAAGTCTTTCAATAGTTTCCTGAATCATTGTTTTGGCGCCGAATATTTTTAACAATTGTTTAGGTGTTTTTTCCCTGCTTCTCGGCCAGAATCTTGATCCAACACCCCCGGCCATAATTACAGCATATATTTTCATCTGTTCCCTTATTCCTTAACCTTTATATTTTGAATTTTTCTTCCGAATTCTTCTGCCCTGTTAAGATAGTTTGTAATATCCACTTCTTTGCCTCTTACAACTGCAACAATTACAATAAGGCAGGCGCGGACAGACTCGATAATTTCTCTTCCGGGCATTAAGTCCTGGGTTTTAATTAATAATAATGAACGGGCAATTATACTATGCATGTTTGCTAAAATATCAAATCCAATCTTTGCAGAAAGCTGGCCATTCTTTTTCATAATATCTGCAAAGTTGTTAAGTTCTTCATAATTTACTTCATTTTTGGAAAGCTGTTTAAGCAAAGCATCAATCGGTTTAATAGGTTTCAGCACTGAGTTTTCAAAATTCTGGAAGAACTCTTCATCATCTTCTTTTTCATCCTCCATTATCATCTTTTCTTTTATTTTATCACTTTCAGTCTTTCGAAAAACATCTTCATCAGCTTTCCTTTTTGAAAGGTCAACAGGAATTGCCTGCTGCTTATTAACTTCCATGGTAACTGGTATACTCTGGGTTGCTTTTACTTCTTTAGAGATTTTTTCAAGAGCCTGTTTGAGGGACTGCGGGCTCACCATATCAAGCATATGGCTTAAATCTTTTATAAGGTATTGGCTGTGTTCTTTGAATTTTTCAGAAATTTTAAAGAAATCCAGGTGTCCCTGATTAAGATAGCTGTAAATTTCATTAAGCCTTATAGCCAGAGTAGATAGCTCGGTAACTTTTTTCATCTTTCCTATATCGCTCTCAAGATTTTCTGACTTCACCAGAAATTCCCGCAATAATGCAACAACTTCAATTTTTTGCGTACTAAGCCGCAGGTTATTTGAAGCAGCAGTTATGCTCTGTATGATATATAGTCTTGTTAAATTCATTAATTACATTAAAGCTAAGCTTAAACTTAAAAATTCAAAGATCAAGATCATACCTATTATTTTCACTGTCCATTCTTAATCACTATTTGAAATTCTACTTGTTTGGTGTAGTTTTTAGTTTTTGGAGTTTATTGATATTTACCGTTGTTATTTGGAACTTCATCAATCCTTATATATCCTGGGAACCCGTTTACTAATTCCGCACATTATTTCATAAGGAACAGTATTAAGGATATTTGCCCAATCATAAGCTGTAATTTCAATTCCGGATTCCTTGCCTAATAAAGTAACCTTATCGCCTACCTTAATATCATCATCAAAAACATTAAACATACTCCTGTCCATAGTAATATTACCGACCTGGGGATATAGTTTACCTTTTATTATTGCCTTGGTCTTATTTGATAATCCCCTGCTGAAACCATCGGCATAACCTATAGGTACTGAAATAATTTTAGTTCTTTCTCCCGCTTTAAATGTTCTGCCGTAACTTACAGTTTCACCGGGTTCAATAGTTTTTATGGATGATACTTCTGAAATAAGAGACATAACAGGACTAAGTTTAACCGATTCTGTAGTTTCTTTTGAAGGATAGTAACCGTACATAATAATACCGGGCCTTATCATATCATAATAAGATTCAGGAATATCAATAATGGCTCCGCTGTTTGCCGTATGAATTAAACCCGCATCAATTTTATCTTTTTTTAATTCAGCCAGGATGTTGTTAAAACTTTTCAACTGTAGTTGTGAGAAACTTTTATCCTTTTCATCGGAAGCAGCAAAATGAGTATAAATACCTTCGATTTTAAAATTCTTATCTATAGATAAGTTTCTTATAAAAGCCAAAGCTTCATCATATCTAATGCCAAGCCTGTTCATTCCTGTATCAATTTTAACATGTACCTTTATCCTGTACCCGGGATTTTCAAGCCTATGCCGGTGTGTTCCCTCAAGCAAAATCCCCAGGTGCCAGTCGGTATAAACAGAAGCAATCAAATCATTTTCAATTAATTTATAAACCTGCATTCTGTCGAATGGTTCAAGAACAAGGATAGGCTGTTTTACTTTAAGTCTTCTGAACTCAACCCCTTCATCGGGAATTGCAACAGCATAATATTCAGGTTGTTTATCCTTTAATGAATTTAAAGCTTTTACTACTTCGTCCATTCCGTGACCATATGCATCAGCCTTAATAACAGCCATAATTTTAGCTTTGCCTGCTTTTTTTCTGATATTCAAAAAATTAGTCTTAAGCTTATTCAAATCAATTACAGCAAAAGTAGGGCGCATTAGAATTTCTTATTTAATCTGGCAAAATATACTTTTAATTGGGGTGAAATTCAAAGAAATCAAGTCGGCAGTCCACAGTTCTGAAAGTCTGGAAGTTCTGAAAGTCCATCAGTCCGGCAGTCTTCAGTCGGCAATAATTTTATAAGTAGGCAAATGCAGTAGGCAGTAGGCAAATGCAGTAGGCATGAAGAATCAAAAGTACTGCCGACTGCGAACTGCCGGACTACGGACTTTCCCTTTTGCCTTCTGCCTTACTGCCTATTGCCTACTTATTTCCGAGGACTGCCAATTGCGGACTGCCGGACTACGGACTTTCCCATTTTGCCTACTGCTTTACTGCCTATTGCCTACTTATTTTCCGGGATTGCCGACTGCGAACTTTCCCCTTTTGCCTTCTGCCTTACTGCCTATTGCCTACTTATTTCAAATACTGCCAACTTAAGGTAGTAGACCTTGTGCGGACTCTTCAATTGTTAATTTTGCATTGTTCATTGTTAATTGCCCTGCTTTCCAGAAATGAATAATTATTAAGGAATGCTTCTTATTAATGAGAATGACTGATAAAATATTCAACAAAATTCTTTTTTTTCCCAGAAAATGCTGCTGGCATATATGTTGTGAATACATGGGCTATGTATTAAAATTTGATATTATGATTGGAAAATTGGATATCCGACTGTTTAATTTCTTGACAATCCAAAAGTGTTATGTTAAGTTTCACAAAAAATTCTAATTTATATGCTAACAGAATTTGGTAAAATTTTTGTCTTTCTCCTGGTAGCGCTGATTTTTGTTGCAGTGGTTCTAATTGTAGCAAAACTCCTCAGGCCTGCCCGCCCAACCAAAGAAAAACTAATGATTTATGAATGTGGTGAAACCCCGGAAGGAACTCCGTGGGTTAAATTCAATATCAGGTTTTACGTGGTTGCATTAATCTTCTTAATATTTGATGTAGAAGTTGTTCTTTTAATTCCATGGGCCATGGTTTACAAAAATTTTGGAATGGCCGGTTACCTTGTTGGTGCAGTTTTTCTTGTACTTCTTGGTCTCGGCATGGCTTACGAATGGCGCAAGGGAGATCTTGAATGGGAAAGACCTAAACCTATACCACCTGTTATTAAGAAAAAACAAACACAGCTTAGTGAAACAATAGAATTAGCAGAAACTGAATAATGCTTTTAGTTTTACAAAAATACCAATTAAAATTAATTACTGAACCTAAAGTCACCCCTTAGGGGAGATTCAGAGGGGCTTCTTCTTATGGGATTACTAGATAAACAATTTACAGATGACAACATAGTTATAACAACTGTGGATGATCTTTTCAACTGGGCAAGGCTCTCATCCTTATGGCAGATGAGCTTTGGCCTGGCATGCTGCGCAATTGAAATGATGGCAACATCAGCTTCACATTACGATTTTGACCGGTTTGGTGTTATGCCCCGCCCCTCTCCTCGCCAGGCAGATGTTATAATTATATCCGGTACTGTTACTCTCAAAATGGCTACCAGGATTAAAAGATTATATGAACAGATGCCTGATCCTAAATATATAATATCAATGGGAAGCTGTTCCAACTGCGGAGGACCCTACTGGGAACACGGCTACCATGTATTAAAGGGAGTAGACAGGGTAATACCTGTTGATGTTTATGTACCGGGGTGTCCACCCCGTCCTGAAGCCCTGCTTGAAGGCTTATTAAAACTGCAGGAAAAAATCAGAAACGAATCACTTGTGAAAAAATCTGTATGAAAAATATAAACGAAATTTTTACCGTCCTTAAAGATAAATTCCCTGAAGCTGTTTTAAATCTTAGTAATACACAGCCTGTTGATCCTTTTATTGAAATTTCCCCTCTTGAAGCTGATAAGATATGTCTCTTCTTAAGAGATAACGATGAATACCAGTTTGACAGTCTTATTGTTCTCTCCGGTACAGATGATGCAAATGGTGAAACTAAAAATAATCCTGAGGGGGGAATTACAATAACAGGCGGTACATTAAGCGTTTATTATCATCTGGAATCAATAAGCTTAAAGCACAAAGTTGTACTAAAAACCTCTGCACCAAGAGAAAAAGCCGAGGTTGCATCTGTTGCTGAAATATGGAAAAGCGCAGACTGGCATGAACGTGAAGTTTATGACCTGATCGGAATTGTATTTCTCAATCATCCCGACCTAAGAAGAATTTTAATGCCCTATGATTGGGAAGCAGGACATCCATTAAGAAAGGATTATAAAAATCCCGAGTTTTACCAGGGAATGAGGGTACCGTATTAGTGGGAAATAACAAAAAACAAATTACAAATAACAAATAATATTCAATTAGGAAATTTCAAAAATCAATAAAGAATATCTGAGGAAATAATAGAATATGGAAAATTCTTCAAAATATGATTTAGAAGAAAGAACCTTCCAGTTTGCTAAAAATGTATGTCTTTATACTAAGAAATTGAAAAGAAATGAACAGAATATTGAATATATAAGACAGGTTATTAAGTCCTCAAGTTCCATAGGCGCAAATTATATCGAAGCTAACGAAGCATTAAGTAAAAAAGATTTTAAGATGAGAATAAAAATATCAAGAAAAGAATCAAAGGAATCAGTTTTTTGGTTAAGATTGATTATCGAAACAAATGATAACGATATAAAAAATGAGGGAAATACTTTATTTAATGAAGGAACCGAATTAAAGAAAATTTTATCAGCAATTTTATTAAAATCTTAATATTGAAATTTAGTAATTGGAATTTATTTGGACATTTGGTTTTTGTTATTTGGTATTTAGAGAATTTTATAAAAATTTAACATTTATTAGAAGTTATGTCTCTTAAAACGGAAGAAATGGTTCTAAACATGGGTCCTCAGCATCCATCTACGCATGGGGTGCTTAGGCTTGAGCTGCAGCTTGAAGGGGAAATAATTAAGAAAGTTATTCCTCATCTGGGCTACTTACACCGCTGTTTTGAAAAACACTGCGAAGCAATGACTTACCCGCAGATTGTTCCTTATACCGACAGGATGGATTATCTTGCTTCAATGTATAATGAATTTGGTTATGCGCTTGCCGTTGAAAAGCTGCTCGGTATTCAGGTTCCTGAACGGGTTGAATATATAAGGGTAATAATGGGTGAGCTGCAGAGAATAGCCTCCCACCTTGTTGCAATTGGTACCTACGGCGTAGATATAGGAGCATTTACTCCTTTCCTTTTTGCTTTCAGAGACAGGGAAAAAATACTTACCCTTTTTGAAATTACATGCGGCGCAAGACTATTATATAATTATATATGGCCGGGCGGTTTATCTCACGATCTGCATCCTGATTTTATCAGGCTTGCTAAAGAATTCATTCACTACTTCAGGCCTAAAATCAAGGAAATGAATGACCTTCTTTCTTACAATAAAATATTTATTGAAAGAACAGCTAATGTTGGAATCCTTCCTAAAGAAACTGCTATAAATTATGGTATTACCGGACCGATGCTGAGAGCTTCAGGATTAAAATTGGATTTAAGAAGAGACGATCCGTATTCGGTTTACCATAAATTTGATTTTGATATACCTGTAGGTAAAGGTGAAATGGGAACTGTGGGCGATAGCTGGGACAGGTACTTTGTACGTGTACTTGAAATGGAAGAAAGCTGTAAAATAGTTGAGCAGGCATTAGAACAAATTCCTGAAGGTGATATTGCCTCAGCAATACCTAAAAGAATTAAACCAC
>JAWOJF010000313.1:0-4423 GCA_046481785.1 Ignavibacteriaceae bacterium | reverse complement strand
TTTAAGGAACTTTGCGAAATTATTGAAACCGGAAAAGCATTAAACAGGGAATCAGTTTTGTATGATCCATTAGTGAGCAATACAATTAAGTGTGCACTTGATTTAAAAATTGTAAAACTGGGAGACGGCCTTGCTATAAGCTGCCGTGAAATTACTGAAACCAAAACTGTACTGGAAAAATTAAAAGAGATTAATAAAAACAAGGATAAGTTATTCTCCATAATTGCCCATGATTTAAAAGCTCCGTTTCATTCTTTCCTTGGGATCAGTGAGACACTTGCAAGAAACTCCGGCAGTCTAACTCCTGAGGAAACTCAAAAATTCTTCCAGGCATCAAGTAAAACTGTTAAAACTACTTTTAAACTTCTTGAAGATCTGCTGGAATGGGCTAATAGTCAATCAGACCATGTTATGTTTAATCCTGTTCCATTCAGTTTGTCTGATCTGCTTGCAGAAACTATATTGTTATATAATAATATTGCCAAAGAAAAAGGCGTTAGGCTTATCTTTAATAATATTTTAGACTATGATGTTTTTGGTGACCGTAATATGATTGATACCGTTTTCAGAAATTTATTATCAAACGCAGTAAAGTATACCAGTAATGGGGGAGAGGTACTGGTAAATATCCTTCCTAATGAAACACATTGTAAAGTTTTAATATCTGATACCGGAACAGGTATAACTCAAAATAATTTAAATAAAATATTTACTCTTGGTGAAAAAGTAACAAGTACTGGAACAGATAATGAAAAGGGTTCAGGGCTTGGTTTGATTTTATGCAAAGATTTTATTGAAAGAAACAGCGGACAGTTAAGTGTAGAAAGCATTCCCGGTAAAGGTTCAACATTCAGTTTTACAATCCCATTTCCATCGGCAGCAGCCATTTAAATAACACATAGATTATTTATCATTTGCTTGAATTGTACAACACACTTCACGGGGAGTCACGTTCCATATCGTGAAAGCCGGGTGAACAAACGGCGCATTATTAATGCTATCCTTGCAGGGGCGTTCAATTGAACGCCAATACTGGTTTACCCCGGCTGTCATAGTCTATACCGTGATGGAAAGATAACATCAGGACGGGTAAAGGTATATATTAACATTATATCATTTACCACGGTATCTACCGTGACAGCCATGTAACACTCGCAGAGGCGTTTAATTGAACGCCAGTAAGGGTTTACTCCGGCTGTAACGGTGTGGGACTGAGACAGCTATGTAATCCTCGCAGGGGCGCGTTCAATGAACGCCAATACCGTTAATGGAAAATATTAATAATAAATCTATTGCCAGGTTTGGATCTGAAAGCAAAAGATGTGGTAGTTATATGAATCGCGCGTTATTTATATTAGCTTACATTCGGGGCACTGAATCTCCCTGTTCCGACTTCGTCGGAACTGTCCCTCTTTAGCAAAAAGAGGGACTTTTTTATTATTAAACCGAACTTGTACATTTATATTTTGCTGCAGCTATTCTAAGTAGCGGGTATGTTATTTCCTGTCCGAATCTTTGTTTTAATTCCTTTAAATCATCGTATCCTTTTTTTATCTCTTCGAGTATCAGTTCAAATGTATTTCCGGGATACAGGAATTTGATATTAATATCCGGCTGATATTCAATTATTGTCTCAATCTGCATAGAGATTATCGATTCGGAAAGTTTTCTTAATGAGGCTATATCTCTGAGTGGGTATTCCTTTAATAAAAGATTATAAGTTTCCTTTAAATTCTGCGGAAGTGTGGATATACCCGAAATCTCCTTCGGTTCTACCTTTAAATCTTCAGTATGGTATTCCTTTATGACTTCAATAACATCTTCCCCGATTTTATTAAACATTCTTTGTGTAAATCCGTTAACAGATAAAAGCTCTCTGCCGGTTTTTGGTTTTGTGAGAGCTATATTTCTTAATATTTCATCGGGGCATAAAATATAACCACTCTGCATGAATTTCTTTTCCGCTTTTTTTCTTACCTCTCTTAAAAGATTATACAAGTTTAAGTTCTCCTCATAATCCGCTTCAAGCGGCAGTTCTTTTTCAATAAGCTTATTCTTTTCTAAAAAATCAATGCCTGCTTTTGTTAACTCAACAGATCTGTGATTTTTTGTCCGTATAGCCAAACCTTCTGCCAGTATTTCACGGATAGCATATTGAAGCTCGCCCGGTTCATAATTTGCACATGAACCAAGAGTTTCAAAACTTTTATACGATTCACGTTTGCCTGTGCCCCTTAAAATCCTTATTAAAGAGGTTTCACTTAATGTATTATTAGCTTCATAAAGAGTTCGTAAAATAATTTCTTTTAAGTATTCAGATGTTGATTCGGGGAGTAACTCCGGAGTGGTGCATCTGTCGCACTTGCCGCATTTGTAATACGTAACATCTTCGCCGAAATACTTTAATATAAACTTAAACCGGCATTCATTTGAATACACATATTCAACCATTGTATCAATCTTCTTTTGAAGATTAAAGTAGTGCTGATTTATTTTATTATAATCAAGTCTCAGTCTTTCTGCCGCTGTTCTCGGGGCAGTTAAAACAATATTATCTTTGGATGTAATCCTGCCGTATGCAATAATTCCAAGGTTATCAAGTGTAATTAGTATCTCCTCAAGCTCAGTTGCTCCAACTCCAATTTGCTGAGCCAGGTTTTTAAATGGGAGTTTTATTTCTTTTCCTAATATTTCACTTCCATATTCCCGCAGAAGAATCAGTACGGTTTCTTTCAGATTATCATTTGCCGTATTCTTAACAAAATCTCTAAGTTTTTCTTTTTCCATCAGGAATTTAACTGAAGCCTTTTTTTCATATTCTGATACATACCTGATATAACCAGCTTCTTCAAGAATTTTAATAGAAGAATAAAGAAGTCCCCTGTTAAATTCCTTTTGCACATGGAAAAGTATATAATCAAAATTAACGGGTATTTCATTGGGAGGCATACTTCCCTCAGAAATTTTTCCATAATCGCAGAGGGCATTATATACTTTTTGCACAAGTTCTTTATCGGGGTGTGACTGTGCAAGAAAATAATTCTGAATATTTATATCGGAATCATCATGCAGAAGGAATGTGCTTGATGGTTTACTGTCTCTTCCGGCACGCCCTATTTCCTGGTAATAATTTTCAACTGATCCGGGAGTATTATAATGAATGATAAGCCGGATATCCTTTTTATCAATGCCCATTCCGAATGCATTTGTAGCTGCTATAACAGGCACCTTATCATTTATAAAATCTTCCTGAATTTTCTTCCTTATTTCAGGCGCCATTCCGGCGTGATAATATGTACAGCGTATCTTATTAAGGTTAAGGAACTCTGTAACTTCTTCTGCTTTTTTACGCGATGCCGTGTATATAATGGCAGGAGTTCCGAAACGTGTAACCAGGTCGAAGCATATCTCTTTTTTCCTTTTTGTAAGGATTACATTAAGATGGAGATTATCTCTTTCAAATCCTTTAACAAATACCTTTGGCTCTTTAAGTCCCAGTTGCTCTACAATATCTTTAACAACTTCAGGTGTAGCGGTGGCGGTAAACGCGGCGGTTTTTTCAATACTAAGGTAATCCTTAAACTCTTTTATTTTACGATAGCTTGGCCTGAAGTTATGTCCCCATTCACTAATACAATGTGCCTCATCTATAAAGAGGAAGGAGGGGTTTAGTATTTTCATTCTTTCGGCAAAACTGGTGCTTTCAAGCCGTTCGGGAGCAACATAAAGTAACTTCGTTTTGCCGAATGCAATATCCTGCAATACCTGCTCAGCTTCCTGGAAACTCATTGAGCTATTGATGAATGCTGCAAGTTTTTCCTGCCTGTTAAGAGTATCAACCTGGTCTTTCATCAGAGATATAAGGGGGGAAATTACAATAGAAAAGTTATCAGATATTAGTGCGGGTATCTGGTAACAGAGTGATTTTCCTGCTCCTGTGGAAAGTACAGCAAGAACATTTTTGCCTGAAACTATATTCTCTATTATTTCCTGCTGGCCGGGACGGAAATTTTCGTATCCAAAATATTTAAAAAGTGCTTCCTGTATATTCATAATAAAAATTCTGTCAGTAACATCCCACCGGGAAAAATTTAAAAATTAAAGGTCAAAAAAGGACAGCCAAAAGTCAAAAATAAAAAACTTAGAAACAAAATATTAAGGTCAGTGCTGTCCAAATTAAAATTATTATTAAAATAATACTCCTAAATAGAGGCAGAATCCGGATTTTTTTTATTATCATCAAATCGATCCTCAATCTATCGTCCCTACGGGACTTTATTTCATTCTGTAATTTATTCTATAAACGTTTAATCCCTACGGGATTGTAATAATTACAGGAATACAAGGACTTATACCATAAACAGGTAACTATATGTTAAGGTATAATATATATTGCTGTTTTAAGTCCCGTCAGGGACGTTAT
>JAWOJF010000270.1:0-5866 GCA_046481785.1 Ignavibacteriaceae bacterium | reverse complement strand
TTGCCGGTAGGTTGCATCATCAAGCATTGTATTCCATACTTTTTCTTTTGGTGCGTTCACTTCTATTTTGAAATGTAATTTATCCATAACTATTCTCCTTGTATTCATTAAAATTATTTTTACTTTATTAAATAAGGGACAAAAACATATCCTGGAAAAAAACTGAGACTACATGAAGATAATTTGCTTGTGATTGAAGGAATTCATGCGTTAAATCCATTACTTACAGAATTAATTGATGATGAATATAAAGAAATGTTCCAGGATATGTGGCCAAAAGCTCTGCAGAAGTTAAAAGAGTTATCTGAAAAATAACCGGCAATATATATCTTGAAATTTAGAGAAATCTTTGAAGGTGCATTATTGAAATTCCGGAGAAATACAACTCATGATTAAATATGCTGCCTTACTGCGTGGTATCGGTCCGGGTAATCCAAATATGCATAATGATAAACTGCGCGGGGTTTTTGAAATGCTTGGATTTAAAAATGTGCAGACAGTTATATCGAGCGGTAATGTATTATTTGAGTCAGGTTCTAAAAATATAAAGGCCCTTGAAACAAAAATTGAGAAGGCCTTTCCGGAGCAGCTTGGTTTTAACAGCACAACTATCATTCGCAGTTATGATGATATACAGTCACTTATAAAAAAAGATCCTTTTAAGGGAATTAATGATAATGCCAAATCCCGGCTGAATGTTACATTTTTAAAAAGTATTCCGCCTGCAGGTAAAAAGCTGCATTATAATTCACCTAAAGGAGACTATAAGATTATAGATATATATAAGGGTGCGATATTCAGTGTAGTTGACCTTTCAGGTTCCAAAACTCCTGATTTAATGATATGGTTAGAGAAACAATTTGGAAAAGAAATTACTACACGCACATGGAAAACAGTTAACAGGATACTTAAAAAGATGGAATAGCTGCTTTATTGTTTCTATACCGGAAATAAAAAATTTATCATGTTATAACTAACAGAAGCATCTGAGAACAGGAGATACACATATGACAAAAAGGGCTCAGTTTAGCGGCGGAGTTAATATTGCAGTTAAAATACCTAAAAGTAAATATGAGCAAACCGTTGCTTTTTACCGTGATATCCTGAAGCTTGAGGTAATAGAAAAACCAATTGATAACCCAACAGTTTCAAGAACACATGAGGTTAAGTTCAACAATAATATTCTTTGGCTAGACTGTGTGGATAACTATACTCATTCAGAAACATGGCTGGAACTACGAACTACTGACGTTGAGGAGGCTGCGGAATACTTGAAAGCAAAAGGAATAAATACGTGCGATGAGCTGGAAAAAATACCTGAAGATATGCACTGGATAATGGATCCTGCCGGAACGGTTTTTATACTTAGCCGGTTAGAAGAGAATAAGTAAATGATAATTTCATTTGAAGATACGTTATGGTTGTAAAAACAAAGTTTCACACTGTTGATGATTATATTCAGTCCTTTCCAAAAGATGTACAGAATGTTCTTGAAAATATCCGCAGAATAATTAGAGAAACAGTTCCGGAGGCTGAAGAGCGGATTAGTTATAATATGCCGGCATACAATTTAAACGGGTACCTTGTATACTTTGCCGGATGGAAGAATCACATTGGCCTGTATCCTATTTCTGCTGCTATTGAAAAAAAATTCAGCAGGGAGTTATCAAAATATAAAATAGGAAAAGGTTCAATTCAGTTCCCTTTTAGTGAACCCATGCCGGTTTCACTGATAAAAAAAATTGTAAAACACAGGATTAAAGAAAACCTGGAAAAAGATGTGAAACAGGCTCGTATAAAAAACATGCCGTATTCAACCCCGTAAAATGACGTAGTTATACCTTTAACCTGTAACCATTTGGTTATATGTTTACAAAAGATTTTACAAGACCATATACATAAAAACAAATATTAAAAAAGGAGTCATAAATGGCTAAACAGATTTTTGTGAATTTGCCGGTAAAAGACCTTAAAAGGTCAATGGATTTTTTCGGTAAACTGGGATTTTCTTTTAACCAGCAGTTTACTGATGATAAAGGTGCCTGCATGGTAATAACTGACAATATTTATGCAATGCTATTAACTGAACCTTTCTTCAAATCATTTACCAATAAAGAAATAAGTGACGCTAAAAAAACCACTGAAGTTCTTCTTGCTTTGGATGCTGAGAGCCGTGAAGAAGTTGATAATATGATTAAGAAGGCAGTGGAATCCGGCGGTTCATTATATAGAGATCCCCAGGACCATGGCTGGATGTACCAGCATGCTTTTGCTGATCCGGACGGGCATCAGTGGGAAGTTATTTATATGGATGAGACCAAGATGCCGCAGAGCTAATGCTAAACTCTTTGGAAAATAATAGAAAAGGATAAATCTTAAATGAATATAATAGACATAGTCAGGCTTATACCCGCAGGGTGGAAATCAGCAAAATTTGAAGGGGAAGAGCATGGTGCCAGCGTTTCATTTTTTATTGTTAACAGCGCTCCCGGTACAGGCCCGGAAGCACACCGTCATCCTTATGAAGAAATATTTATTATACTTGAAGGGGCTATTGAAGCTGATGTTGACGGTAAAAAAGAGACTATACAAAGCGGTAATGTTGTTATTATTCCGCCAAATACCTGGCACGGATTTAAAAATATTTCCGATCATACTGTACGCATGGTCAATATTCATCCATCTCCAAAAATGATACAGGAAAACCGCAATTAAATTTAATAACAGGAAGGAACCAATGGCTTCAAAACGAAAAATTATTGTAACAGAGTTTTATTCACTGGATGGTTTAATGTCTGATCCCGGGGATCAGATGGAGTGGGTTATAAATAACTTCAGTAAAGACCTGGGTGAATATGAGGATAGTGTTTATGACCGCGCAGATACTCTTCTTCTGGGAAGAGTAACCTATAAAATATTTGAGAGCTATTGGCCTCAGGCAGTTAATGATCCGGCAAACCCTGATATTAAAATGGCTCGCAAAATAAATGATATAACAAAAATTGTTTTTTCAAAGAGCCTTCAGAATGTTGAATGGAAAAATTCAAGAATAATAAAGGAGATAGTTCCAGATGAAATAAACGCACTAAAGCAGCAGGATGGAAAAGATATGATTATTGTAGGCAGTGCCGATATAGTACAACAATTTACAAATTATGGTTTGATTGATGAATACCACCTGATGCTTCATCCTGTTGTTTTAGGTACCGGAAAACCTCTCTTTAAGAATATTAAAGAAAAACTTGCTCTGAAATTAGTTGATACAAAGAAATTTCAGAACGGTGTAACAGGCCTTTTTTATGAACCTTCTGAAAAATAAATAAGTAATCTAACTGGTTAGTAAACAAATAATAACAAAAACAAGGAGACAGATATGTTAGCCGTTAATCCCTATTTGAATTTTCCCGGTAATACCGAAGAAGCATTTAATTTTTATAAATCTGTTTTTGGCGGAGATTTTCCGGGAATAATGCGTTTTAAAGATATGCCCGGCGGAGAAGAGGTATCCGCAGCCGATAAAGATAAAATAATGCATATGTCGATCCCTCTTGGCAAAAACAATATGCTAATGGCTACAGATGCATTGGAATCAATGGGACAGAAAGTGGTCTTCGGCAACAGTGTCTCAATTGCCATTACTGCCGAGAGTAAAGAAGAAGCTGATAAATTATTTAACGGACTTTCTGCCGGCGGCAAAGTAACTATGCCTATGGCAGACCAGTTCTGGGGTGATTATTTTGGCGATACAACAGATAAGTTTGGAATTCACTGGATGGTAGTTTATACCCCTGACAAAAAGTAGAACTAAAGAAAAATTTATGCTGAGGCGGAGAAGATCTGCCTTAGCCAAATATCCTTATACACAGGTGTAAATTATAATGGGTAAAGTGTTCTATTAAATCTTAATAAGGATTATATATTATGAGAAAATTAAAACTCCAGGTTCAAACTTCAATTGATGGATTTATCGGCAGGCCTGATGGTGCTCTGGATTGGATGCAGTGGAATTGGGATGATGAGCTAAAAAATTACGTTGATCAATTACATACAACGGTTGACTGTATTCTTCTTGGCAGGAAAATGTCAGAAGGTTTTTTACCTGCATGGGAAGAGCGCCTTACAGATCCGGAAAGTGCCGGCTTTGCCCGTAAGATGGTTGATACGCGAAAAATTATTTTTTCAAAACAAGGAAACAAACCGGAAGGCAAAAATACCGAGCTGGCATCCGGAAATTCTGCAGATTTTATAAAACATCTTAAAGAAGAACCCGGTAATGATATCATTGTATATGGCGGAAGTTCATTTGTCTCTTCCTTAATTAAGGATGGATTAATAGATGAATATAATATTTTTGTTAATCCTTCTGCAATAGGTAAAGGACTTCCTATTTTTCATGAGGCAGGTGATAAATTTGAATTAAAATTAGTTGATGCAAAGCCTTTTGAATGTGGAGTTACACTGCTGAAATATAAACCTGTACATTAAAATATAAGATAAGAGAAACAAAAATGAGTAAAAATATTCGGCCTGCCCTGAAACCGGATGACCTGGAGAATTTTTTCATTCAGAGATTAAATGCGGGTGATATTGAAGGATTACTTGCATTATATGAACAGGATGCAGTTATGGTAACTGGTGAAAATCAGACTATTTCAGGTATTGAGGCGATTAGGAAGTTTTTTACTGATTTACTTGCAGATAAACCCCAATTTAAACCTGGAAAGCAGCGTCCTGCTATTCAAGCCGCCGGAGATATTGCGCTTACATCGGCACTTTTACCTGATGGCTCAGTAACAGCAGAAGTAGCGCGCAGGCAGCCCGATGGCACATGGCGATGGATTATTGACCAGCCTGCAATTGCAAGAGAAACAGTTAAAGAATAATATTTATACCGGCTGCAAATGGATCGTTTCCATAAGGGGCAGCCATTTGTGAACTTATCTTAATAAAAACAAGTATTGTATATACAACTCCCCAATCCTTGCCTTCAATCATATATGCATTTCATAGTGATTTCAGAAATATCAATGTTCCGGTTTTAATTTTATCTTAAAAGAAAATTGGAAAGGAATACCGATGGAACAAGGAGTAAATAATCACTACACCCGGCTGTTTATAATGGTTGCCGTTCACTTTATTGCTATGTATGCACTCATGTACTCAATGGTTAATGTATTCGATAATTTATTTCACAATTTTAACCAATTTTATATGGCAGGACTTATGACTGCTTCTATGGGGGTAATTGAAATTGCTCTGATGGGAAGTATGTATTACAATAAAAAATTAAATGCTTTTATTGCAGGGGTCAGCATTGTTGCATTAGCTGCATTTTTTATTTTTATACGACAGCAGACTGCTGTATCAGATATACAGTTTGTGAGATCGATGATTCCTCACCATTCCGGTGCAATCCTGATGTGTGAAGAAGCTTCTATAACTGATCCAGAGTTAAAAAAACTTTGTGAAGAAATTATCGCCAACCAGCAGGCAGAGATCAGCCAGATGAAAGTAATATTAAGCAGGCTTGAGAAATAGAGAAGAAAGCAGAATTGGATCAGTGCTGTCCAAATTAAAATTATTATTAAAATAATACTCCTAAATAGAGGCAGAATCCGGATTTTTTTTATTATCATCAAATCGATCCTCAATCTATCGTCCCTGCGGGACTTATTTCATTCTGTAATTTATTCTATAAACGTTTAATCCCTACGGGATTGTAATAATTGCAGGAATACAAGGACTTATACCATAAACAGGTAACTATATGTTAAGGTATAATATATATTGCTGTTTTAGGGCCGAACAAATTCTGATAACGGGGCAGGCCGATGCGGTCCTCCTGGGGCGTGAACTGTTGAGAAAC
>JAWOJF010000151.1:0-5783 GCA_046481785.1 Ignavibacteriaceae bacterium | reverse complement strand
TTCTGCTTTTCTACAGCTTTAGTACCGCCGCCGCCCTGGATTTTTTCTTTGCGTGTAAAAAGATCGATGAGTTTTTGCTTTAAGGACATATCCCCTTCTCTTCCGTAAACCCAACTTTAAGCCGGGAACTGGATTAATTTAACATAAAATTTACATATGAAAATTAGCAACAAAATTTTGAATAAACTATGTCTTAATTATGCAAACATTTAATTAAAATTTGCTAATTGTTAATTAATCTATCCAGGTGGCCTCTGACAGAAATAATTATTCAGAAAGCTCTTTTATGATATCAGAAATATTACCTATTCCCCAATGTTCTGCATATTTACCGTCTTTTACTCTGATAATATCTATTATTTTTATCGTAACATTTTTATTTGTTGCAGGAACTTCCATAAAATGGCCTGTGTGAACGGCGTGAATTTCCTTTCTTGAAACTACTTTATCATTTTCTGCAACCTGTTCAAGAATATTTACTTTTTTAATATCGAACCCCTTTCTCAGGACATCAAAAATAAAATATGACATACTATCCGGGCCTGAAGATGCACCGGCTGGTGCAGCATGATTTATTACATTATCATCTACCAGTTTCCTAAACGATTTAAGATTCCCCTGTTCAATAACTTCTTTATTGAAAGAAATAACAACTTCTTTGTTCAAGTCTTGCTGTGTTTTCATTTTTATATTTTTTTTAGTGAGTAAAGTTTGATGTGGAAAAGTAAGTGGTTTTAGATTAATGTTGTTAGTGCTCTACGCTCATAAACTATCGCGAGGCGTTCAATTTCTGCTTATATTCTTTTGGTGTAATTCCATAAATCTTCCTGAATGAAGATGTAAAACTGGAATGATTTTCATAACCAACTTTGTAGTAAACTTCACCGGGTTTTTCATTGTGATGCCTCAATAAATTTCCGGCAAGCTCCATTCGTTTCTGCAAAAACCATTTTTGAGGGGACGTATTATATATTTTTGTAAATCTTCTTTTAAAAGTTGACGTGCTGAGGTTGCATAAAAAAGCGAGGTCATCTACAGTAATTTTATTAGAAATATTCGTTTCAACAACTTTTCTAATCTCTATCTCATAATTATCTCTATTACCGGCGGGAAAAGATAATAACTTATAAGGATAATTTTCCAAAAGATGAAGCATTAATTCTTCAAATTTAACAAGTTTCATTTCGGAAGAGATAATCTTTTGGGTCTGCAGAAGTACTTTTAATGAAGAAATAAAATTTATTATAAATGGATCTTTTTTTATTGATATATATGGCTCGGGTTTTATTTTCTGCCGTTCTTTAATGCCCGATATTTTCTCGTTGTATTTAATATAAAAGTCAGCCATAATTTTATTATCGAAAAATATCAGGAGGCTTCTAAAAATTTGTTTCTTTGATAAATTCATAGTAACAATACAATTGCCTGCAGATAGTAAATGGAAACCATTCTCATTTACATAGACTTTTTTTTCGGCAAAATGCATGGTCTTTTCACCTTTAATAACAAGGCTAACAGCATTTTTATGCAAAACGCTCTTTCCTTTAAATGCACCCGCCGGAGCGGAGTAATCATGAAATATTACCTTATCATTTTGTATATCAGAACCAGGATAAATATCCTGCGGCAGATCAAATAATTTCATAAATGTTTGGCTTAATTAAATAACGGATAATAAAAATTATTTCTATTAAAAGTTATATCCTGCTTACAAATAACACTTTATAAGTTATCACAAATGGATACTAATATAATAGTTTTACCCCGAATCCAGAAACTTAAGTGCGTCCAGGAACTTGAACTTTATCTTACCAATTATAATATTGTTTTAGAACAGGTTTTGTTTAATATTTGTTTAATATTTGATTAATCATTTTTGTATCATCATATGAAATATATACTCTGCATCGTTACAATTATAATCTTTTATGAAATCTCTTTTGCTCAGCAATCATATAATGATTTTATAGAAAAAGAAGCATTAGATAACCATAGATTACTAAAAACAGGTGCTGTAAATTACCCGGGCGATGTCTCATTTGATGTTACTTATTACAAACTTGACCTTGCAATCTCTTATATCCCCCAGATGCTGAAGGGTAAAGTAACAGTTGCTGCAAACATCCTTTCAGACAATACAAGAGAAATATTCCTCGATCTTTCAGGCTCTCTATCAGTGGACTCGGTTTTATCCGGCTTTAATCTTCTTGCTTTCAGACATGCTAATGATAAACTGAATATAACATTACCAGGAGATTATAATTTTGGGGATAGATTTATATTGGATATTTTTTACCAGGGAGTCCCCATCGCTACCGGTATGGGAAGTTTTGTTTTTGATATACATAATGGGAATCCATCTATCTGGACATTAAGTGAGCCGTACGGAGCAAGAGATTGGTGGCCTTGCAAAGATACTCCTGGCGATAAAGCAGATTCTTCCGATGTATGGATTACCTGCAGTTCTGAATTAACCGCCGTATCAAACGGAAAACTAATTGAAACTGTTGACAATGGGAATGGGACACATACTTTCAAATGGAAAAACAGCTACCCTATTGCTCATTATCTTATATCACTTGCAATATCAAACTACACTATTTATAAACAATATTTTAAATATTCTGCCCGGGACTCAATGGAAGTTGTACACTATATATACCCGGAAGTATTTAATAACATTAAAAACAACCTTGACCTTACTGTTGGTATGCTCGAAATTTTTTCTGATCTGTTTGGACCCTACCCTTTTCTAAAAGAAAAATATGGCCATGCTCAATTCGGGCGGGGCGGAATGGAACATCAGACTATTTCATCCATGGGTAACTTTAACGTAAGTGTAATTGCGCATGAACTTGCTCATCAATGGTTTGGAGATAAAATTACATGTAAAAACTGGGAGAATATCTGGTTAAATGAGGGTTTTGCTACCTATTCTGAAGCACTTTATGAGGAAGCTTTATCGGGGGATAAGGGTTATAAAATAGTAATAAACTCTAAGATGGAGAGTGCAAGGCGGGCTGTTGGAAGCATATTTGTCGAGAATATTTTCTTTATAAATGAAATTTTTAATGGCGCAAGAAGTTATGACAAAGGGGGAGTTGTTCTTCACATGCTTCGAGGGGTTACCGGTGATTCTGTATTTTTCAAAATACTAAAAGATTATCTTAACGATCCTGAACTTGCCTATGGTGTGGCAGAAACAGAAGATTTTCAGAGGGTGGCTGAAAATGTTTTCGGCAGTTCACTTCAATATTTTTTTGATGAATGGATATATGGTGAAAATTATCCTAAATACAACATTAATTGGGCTTTTTCACATGCAGGAAACAATTTATATAATATAAATATTAGTGTCTCACAGTTCAGTAATACCAATCCCCGTTTTTTTACCATGCCACTGCCGTTTAGGATCAAAACTCCTGATACAGATACTACTTTTACACTTTTTAATAATATGCAAGACCAGACTTTTCAAATAGTTTTGGAAGGAGAACCAACAGAGTTTTTATTTGATCCTGACAATTTTATACTTAAAGATGTTATTATTAAAGATCCCATTAACTTCCTAAAACCTGGAGAACATGTATTAAGACAAAACTATCCTAATCCTTTTAACCCGGTTACTGTAATTTCTTTCGGGCTGCCGGAAAGGGCCCCTGTACAGTTAAACCTATATGATCTATTGGGAAATAAAGTGGCGGCAATTTTTCACGGAGAAGCTGATGCCGGTTACCATACAATTGAATTTGATAACGACTATTACAATCTTGCCGCAGGTGTTTACTTCTATAGACTGGAAACTGAAAGAAATTATATAACCAAAAAACTTATTCTTTTAAAATAGTATCACCTTCAAAGATACTACTCACTCTCAAGGTTGGCCATAAGGCATGCTATATATCCTTTACCTAACAGCCTCAGTTGACCTTCGGAATCTATTAAATTTCTTTTATACAAATCCACAAATTCCTCTACATCAAGTTTTTCTACAAAACCATGAATATTAGGGCTAACATCTTCGGAAAGAATTTTCGATAATGTTTTAGTCTTTTTAAGTTCTTCAATTTTAATTTCTTCAGAAAGCCAATTAATAAGTTCCTGGTCAATAGGATCCGGATATGTATAGGGCATATACTTCAACATTCTATTCTCCTCGCAGATACTTTTGCGGAAATTATTACTTGCGGATATATAAATATGTGTTGTTAGTCATTTATTACATCTTATGTAGCCTAAATTGAAATTTAGATTAAAAATCACATATAGTTCATTTGTTTAATAATTCAACAAAATCCGATTTTGTCCTATATCATTTAATTTATTCTTAGTCTATATTTTATGATTGTTCTAACAAATAACTTAAAAATTACTTAAAACACACAGTCACTCCGATTTACACGGAGAAAAGGGAACTAATAAATATTATTCCTGTTATTCCTTTATGAGAGTATTTATTATAGATAACTGCGAGATTTTCAGAAAAGGCTTAAAAGTCTTATTGCAAGAAAATTTTCCCGTAGAAGCTTTTGGTGAAGCTCATAATTTTCCCGTACTTCTTGAAGGGATGAATTATGAACAATGGGATATTATAATTATGGATATTGAGTTCCCTGATAATGATGGCCTTGAGATACTAAAGTATATAAATGGAATTAACTCAACTTTACCCATACTTGTATTAACATATCTTCATCCTGAACATTATGCTATAAGAGCCTTTAAATCAGGAGCTTCCGGCTTTTTATCAAAAGCTTTATCATGCAACGAAATTATAGACGCTGTAAAAGTTATTTATTCAGGGAAAAAGTATATAAATGGGTATGTAGAGGATTATTTCTCTAAAATGATCAGTAAGAATTTTGCAGAGACTGTTGAACTTTTATCTAACAGAGAATACCATATATTTATCCGCATTGCAGAAGGATATACAGTTAGTGAAATAGCACGCGAACTTTCACTTAGTGTAAAAACTATAAGCCACTATAGAAAAAACATTTTACAAAAAATGAATCTAAAAAATAACGCAGGCATAATGCGTTATGCTTTTACAAACAAATTTATTAAGTGATAACTATGAGCAGTACAACAGATATATTAATTGTTGAAGATGAGCTTATAGTTGCGCTTGATCTTAAAGTAACACTATTAAAGTTCGGATATAATGTGATTGGCATAATCACTTCCGGCAAAAAAGCAATCGAATGTATAAAGCAATACCATCCTGATATTGTCCTGATGGATGTAAATTTAGAAGATAAGATAAATGGTATTGAAGTAGCCAGAAAAGTTTCACCCCTCCACATTCCTATACTTTTTATTACCGCCCAAAATGACGAGTATACTATTAATAAAATAAAAAAACTTTCCTGTAAATATATTATTAAGCCGTTTAACCGGGAACAACTTAAGAATGTTATCATTTCTGAATTGAATGAAGAAAGAAATTGCCAATAAACTGACTATATGTATAAGAATTTGACCCCTCACAATAGACCCTGGCAATGAGCATAGTGACTCCTCTTAACAAATTGCAAATATTTTATCTTTATGCTATATTTGGCACTCATAATTTCAAATTATACGCACCTGTAGCTCAATTGGATAGAGCATCTGACTACGGATCAGAAGGTTTGGGGTTCGAATCCCTACAGGTGCACTCCATTCTAATTAAAAATACATAATTAACAATTAATAATTAGCTCATATTGAATAGAGCATCTGTCCCGTATGCGGGAGATCAGAAGGTTTGGGGTTCGAATCCCTTTCTAATTAAAATTAAA
>JAWOJF010000028.1:0-3163 GCA_046481785.1 Ignavibacteriaceae bacterium | reverse complement strand
ATCGGAAAATTCTCCTCTTTGGGATAAAACTTTTAAACAAGTTGTAAATATCAGTGCTGCATCCGTAAGCTCATGGAATGAAAACACTGGTTTCGGGCCAATAGGAAATAATACAATTCAATTTACAGGAAAGTATGACGGGAACGGATATATAATTGATAGTCTTTCAATAAATCGTTCCGACTCCAGCCACCAGGGCTTTTTTGGAAAGACAAATGGCTGTACGCTTGTTAAACTAAGATTAACTAATGTTAGCATTACCGGGAATGATAATACAGGTGGTCTTGTTGGAGAAAACGTTGCTTCTTCAATTAGTGAAGGTTTCACTAACGGCAAAATTACGGGCAGCGAATCTGTTGGCGGGCTTATCGGCAAGAATCTTTC
The DNA here is from genome assembly GCA_046481785.1 of Ignavibacteriaceae bacterium. GTDB lineage: Bacteria > Bacteroidota > Ignavibacteria > Ignavibacteriales > Ignavibacteriaceae > JAWOJF01. Next base: position 2,779 of record JAWOJF010000028.1, on the reverse strand, counting down.
CTCTTCAATAAAGCAAAGCAGCAGCAGTGCTGAGGTTGCCGGTGGCTCTTATACAGGCGGTCTGGTTGGATCAAATGATTCATCGCCAATAAATGGTTGCCGGAGCGATGCGGAAGTTACTGGTACGGTTTATACAGGCGTATTAGTTGGATATAGTTATGCTTCAACAATTACTCATTCTTATGCTTATGGAAATGTGCATGCCGGGCCAAGAACAGGCGGACTTGTTGGATATGCCGATATTTCAATTATAACATGTTCTTACAATAGCAGTACTGTTGTTGGAGCCGATGCTGTTGGCGGTCTTGTTGGAGAAACTTATCATTCCGATATAAACAACTCATACAATAAAGGCAGTGTACAGGGAACTGCGGCTGTCGGAGGATTAATAGGAAATGATTTATCTTCCGGAATAAACAACTGCTATTCCAGCAGTTTTGTGAGCGGGGATTCTTATATCGGAGGAATTATAGGAGTTGGAGATGCTGCTAATTGTTTCTGGGATAAAACTATTAATTCTACACTGGATAATTCTGCTGGTATTGGTATAACTACTAACGAGATGAAATCACATTCAACTTATTTAAATGCAGGATGGGATCCGGGAATATGGTGTATTAACGAAAATTATAATGACGGGTATCCTTTTTTATTCTGGCAAAATAATCTTGGCGCTCCCCTTCCGGTAATAACAGAAGATAAATTTGCGGATCAGGTTCCTAAAGAATTTAATCTGATGCAGAATAGTCCTAACCCGTTTAATCCGGATACAAGGATTGAATTTTATATTTCCAATGCAGCTATGGTTACATTAAAAGTTTATGATATTCTTGGAAGTGAAATAGCTGTTCTTGTAAACGACGAGAGAACACCGGGAAGATATACTGCTTACTGGAATGGTAAAAACAATTATGGACAGACTGTTTCAAGCGGAGTTTACCTGTACAGGATTACTGCAGGAAATTATATAGAGACCCGTAAAATGAACCTTGTTAAATAATTTTTATGAACTGTAGGAACACGCCAAGGCGTGTTCCTACCACAGTTTTATAACCAGTCGGAACGGCGGGATTTGAACCCGCGACCCCTTGAACCCCATTCAAGTACGCTACCGGGCTGCGCCACGTTCCGAATAAATATTATTATAATTTACTTACCAAAAGTTCTAAAATACTTTTGATTTCTTCAAGGTCTTTCTTTAAGGATGGTTTGTCTTTTTTGGGTTCAGGATTGCTTGAGTTATTTTCCTGATCAGATGATGGAGTAATATCCGGTTGTATTGATGAAGATCCATCCGGAGTATAATTAGCTAGAATTTTTTTTGCGCCCTCAATAGTATATTTTTTATCCCGAAGTAAACCTTTAATATAAAGAATAAGCTGAATATCTTTATTAGTGTAAATACGGTTTCCTGCCCTGTTTTTCTGCGGTTTCAACTGATCAAACTCAGTTTCCCAATAGCGCAGAACGTATTGCTCTATCTCAGTGATTTTACTCACCTCACTTATAGAGTAATAAAGTTTCTTAATGGAGAGATCCTTCATTTACACTTCATTAAAGTCTTGAAGAAAAATAAATAATATGCTTTTTAATAGCAATATAAAAATTTATTTTAATACTATTCTTTAAGTGAAGGGGTTAATTTGTTCTCAGTGTTGATAATCTCAATAATCTCTGAAATATCCGCCAATTCATAATCTGCGTCATGTTTTACAGTGTTAAATGTGTCTCCATACCGAGCAAAAGCCGTTTTCATGCCAATTTTAGCAGCCCCGGCAATATCCCTTTCTGCCCAATCCCCCACCATCAAAGCATTGGCCGGCTGAATATCAAGTTTTTTTAATATCATACGGAAAGGAGCTTCTTCCGGTTTTCTTACACCTGTATCTTCAAAAGTAACTACCGCATCAAAAATATGATGGAAATTTAAATAGGCCAGCCTTAGCCAGGCTTCTTTCATTGGTGCATCTGATACTATACCCATTTTTACACCCATCTTAAGGAGTTTATTGAGAGTTGAGTATACATGAGGATACGGGATCAATGAAGCTTCACGCGCTCTGCGGTATGCAACTATTCCGGCTGACAGAATTTTATAATCAACTTTTTTTAGTACCCGGTTAAGGAATTCGTCAAATACCTGCTGATATTCTATACCATGTTCTTTATATATTTCATCAATTATTTTGTTAGCTATTTCTGTTGTAACTTCAAGGCCGGCATCAACCATGGCTGGAATAGCAGCTTCAACTGCCAGCTTTTTCATCTTCATAAAATCAACCAGGGTATTGTCAAGATCAAACACTACTGCTTTAATCAAAAGTAACCTCCAAAAACAATTAGCGAATTAACGAATTCTCGAATTAACGGATAGCCTTCGAATATTCATGAATTCGCAAATTCGTCAATTCGGTAATTCGCAAATTCTTTTTAACAAATAAACTGCTGCTGTGTAACCATGCTGTTTAAACCCGCTAAGATAACCGTTACAGGCGCCGGCTGTTAATAAAGTCTGCCTGAACTCTTCCCTGTTCACAAGGTGAGAAAGATGCACTTCAATTTTGGGAAGTTTAATATCTGCAAGAGCATCTCTTATAGCTACGGACGTATGAGCATATCCGCCCGGATTAATTATTATACCTGTATATTTATCTTTTGAATCCTGTATACAGTTAACTATTTCACCTTCAATATTAGACTGAAAGAATGTAAACTCTTCGTCCCTAAATTCTTTTTTAACAAGGTCTTCAATGGACTTAAGTGATAAATCACCATAATG
>JAWOJF010000332.1:0-3221 GCA_046481785.1 Ignavibacteriaceae bacterium | reverse complement strand
TGAGAGTTAATCTCTCTTACCTCTTCAATATTTTCTTCATTTTCTGCTTTTGTGAGATATACATTATATACCTTTATTTCTAATGTTATCCTTTCTTGTTTAAATCTTCTAATACTATCAGAAAGTAATTTATTATTTGTGGTTTCTTCGGAAACTGGAGGATGAAGCTCATATAATTTTTGACTTACATTATGCTTATCAAAGATCAAGTCCCGTATATATTCTTGAATTATTTCATCAGGTATTTTTGATAGTAGGCTTGCGGGATTTAGATCATCATTATTATTAAAAGTACTATATACTATTGTTGCGACTACTTTATGAGTATTATTCAAATACTCATCCTCAATTATGTTATGGGCTATTATTTCCACTATCTCTCTTTCACCCTTAAACAAAAGTTTAATAATTTCTTGTTCATTAAGGAAAATGGGCTCTGAGATATTTGGGTCATAAGCTTTTTCAACCTGCACACCTTTCTCAGCTCTTGGAGTAGAAGGTTTAAGGTCTTTTTCTTTTTTTAGAGTTGCTAATCTCTTTTCCAGTTCTGTTTCTAAAAGTTTTTCCCTGAGGTTAAACTTTTTAGAAATAGATTTTATAAGCAGACTTCTTTTAAGTTCATCATTTATCAGGGCAATCGGCTTAACAAGATCGCGTATAGCTTCGGCAGTTTTTGAAGCATCTGTAAACATACCCTGCGCTTCATAATATGCTGTCTGGTATTCAAGAAAATTCTGTGCCTGCTTAATTAAATCCTCAAACTTTTCCCTTCCAAAATTATTTACGAATGAATCAGGGTCTTCACCGGATGGAAGTGAGGCAATTTTTATTTCCATATCCTTTTTTAGAAGGATCTCTATACTGCGCATGGAGGCTTTTATACCAGCGGTATCAGCATCAAAAATAAGAACAACATTTTTTGTATATCTTGAAAGAAGCTGAGCCTGTTCATCGGTTAGTGCAGTTCCTGAAACAGCCACTACATTTTTTATCCCGCTCTGGTACAGCGAAATAAGATCCATGTATCCTTCAACAAGGATGGCTTTATCCAGCCGCCTGATTTCATCTTTCGCATGGGAAAGCCCGTAAAGAATTCTGCCTTTAAAATATATCTGTGATTCAGGTGAATTAAGATATTTTGCAGTCCCTTCCTTTTTATCTAATATTCTTCCTGCAAAAGCTACTACCCTGCCGTTGGGAGAAAAAATGGGAAATATAATTCTTCCTGAAAATTTGTCATACAGCCTGCCGTCATTATTTTTCCCGATTAAACCGAGATATAATGCTTTTTCCAGATCAATCTTTTTTGATTGTGCAAATCCAATAAAACTATCCCTGTTCGGTAATGCATAACCCAGACCAAATTCACGCATTGTCTTTGGTTTTATTTTCCTGTTTTCAAAATAACTACGGGCAAATGCACCGTCTATTGAGTTTAAAAGATTATCTGAAAAATACCTTCCCGCTGCAGAGTTTATGTCATAAAGGATTTCCTGTTCATTCTGCTTCTCAGTAAAATTTTCTTCATCATAATCTATATTAATACCCAGCTTCTGCGCCAGTTCCTGGATAGCCTCAACAAAGGAGATCTTTTGATAATCCATTAAAAACTTAAATACATTACCGCCGGAGTGGCACCCGAAGCAGTGAAAAATTTGTTTTTCATCGCTTACTGTAAATGAGGGAGTCTTTTCATTATGAAAAGGACATAAACCTATATAATTTTTTCCGCGTTTTCTTAACTGTACGTATTCGGAAATAACATCAACAATATTAGCTGATGAACGTATCTCTTCTATTTTATTTTCGGGAATTCTCATTGGTAAAAATTTAAGTCTTTCATCATTAAAATAATTAAAACTATTTTGTGAACATATTAAATTTAGATGACTTAATAAAAACCCCCTCTAACCTGACTGCCGTCAGGCAGGCTCCCCCTTCTGCAAGGCACAAGGGAAGAACAGAACTCGCCGCCTCTTTATGGCTTATCTTAAAATTTTTAATTTAAACTTTTCTATATTTAAAAATCATGATTATCTAAAGTGTGAATTTATGAGATTTTCCCATCTTAAAAACTGATAATAACATACTAATATTTCTCCCCACCCGGCAGTTTAGTAAAGAAGAATACCTGATTAATAGGAAAATGGATAAAAACAGTCATTTTAATTTATTACCCCTGATACATCATGGGGTATGAAAGAAATAATGGTTTGAAGGTAAGGGCGGATATGGATATTTTAAACATTCATAAAAATTGCGCTTAAAATAGAAGATGGTAATGCAGGATACAATAAATAATATAAAAAAATATTGCAATTCTTTAACAAGCTATTCCCGTTATAAAACCAGGGAAGTACCGGTAGGTGATATTCCGCTTGGGGGTAACAATCCCATTCGTATTCAATCTATGACTACAACTGATACGATGGATACCAGGAAAACCGTAGAACAGACAATAAGGATGGTTGATGCCGGCTGTGAGTATGTACGGATAACTGCCCCGGGAAAATTTGAAGCGCAAAATCTTGAAAATATAAAAAAGGAATTAAGGGCAAGGGGATATACAGTTCCGCTTATTGCCGATATTCACTTTACTCCAAATGCGGCAGAACTTGCGGCAAGACTTATTGAGAAGGTACGGGTTAACCCCGGAAATTATGCAGACAGAAAAAAATTTGAAACGATAGAGTATACCGATACTACATACGAATCTGAACTTGAAAGAATCAGACAGAAGTTTTCTCCCTTAGTAAAAATCTGTAAAGAGTATGGTACTGCAATGAGAATAGGTACCAACCATGGTTCTTTATCAGATAGAATTATGAGCCGTTACGGCGATACCCCTCTTGGTATGGTGGAATCGGCACTTGAGTTTGTGCGCATTTGTGAAGATCTGAATTATTACAGCATTGTCCTCTCTATGAAATCAAGCAATCCGCAGGTAATGGTACAGGCATACAGACTGCTGATCCGTAAAATGGAAGAAGAAAGGATGAATTATCCTCTTCATCTGGGTGTAACTGAAGCAGGCGGCGGCGAGGATGGAAGAGTTAAATCTGCCGTTGGCATAGGGACACTGCTGGAAGACGGACTGGGAGATACAGTACGTGTTTCATTAACTGAAGATCCTGAATTTGAAGCCCCGGTTGCTATTGCTCTTGTTAACCGGTATAACAACAGGGGAACACATAAACCAATAAAGCCAATCGATGAAATAC
>JAWOJF010000296.1:0-8259 GCA_046481785.1 Ignavibacteriaceae bacterium | reverse complement strand
GGGAAATGGAAAAAAGTATCAAGGCTTTAGCCACAATTTGCCTTTAAATTGTGGTTAAAGCCAAAGAAATTAGGAAACATTGAACCACGACATAAATGTCGTGGCAATTAAAATAAATTAGTTATGCAGACTTTCATCACTAACTATGAGAATTATTTTTCATGCCTTTGAAAAATCTGGTTATAGGCTTTATCCGAAATTTCTTTCAAACCGAGGGTAAAGAATATCATAGCCACGACTTTTAAGTCGTGGGGAAATGGAAAAAAGTATCAAGGCTTTAGCCACAATTTGCCTTTAAATTGTGGTTAAAGCCAAAGAAATTAGGAAACATTGAACCACAACATTAAAAGTCGTGGCCATTGATATCCTCTCCTTGTGAAGTTAAGGCTGAATTGTGCAACACACTCTGAAGCCCGGGGTTGATACATATTTATTCACTACTTTCTGCTTTTCACACAATCTCCATCCAGGAGAGGATAAAAAACAGTATTGATGCTAATTTCTAAGCCGCCAATCATTTCATATTTATATAACAAAATCCAATAAGAAGATTTAATCAAGGAGTTTTTTATGGTTACAATATCTCCTGTTAAAGTTTTAATAATCACTTTGCTTATAGCAGTGTCTGTAAATGCTCTGGGTAATTTACGCGGAGTGGTTACAGATTCATTAACCGGTGAAGAGCTGGTGGGAGCAAATATATTTCTTCCGGGCACTTCACTGGGGAGTGCTACTAATTTTGAAGGAAGGTATAATATACCCGGAATACCGGCAGGAAATTATACCGTTAAAATATCCTACATTGGCTACAGGGCAAAAGAAACAAATGTTACCATAGTTGAAGGGAGAACACTTCAGCTTGATGTACAGATTTTGCCTGATATTCTTGAAGGAGAGGAAGTGCTTGTAACGGCACAGGCGGCAGGACAGATGGCTGCAATAAATCAGCAGAGATCATCAAACACAATAATAAATGTGATCTCCGAGGAAAAAATTAAGGAACTACCGGATGCAAATGCGGCCGAGTCAATCGGGCGGCTTCCGGGTGTTTCTATTCTGCGTTCCGGCGGTGAAGCAAATAAAGTAATACTGCGCGGCCTTGAAGATAAATTTACAACAATTACTATAGATGGAATTAAAATACCCCCAACCGATGCAACCGGAAGAGGCGTTGACCTGAGCATGCTTTCGCAAAGTTCATTGGCGGGGATTGAGCTTTATAAAGCTATTACACCCGATAAAGACGGTGATGCTCTTGCAGGAAGCGTAAACCTTGTTACCAAGGCAGCTCCCGAGCAGCGGAGAGTGCGTGCAGATTTGAAAGGAAGCTACAATGATCTTGAAAGTTCTTTTGGCCAGTACGATTTTTCACTTAATTATGGTGAAAGATTTTTTGATAATATACTGGGTGTACAGGTTAACGGGAACATTGAAAGAAAGGTAAGGAGCAATGAAAGAATTAATGTTGACTATACTCAGAACCAGAGATATTTGGGAGACTATTTTATAGACGATTTTCTTCTTGAGTATACCGATGAATTAAGAAAAAGAAATGGTGTATCTGTGCTTCTTGACATTAATACCCCTGACGAGGGAACCATAAGAATTAATACAGTGTATGGAGGTACAAACAGGGATTATTTATGGTCAACCAGGGATTATCCTACAAGAGGCGGGGGCAGTTCAAATGGTGAAACTGTTTATAATTACAGGGACAGGGAACAGGAGATTAATACTTTTAACAGCTCTGTAAGAGGAGATAATCATCTTCTCGGGCTAACACTTAACTGGGGTTTATCCTTTGCACAATCAGAGTCGGAATTTCCTTATGATTATGAATTAATTTTTACTGAGCCAAACGGCATGAGGCCGACCGGGGATATATATTACAGAGAAAAGCCGGAAGATCTAATACAATATGCAGTTAATAATTATAGTAATGCGGCACTTAACTGGGCATATTACCGTAACCAGGACAATTTTGATAAAGAGAAAACTGCCTTCCTGAATATTTCAAAGGATTACACACTTAGTAATATGTTTTCCGGCCAGATAAAAGTTGGAGGTAAATACAGAGTAAAAGACAGGTATAACTCAAGGAGCGAAGATTTTGCTCCGTATTATCTGGGGGGAACATGGAAAACCCACGAACGCCTGCCTGATGGAACAGTGAGGCCTAAAGATTTTTCAGGAACTGCTTTTGAAGACTGGTGGAGAGCCGGGGGCGGTACTCCTGTAATAGCATTATTTTTACCCGGCAATTTGGAATCAAGGGAAATTTATGATTCTTACAGTTTAACCCCTTTATTGGATAGAGACCGATTACGCCTGTGGGGCGAATTAAACAGCAGCGGGGTTGATGTTACAGGAAACAACGCCGAGGTATGGGGTAACCCCCTGATAAGGTATGATGATTATAATGTTACCGAAAGAGTGTCTGCCGGATATCTTATGAACACTCTGAACATCGGACAAAATTTAACCATAATTGCAGGGCTAAGATTTGAATACGAGGATAATGATTACCTTGCATATTATATGACCACAAGAGCACAGGGATTTCCTGTAAGTGCAACATTCAGGGATACCACTTCATCATCAAATCAAACAGTCTGGCTGCCGAATGTTAATATATCATTCAGGCCTAATGACTTTATGAATATACGTTTGGCTGCTTACAAAGCACTTGCAAGGCCCGACTTTAATATGAGGATGGACAGATTGATAGCGGGCCGCGGTGCCGAATCAACATCCAGTTTTGTGCTGTACACAGGCAATCCAAATTTAAAAACAGCAGAAGCATGGAACTTTGAAATAAATACTTCCTTTTACGGAAACGAAATTGGACTAATTTCTTTATCAGCATACTATAAAGAAATTAAAGATATGTATCATATGCTTAATAATTTTGTTTCAACTGCCGTAATGCATGAGGGAGTAATCCAGGATACATTAATGAGAAGGTTCGGTATTATGTGGCCCAATCTTATGGGCAGCACACCATACAATTTAACTTTCCCATACAACTCTCCAAAACCCACCAAGGTATGGGGGTTTGAATTTGAACACCAGATAAATTTTCATTTTCTTCCGGGTCTTCTGAAAAACATAGTCTTATCATACAATGCATCAATAGTGCGTTCAGAAACTATAATATATGGATCAGAAACCATCTCCTTTATTGATTCAACAGGAATTATTCCGCGCATAAGATATACTAATATTCTTGTTGAGAGGAAACAAAAACTGGAAGGTATGCCTGAGTTTTTCGGCAACATATCACTCGGTTATGATATTGCCGGTTTCTCGGCAAGGATTTCCCTCTTCCATAAAGGGAAACACAATGTTTCTTTTTCTGCAGCCGGCAGGTCAGACCAGGAAACAATAGAATTTACCCGTCTGGATCTGGCTTTTAAACAAAAAGTTACAGATTACCTGTCTCTTTTCCTCAACATAAATAATTTAACCGATGTTGAAGACGGTACATCCCAGTTAAACAGGGAATTTAACCGTACTTTATTTAATCAAAGTGAGAAATATGGTCTTACTGCAGATTTTGGTGTTACTCTTCAATTATAATGATAAAACATTATCATTCTCTTTTAGATTATCCCGGGCCTGCATCAGCAGGCTTTAGGGGAAGCCGCGTATACTTGAGGCAACAAGGGGATCTACGTTAGAAGTTGTTCGAATCAAATAATTCAGTTCTGAGCTAATCTTTCATTAAACTTTAGGAGGTTCTAATGTTTATAAAAAAACTGTTTAGTATTATTGTTATTGCTTTGTTTTGTTCTGCGGTAATTTATGCGCAGGAAGTTTTGAGGATTACCCCATCCGACGCTACCAATCCCGAAACATTTCTTAACGCTCAAATAACAGCAGACAGTTCAGAGTCAGGGGGAATAAAAGAAAACCGTGTTTATGAACTGGACAGGGATGCCATTTATATACACAACCGGCAAATGACCGTTGACGCAGGTGAAACGCTCCGCATAAGGGCTGCAGCCGGCGACGGCAGGAAACCGGTAGTATATCTTTATGATGCCGGAACAGGCAGCGGAAGACCTCCGGGAAACATGATTGTGCTTAACGGCGGTGATTTGGAATTAAAGGATATCTGTATTGCCGGATTTTATGAGCCTGATCCTGCAGGGGTAGACGGAGTTCAGGGTGGACTTATAAATACCACCGGTGCCGGAGCAAATTTAAATATTGATGGTGTTCTTTTTTCCAATGTTAATGGACAGCATATAAGAACCGGTTTTGATGTTGGTACCATATCAATCAGAAATACAATATTTGCCAATATGGGTGCGCTTACAACTTCAAACCTTGGTGCCGGTAAAGGGCTTGATTTCAGGGAGGCAGAAATAGATACATTCATTCTGGAAAATTGTACTTTTGTAAATTACCAGGATCGCCCGATAAGGCATTACAACTTTAATAATCCAAGCCCCGATACCGGTGGTACACGCACGCTTCACTATGCTAAAATTAATCATAATACATTTATTAACGGCATGGGCTATCACGGGTTATTCTCTCTTGGAAACGTAGGCGAGGAAATAGTTATAACAAATAATTTATTTGTTGATGGATTTGCCCTCGGTGAGGATCCCTCAGATACCACCCGTACAAAAGAATGGGCAAATACCCAGGAATATTACGAGGATGGAACAAGCAGAATTACATGGATATTTACTGCCCAAAATGATGTTACCAACTGGGTTGTAAGCAATAATTATTTTGCAATCAGTGATTCAGGACAGGCATTCCTCAATGATTACGGATTTGGGCCTGCCTCACCTCTTTCATGGCATATTAACAGCAGGCTTGGAGCAGATTCTGCAGATGCATTTACTCAAATAGACCTGGAACTGGTAAATACCCCTGCTTTAATGACTAATATGATGCGCTGGTATGAAACTCCTGATGCTGAAGGCGGTGCAGGTAAAAGTAAACTTGTAAATAACTTTAATAAAGAACTGCATGACTATGACAGGCGTTATATCCAGTATTACCGTGATACACTAGATGCTTCATATCCGTCAACTTCACCTGCATTTACAGCAAGTACAGGCGGATTACCTGTAGGCGATTTAAACTGGTTTGAAGGTGTTGTTAGTGTTCCCGGAAGCAATCTGCCAAGCGGATTTGCTCTTGGCCAGAATTATCCTAATCCGTTTAACCCTTCAACAAAAATTTCCTTTAATCTTGATAGGTCGGCTCACACTGTATTAAGTGTGTACAATTTATTGGGACAAAAGGTAGCTACACTTATTTCCGGTGAAATGCCGTCAGGTTATCATGAGATTAATTTTGATGCTTCAAAATTGTCAACAGGTGTGTATTTTTACCAGCTTGAATCAGGCAGTAACATAAGTACCAAAAAGATGTTGTTGATGAAGTAATATCTTACATTTTTCTTACAGAGGCATCCGGTAAATTTTTTTGATTATTAAGGCGCCGGGTGCTTCTGTATTTTTAAAAAACAAGGTGTTGTTATTAAAAAATATTACATAATTGTTATCGTTGGGGTAATGGTTTTATTTAATTATAAGATCTATCCCCAGCTTCTTTCTTTTCCCGGTGCAGAGGGTTACGGCAAATATACTTCAGGCGGCAGAGGAGGTAAAGTTATTGAAGTAACTAATTTAAATGATAAAGGTGATGGGAGTTTCAGAAATGCTGTTGAGCAGGCGGGGGCGCGGATAGTTGTGTTCAGGATTTCAGGTACTATAGCTCTTGAGTCAGATTTGATAATAAGAAACGGAGATTTAACAATAGCCGGACAAACAGCACCCGGCGGCGGTATTTGCATTAAAAATTATCAAACTATAGTTAATGCCGGGAATGTAATAATCAGGTTTTTGCGGTTCAGGCTGGGGGACGAAACAAAGCAGGAAGCCGATGCTCTTAATATTATGAACAGCAAAAATGTGATTATTGATCATTGCTCGGTAAGCTGGGGTATTGATGAGGTGTTTTCATTTTATGATAATGAAAATACTACAATGCAGTGGTGTATTATATCAGAAGCATTAAATGATTCCTATCATTCCAAGGGAGAACACGGCTACGGCGGCATATGGGGCGGAAAAAATGCAACATTCCACCATAATCTTTTGGCAAACAACTCAAGCAGGAACCCGCGTTTTAACGGGAGCAGAACCAAATATACTTCCGATGAAGAACTTGTAGACTTTAGAAATAATGTTATTTATAACTGGGGCATTAACAGCGCTTACGGCGGTGAAGGCGGTTCATATAATATTGCTGCAAACTATTACAAACCGGGTCCTGCCACTGAAGAAAAAGTTAAGAGCAGAATAATAGAACCGTGGGAAAATAAGGGCAGATGGTATATAGATGGTAATTATGTTGCAGGATCTCCGGAGGTAACAGAAGATAACTGGAAAGGCGGAGTACAGGGGGATTTTTCAGAAGATGATATTAAAGCGGACAAACCGTTTGAAACTATGCCTGTTGAATACAGCAATGCAGAAGAAGCTTATGAAGATGTTTTAAGATACGCGGGAGCAATACTGCCGGTTAGAGATAATGCTGATGAAAGAATTATTAATGATGTAATGTCCGGTACAGTATCGGCAGCAAACGGAATTATAAACTCACAAACACAGGTGGGCGGATGGCCGGAACTTCAATCAACCGAAGCACCTGCTGATACTGATCATGATGGTATGCCGGACAACTGGGAGCAAAAAAGAAGTTTAAATATTTATGACAGCAGTGATGCAAATAAAATTGCTGAGAGCGGTTATACATATATAGAAGAATATTTAAATGAACTTGTAAAAATTAAATATTCAGATATAAAGGGATGTAACTGCGGAAATAAATACAGGAAGATTAATTAGCTGTTAAAAAGCCTGCCAAAGATATATGAATAGTACATTGACTGCGCTGATAATTATTTTTGTTCTTTCCTTTTCGGGCATATCTTTTTCCCAGGTATATGTTTCAGCTTCGGGAGATGATAATAATCCCGGTACAATTGAACAGCCGTTAGCAACAATACCTGCGGCAGTTACTATAACCGGTCCGGGAGATACAATTTACGTACGCGGCGGTGTTTATAGTTTAACTGCTACAATATCAATTGCGAAAGACGGCACAGACGGAAATATGTATTACCTGTTTGCATACCCGGGAGAAAGGCCTCTGCTTGATTTTTCTTTGATGCCTTTTGGCAGCAGCAACAGGGGAATTATTTTAAGAGGCAGTTACTGGCACATTAAAGGTTTAGATATAAAAGGCGCCGGTGATAACGGTATGAATATAAGCGGCTCAAATAATATTATTGAGTTCTGCTCATTTTTTGAAAATAAAGACACAGGCCTGCAGCTTGGCGGCGGCGCTTCAGATAACAGGATTATAAATTGTGACTCATACTTTAATGCAGATCCGGGGCACGGGAATGCAGATGGCTTTGCACCGAAACTGAGTGTTGGGACTAATAACTATTTTTATGGATGCCGCGCATGGCAGAACTCTGATGATGGTTGGGATGGTTATTTAAGAGAATCAGCTAGTGCGAGTACAACTGTTGAGAATAGCTGGTGTTTTATGAACGGCTATTTAAAAGACGGCTCACCCAGCAGCGGGAATGGAAACGGCTATAAAATGGGGGGCGGAGATACTACTAACATTCATAAGCTGGCTCACGATTTTACTTTAATAAACAGTATTGCTTTTGATAACCGTGTAAAAGGTTTTGATCAGAATAATAACAGGGGATCGATGATACTGCAGAACTGCACAGGATACAGGAACGGTACTAACTATTCAATACCGGCTTTTATAAACGACGGCGAAACTGCATCGGTTATAAACTCTGCTGTTTTGGGGAATGCAGGTATTTTTGGTTCTTCTGTAATTCAGCAGACAAATAGCTGGCAGTCCCCCTTTGTTGTTAATACAAGTGATTTTATTTCATTGGATACTGCAGGCGTAAGAGGGCCTCGCAAACCTGACGGCACTCTGCCCGACGTAAACTTTTTACATCTTGCTGAGGGGAGTGACTTGATTGATGCCGGAACCGATATTGGACTGCCGTATATGGGGGCAGGTCCCGATCTTGGTGCATTTGAATCTGATCCTGTTGTTTCAGTTACTTCTAATGGTAATTTGCCGGCAGGCTTTGGACTGCTGCAGAATTATCCAAATCCTTTTAATCCTTCAACATCAATAACATACCAGCTTAACAGCCGGGGGTTTGTTACTCTTAATGTTTACAAT
>JAWOJF010000265.1:0-10519 GCA_046481785.1 Ignavibacteriaceae bacterium | reverse complement strand
TTGTAAACATATCATAGTTTAATTTAGATAATATAATCATAAAATTTAACGGAGAGAAGATGCTGAAAAGAGTACCTGTCTATATAGTATTTTTGTGTTCATTTTTTAATATAGTTTTGCACAGGTTAGTTCATCTGAAGCCCTTCAAAAATTAATTGACGGCAACAAAAGATTTGTATCAGGACAATTGGAGAATCCTGGCAGGAGTATGGAGAGAGTCCGGGAAATATATAAAGAACAGCATCCGTTTGCAGTAATTCTTAGCTGCTCTGATTCACGTGTACCGCCGGAAGTAATTTTTGATGAGGGGTTGGGAGATCTGTTTGTAATACGTGTAGCCGGCAATGTAGCGGATGAAGTTGTTATGGGAAGTATTGAATATGCTGCAAAATATCTTGCCGCACCGCTGGTTCTGGTAATGGGGCATGAACACTGCGGCGCAGTTCATGCTGCACTTGAACCGGGGGAGTACGGTGAGAATATTAACAGGATAATAGAAAAAATTGCTCCTGCTGTTGAAAAAACAAAATCACTGCCGGGTGATCATTATCATAATGCAGTAGTTGAAAACATAAAAATAGTAAAAACAATCCTGGAGGAAGACCCGGAATTAAAACCTTTTGTAATGGAAGGTAAACTGAAAATCGTTTCCGGTATATATAACCTTGGCACAGGGGAAGTTGAAATTTTTACCGATTAAACTTTTTTGTACCTGAAACAGTCTTTAACATGATCATTTACCATGCCGGTTGCCTGCATAAAAGCATAACATATTGTGGAACCGGCAAAGCGGAATCCTCTTTTTTTCAGATCTTTACTCATTATATCCGATTCTGTAGTCCGGGGTGGAACTTCTTTTAAAGAGTTCCACTTGTTTTTTATTGGTTTACCATTTACGAATTGCCATATATAATTATCAAACGAACCGAATTCATTCTGTATTTTTATAAATAACCGGGCATTTTCTATTGCTGCATTTATCTTTAGCCGGTTCCTTATTATACCTTCATTTAATAAAAGCTGATCTATTTTTGCCTGGTCATACTTAGCTATTTTTTTAACATTAAAATTATCAAAAGCCTTCCGGAAATTTTTGCGTTTGCGGAGAATTGTTATCCAGCTTAAACCCGCCTGCATCCCTTCAAGTATAAGCATTTCAAATAGTTTTTTATCATCATGAACAGGTACACCCCATTCCTCATCATGATATTTAACATAAAGCGGGTCATTTCCTGACCATGAACAGCGGGTAATAATATTTTTTTTCATATAAATATTTGATTTAGAATTGTATTTAAAAGATAATAAGTTTCATAAAAAGTATTCGCTGCCGGTTCAGCCCGTCTGGAACCCTCTCTAGCTCCCCCTTTTTTGAGAAACAAGGTGGAGAACCGATTTTTATTAAGAAACAATAGGCGGAAACTGGGTTTTCTTATTATGAACAACCGTACATCATTAAAATATCAACATTTATCATAAAGAAATAATTTAATGTAAAATTTTTGTTGCTTATGAAATTTCCAATCACGAACTTTGTCCCCTCAATTTACCGCTTCCCAAGAAATCTTTTGTGGCTTTATTATCGATTTAGCTTTTCCGGAAAGCTGTTTCCATTTTTGGGATACTCCTCGATCAATATTTACATAAAATAATTATTTAAGGACTAAAGGCTTCTATGAAAACTTTTTTTAAAGTTCTTGGTATTATAATGGCCGTTATTGTTATTGCGGCTGTTGGGGGACTTATTTATTTGAATACTGCTTATCCGGATGTTGACCCGCCCAAAGAGATTAAGGTAGAACAAACTTCTCAAAGAATTGAAAGAGGTAAATATCTTGCTTACCATGTAACAATGTGCATGGACTGTCATTCAGTAAGAGATTTTTCTAAATTTTCAGGTCCCATCACTCCCGGCACTGAAGGGCAGGGGGGAGATGTCTTTGATGAAAACCTTGGCTTTCCGGGTAGAATTGCAATGAAGAATATAACGCCGGCTGCTATAGGCCAGTGGTCGGATGGTGAAATTATGCGTGCAATTACCTGTGGTGTTGCAAAGGATGGCGAACCAATGTTCCCGGTTATGCCATATTTTAATTATAATAAATTATCAGAGGAAGACATTTATTCAATAGTTGCTTTTATTAAAACACTGCCGGCTAAAAAAAGCACAATACCTGAAAGAGAATTAAATTTTCCTCTTAACTTAATTGTAAGAACAATACCTCTTAAAACTTATACTCCTGCACCTGAACCTGATAGGTCTAACACTGCCGCTTACGGTAAATACCTGGTTACAATAGCTGCCTGCACAGATTGTCATACTCAAACGAATGAAGGAGAGCCTGTACAAGGAATGGAGTTTGCAGGCGGAGTAGTAATGGAACTGCCTTTTGGTACACTTACAAGTGCAAATTTAACTCCGCATAATGAAACAGGAATCGGAAGCTGGACCAAAGAACAGTTTATTAATAGGTTTAAATCTTTTGACCCGGACAGCGGCGGTTATCTATCGGTAAAAGCTGGTGAATTTAATACAATAATGCCATGGTCTTTATATGCAGGAATGACTAAAGAAGATCTGGGGGCTATTTATGATTACCTGAAAACACTAAAACCTGTAAGAAATAATGTGGTTAAATTTACACCACCCAAAAAAGCCCTTGCAGTAAAATAATAGGTATTGTAGTTATTTTAATTGGCGGATATTTTATCTGAATAATAATATCCGGATATTGATCCGCCAAAAAGTAAAGAAGTACCCTCTTCCTTAAATTTCAAGTGCGGGTTCAAGTTCAGCAAGCAGGCTCATCATCATTTCTTTTTTAAGATAAATGATGCCTTCTTTAGTTATAGAAGGGGGCATAAAAATTAATTTTGCAAAATAATCGTATATATCACCCCGCTTCATTGGGGATGCGATTTTAAGGATATTCCACAAGGAAACAAGATCTCTGTTTTCTGTAAGGATAATAAGCCTGTCAACCAGGTCATCTCTATCTTCAGAAGAAAAAATATACTGGTGTAAAAGTTTTTTAACTACTTCCGAGCTTCTATGATGGTATGGTATGCCTGCACCTGATTCATTTATTTCACATTCATATCCTGAAAGAAGGTAAAATTCTGTTTTGCCTGCATAAATTTTTATCCACCCTGACTTGTTCTTCATCAGCGTATAAAAACCCGGAATAAACTGAATTTCATATTCTCCCCCGGGGTAAACATCACTAATATTTGCTGAGGTAAGTTCAACTGTTAAGAGATCAGAATCATCATCTTTTGATATATAGAGATAACCTCTTATTAATTGCAGGCTGCTGTCACTTGTCCGTTTAACAGAAGTATTTTCTGAAGCCTGTATTTCCCCAATGGCGGAAATATCAAGTTTAAAACCTGAATTGTCATTTGCTGTTATTGTTTCACCTTCTTTTAATTCGGCGTCTTCTGAGACAATAGTTCCGTTTAACAAGACCTTGCCCTGTAAATCGCTAACATCCCAGGATACTTTACCGGTAAAAAACAGGAAATAGATTGTGATAAAAAATGCAGCAAAAACAGATAAAAAAAGAGAAAACTTTTTAATATAAGTTGCGTCAATTCTGCGCTGCCTCTTAATTGTAAAGGGCTTTTCTTTTTTCTTTTTTTTTCTTCTTCGGTTCTGATACTTCCTCTTTTTCCGAAGAGGTTTTTTCTTTTAACTCATCCTCAATAGCTTTATCAAGTTTTTCCTGTATCTCAATTTTTTCATCCCTCAGCAGTGTAACAATTCTATCCCACACTTCAGGTGAAGGTTCTATTTTATAAGGTAAAGATTCGATGCGGCTTACAAGCTGGTCGGCATTATAAACAAAGTCCAAAGACTCAAGCAGGTGCTGAATTACAATTTTATATAAGTTCTTTGCCTCTGAATGTTTAATAGCAAGAAAATCAGCAGTTTCCCGGAGAGAATACTTTTCGATCAGGTGAAGAACCGCAAAATGTCTTTCTTTATTCTGCAGATGCAGTATACTGTCTTCAATCAGGTTTTTCTGATATGTTTGAGGAAATGTAACATTTGATTTATCCGGTACAGCAGATTCATCTTTTAATAAAACTTCCTGGAGAAATGTATAAACAGCTATTCCCGTCAGCCATCCTGCAAAAGGCATATCATGCCGGAGGAATGATATGTTTTCGCGTGCCGACAAAAATGTTTTTACGGTAAGTTCTTCGGCAAGTTTATTATCTGCTGAAAGCCGCAGATTAACAGCATAAGCTTTCCCGGAATATATCTGGTACAATTGCTCAAATGCGGCATTATTGCCTCTTTGAACATTTTGAATCAGAGATTTAACAAATTTATTATCCTGTTCCAGAGTTAAACCTTGTATAAAATCACACAGTTAATTTAACTTAAGATATTTAAACAGTCTATATACAAAACAATTAATTTGATAAAAGTCTTTCCAGTTCATTTATAGATTCTACCGGGAGGCTGCATGAGAAATTCCGGCAGACATAAACCAGTGTTTTCCCATCTTTTGCTTTATAATCCGATGTGAAAGGGGAAAGTTTGTTTAATTGTTGTTCCATATTATTATCTTTTTGAAGGATCACTTTATTTGGCAAAAATATGCTTCGCAGATATTTCAGTATTTTAACGGTTTCCGGCGAATTTTTATCACCGGTAACTATTATCTCGTAAGAACTTCCGGAAATATAGTCAACGGCCGCTAAAGCCTGCGAAAATGCTGAAGGTGACGTATTAATATTTTTGGCAAAAGCATTTAATATTTCATTTGCCATTTCTTCAAAACGGATATTCCCGGTTAACCTTGAAAGTCTTACTAAATTTAAAATTGCTATAGAGTTGGCTGAGGGAACAGCGCCGTCATAAATTTCTTTCTGCCTTACTATTAATTCTTCCCCGTCATCAGCAGTAAAAAAGAACCCATGATTCTTCTCATCCCAGAAATGTTTTATAAAATCTTCATTCAACTCCAGGGCTGTTTCCAGGTATTGCGGATTAAAATTGGTTTCATACAGATCGATGAGAGCAGCAATAAAAAAAGAATAATCATCAGCATGTGCATTTATACCTGCCTCGCCGCTTCTGTAACGGTGAAGGAGCCTGCCGTTTTTATCTCTTAATTTATCCAGAATAAATGCAGCAGCTTTTTCAGCAGCATTTGTATACTTTTCTTCACTAAATGCCTGAGCAGCGCGTGCAAAAGCAGATATCATCAATCCATTCCAGTCTGTAAGTATTTTATCATCCTTATACGGGTGAATTCTTCTTTCCCTGCGGTTAAAAAGAATAGTTCTTAGTTTATTTATAGTATTATCAAGTTCATTGAGTTGTAAATTAAGATCATCTGCTAATTCATCATGAGATTTTTTTAAATGAAGAATATTTGTTTTATCCCTGCTTCCATGCACGGGATCAATCCAGTTGCCGTCATTTGTTGTATTAAAAACTTGTATAAAGAATCCTGCATCTTCGCCTAAAATTTCGCTTAATTCATTCTCCGTCCACAGGTAAAATTTTCCTTCAACTCCTTCACTGTCTGCATCTTCTGCAGAATAGAATCCTCCTTCGGGGGATGTCATATCCCTTAAAATATACTCAAGTATTTCTTCAGCAGTGTTTTTATATAAGTTATTTTTTGTTGCAAGATAAGCTTCAGTATAGGCTGAAGATAAAAGAGCCTGGTCATATAACATCTTTTCAAAATGGGGGACAAGCCAATGCTGGTCTGTGGAATACCGGTGGAAACCAAAACCTATATGATCATAAATCCCCCCTTTTCTCATTTCAATTAAAGTTTTTTCAACCATTTCCAATGCTTCTTTATTACCTGTCCTTTTCCAGTAGCGGAGGAGAAAATAAAAATTATGAGGCGTTGGAAATTTAGGTGCATTATTAAATCCCCCGAAAACATTATCATATCTCTTTGAGAATTCATTAAATGCCCGGCTGGAAATATCTTCATCTATATTTTCTTCCGCAGAAATAAGTACTGATTCAGCAATCGTGGCAGAAATTTCTCTTGCTGATCTTAAAACATCCTCTCTTCTGTTTAACCATACATCCTTTAGCTTTGGAATAAGATCCATTAAACCCGATCTGCCAAAGCGGTTGTATTTAGAAAAATAAGTGCCTGCGAAAAATGGTTTTTTGTCGGGTGTTAAAATAATTGTAAGAGGCCAGCCGCCACTGCCGGTAAGCATCTGGCATACAGTCATATATATCCCGTCAATATCAGGCCGCTCCTCCCTGTCGACTTTTATTGAGATGAAGGCATCATTCATTAGCCCGGCTACTTCTTCATCTTCAAACGATTCTTTTTCCATTACGTGGCACCAGTGACAGGTTGAATACCCGATTGAAAGAAAGACAGGCTTATCGTCTTCCTTTGCCTTGTGAAACGCTTCTTCACCCCAGGCATACCAATCAACCGGATTGTAAGCATGCTGAAGCAAATACGGACTTTTTTCATTGATGAGCCTGTTAGCTTTTTCCATTACTGTTGCCTGCTGTGATTGGACAAATATATAAATAAAAAGGGGAATATTTGTGAATGGAAATAAAATGATGAAGTATTGTTTTCTTACTCATAATTGTAACTATGCTTATATTCAGCTTCAATTACAATTATGGGTAAGAAAAGATATAAGGTGGTTACATTTATTTCAGTATAGGATAATGGATTCTCGGCTTAGTAACCTTTACCCAAGGTAATTCTTCTAAGGTGATTGCGGTATCGCTTTCATAAAGCTCTATTACATCTTTATTTTCTGAAATACCGCTGTAGGGTTCGCCCCACGCCATAAACCAGCACCAGCGGGGCTGTTCGCTTAATACCTCTTCTGATGGGACTATTCCTACCTCACCAAGAGCAATCGGTTTATCTTTTGCAAGAGCAAGAAGCTCATGGTAACTATCATCATCATAATCCTCGGAGTAAACATCCGTTGCCAGAATATCTACCACATCATCGCCGGGATAATATGTTTCGTAAGAGTCCACACCCAATTTAATTTCGACAGCATTATATACCCATAAAAGATTATTTAAGCCGTGAAAATTTACAAGCCGGTCATACAGCATACGGTATAATTTTTTATAACCATGTATGCCTTCTTTTTTACCCCACCAGAACCAGTCGCCGTTCATTTCATGATAAGGCCGCCATAGAACCGGAACTCCGGCATTTCGAAGCTGTTTTAAGAAAAAAGCAATTACATCAACCTGTGATTTCCAGCGTTCATTTATTAAGGTTCCGGGGGTAATCAAATCCTGCCACTCTTCATCTGTTAATTTCCCCAGTATTGATCCGCGGAATTCTACCGGTTCATCCTCAATTGGACGTACAGCATGCCACATCAAAGTTATTATAAATCCTTCAGCATTACGGCGGATGGCTTCATCTATAATCTGCTGGCGGTAATTAATACCATCCCAGGTGCCCGGCTCGCTGAATCCAAAATCCTGACCAAATACTGCCGGATACCGCTTTGTTAATTTCTGAATGCCGGGGAGCCTTAATGAACCTAAAAGCGGGACACTGTGCTGCCCTGTTAATATCTGGCTGCCCGAAATACTATAAATGTATTGAAGCAAACTTACTGCCTCAGGCGAGTGGTTGGGGGTAACCGGCACAACAGGTTTTTCGGAAGGATACATAACCGTTAAATTGATAATTATAAATAAAATGGTAAAAAGTATTTTTTTCAAAATTTCTCCTTTATGCTCAATAAATCATTTTATAAAAATTATAAATTTGCAGTAATTCCTGCCTTTCCAATTAGTAAACTGCACTAATGCAGAGATATTTACAAGTGAAAAATTATGGAAAATTTATTTCCGGATTCTGATTATAACCTTGCTAGTATAATTACTTTACTCTTACATTTGCCTGCCTGATTTTTTAATTAAACTTCTGAGAATTATGAATATACCATCTGTTATTGCAAAAGAATTGAATATTACACAACAGCAGGTTAATGCTGTAACCAAATTGCTGCAGGAAGATGCCACTATACCTTTTATTGCACGTTACCGTAAAGAACACACAGGCGGGCTTGATGAAGATGTATTAAGGCAGGTTGAGGACCGCCTTAGTTATCTTAATCTACTTGAAGAAAGAAGAGAAACCATACTTAAAAGCATTGAAGAACAGGGAAAACTAACCGATGAGTTAAAAGAAAAAATTCTTGCATGTGAAAAACTGCAGGAGCTTGAAGACCTGTACCTTCCCTACAAACCTAAAAGAAAGACCCGCGGTACAATTGCAAAAGCCAAAGGACTTGAGCCGCTTGCATTGTTTATACTTGAAAATCCTGACTATAATGGGAACTTTGAAGAGAAGCTTATAGAATTTATAAATGCCGAATTAGGAGTCTCATCAACTGAGGAAGCTTTGCAGGGGGCAAAAGATATTATTGCAGAAATGATAAATGAAGATGCGGGGGTAAGAGGATATGTTAGAGAGTACCTGCTTGAAAATACTGTTATTGTATCTGAAAAGGGGAAAGAAAAGACGGATGATAAAATAAGTGATAAACAGAAAGAAAAAGATAAAAAGGAAATTTACCAGGTCTACTATGAGTTCCAGTCGGGGATTAAAAAAATAAAACCATACCAGGTTCTTGCATTAAACAGGGGAGAAAAAGAAAAAGCATTAAAAATAAGTCTTAGCTTCGATCACCCTGAAGTATTAAAAGGAATAAAAAACAAATTCTTAAAGTATAAAGAATCGGTATTTATGGAGATCCTCGATGAAACAACAGAGGACTCTTTTATTAGATTAACCTTTCCATCGATTGAAAAAGAAGTAAGAAATTTCCTAACAGAAGCAGCGGACATTCATGCGATAGAGATTTTTGCATCTAATTTAAGACAGCTCTTGCTGCAGCCGCCTTTTTCAAATAAAATTATTATGGGGATAGATCCGGGCTTTTATTCCGGTTCCAAAATTGCAATTATTGATGAAACCGGAAAATACATTGAGGGAGCTACAATTTATCCCCATCCGCCGCAGAATAAAACCGAAGAGGCAAAAAAAATTATGCTTGCTTTGGTTTATAAACACAAAGTTGAAATTATTGCTATTGGTAACGGTACTGCAAGCAGGGAGACTGAACATTTAATTGCTGATCTTATTAAAGAAAATAAATTAAAATGCAATTATATAATTGTAAACGAAGCAGGAGCATCGGTTTATTCGGCATCTGCTGTTGCTAAAAAGGAATTTCCTGATCTTGAAGCAAGCCAGAGGGGAAATATATCTATTGCAAGGCGGCTTCTGGATCCTCTGGCAGAACTTGTGAAGATTGACCCCAAATCAATAGGAGTTGGTTTATATCAGCATGATGTTGACCAGAAAATGCTTGCCGGAAAGCTTGATAATGTTGTTGAAAGCTGCGTTAACTATGTTGGTGTTGATCTGAATACTGCTTCTGCATCATTGTTAACCTATGTTTCCGGTTTAAATAAAAGAATTGCTGAAAATATTGTTAAGTACCGGGAGAAAAACGGAAGATTTAAAAAAAGAGAGCAGTTGAAAGACGTTACCGGCATTGGGGAGAAAGCGTTTGAACAGTCAGCAGGCTTTTTAAAAATACCCAATGGTGAAAATCCGCTTGATAATACATTTATTCATCCCGAATCATATGAAGCTGCGGAAAAACTGCTTAAACAATTTAATATGCCTCTTGCTGCAATTAAAGATTCCGGTGCAATGCTTTCACTGATTGTAAGTAAAAAAGGCACTAAAAAATTAGCCGAAGAAATAGGAATAGGTGAGCCTACATTTATTGATATTATTGAAAATCTGAAAAAACCCGGGAGAGACCCCCGTGAAGAGATGCCTAAACCGATACTTAGAAGTGATGTTTTAAAAATGGAGGACCTTCAGGTTGGAATGAAACTTAAAGGTACTGTAAGAAATGTAGTTGATTTCGGTGCTTTTGTAGACATAGGAGTAAAGCAGGATGGCCTCCTGCATGTATCGCAGATAGCGGACCGCTTTATTAAAAATCCACTTGATGTAATAAATGTTGGTGACATTATTGACGTAACAATAACTGCCATTGAACCGGAGAGGGGGAGAATATCATTAAGTATGAAAGGATAGGGGGCTGTGGCCGGAAGTCAGATCGGAGGTTAGAAGTCAGAGATCAGAGGTCGGGGTAGGGACACACCTGGGTGTGTTCAGGAATATATCTGGGTGTGTTCAGGAACCTGGTTATGTTCCTGCATTTATTCCATAAAACTCACAGTAAAAGTACTCCCTTCTCCTTTTTTACTTTTCACTGTAATTTCTGCCTTGTTCAGATCAGTATATTTTTTTGTTAATGCAAGGCCTAAACCGTTCCCTTCAAATTTTCTTGAGTAGCCTTTTGATTCCTGGGAAAAAGATTTGAACAGATTTGGCATATACTCCTCAGAAATTCCAATCCCGGTATCTTTAACTTCAGCACAAACTTTACCTTTTTTATTTGTATATAGTTTAACTTCCACGCTTCCTTTTTCGGTAAA
>JAWOJF010000254.1:0-13642 GCA_046481785.1 Ignavibacteriaceae bacterium | reverse complement strand
ACTGCAGTATCTTGAGGAGGTGGAAATACAATCAGATATAAATCTGGAGTATGGGAGATTTCCCGTTCAGTATGTGATTCGTCCCCGTACTGAAGAATTGCATGATTACCGGGGTTATGCCGGCAAAATTACAAGCGGTATTTTTAAAAAAGGAGATAAAGTAAAAGTACTTCCATCCGGCTTTAGTTCCTCAATAGATGGAATTGAAATTACAGGTGAAAAAATTGAAGAAGCGTTTGCTCCAATGTCGGTTATAATTCACTTAGCAGACGATATAGATGTAAGCCGCGGCGATATAATAGTAAAAGAAGAAAATCCACCCGAAGTCTCCCGTGATATTGAAGCAATAGTATGCTGGATGGATTCCAAACCAATGTCGGCAGGACATAAATACCTGCTTCAGCATAACGGAAAAACTGTTAAGTGCGCTGTTAGAGAGGTTATTTATGAAATTGATATAAATACCTTTGATGAAATACCAAATACAGAGGCAATTACCCTTAATGATATCTGCAAAGTAAAAATAAAGACAGCATCCCCTCTTAGTTTTGACCCGTACAAAAAGAATAAGGCAAACGGCAGCTTTATTTTAATTGATGAAAATACTAATATTACAGCCGGTGCAGGAATGATCTGCTGACCTGATATTTTTCCGTGTATAACTAATTTCAAACCAATAGATATAAAATGAAAGTAGAATTAAAAAGGATAGATAAGGATTATCACATGCAGGCGGCAGGCTCTGCAGGTGTACCAGTTGATATAGACGGAGCAGAAGCAATAGGCGGGCATAATGCAGGGGCAAGGCCTATGGAACTGATGCTGATGAGCCTGGGCGGCTGCAGTGCAATTGATATTATCTCCATCCTGAGAAAACAAAAAATTGAGATTGAAGATTTTTCAATTTCAGTTGACGGCGAGAGAGAAGCGGATAAAACACCCTCATTGTTCACAAATATTAATGTCCACTTCCGGTTTACCGGCCAAAACCTTGATGAGAATAAAGTTAAAAGAGCAGTTGAATTATCTATGGATAAATATTGTTCCGCCGCAGCTGTATTAAGAAAAACGGCTATAATTAATTATACATTCAGTATTGAAGAACATCAATAATTGTAAAGAGGTTCGCTGAATCGCTCATTGTATTTTTAACGAATATCCTAATAATTCGCAATAACAGAAGTAAAACAGCGTTTCACTTTACAATTTTGCAAAGGTTTTTCAATCAGGGTAGGGATTAATTTTTTATTCACCCGGGTTATGCAAAACTCCCTAAATGCCCGCGGTATCTATCTCATTTGCACCATCCTTTTATTTTTATAATTTACCGGCATAATTAAAGGAATTATTATGTCCATCTATACGGTTAAACAAAGCAAAGTAATTGCCCTTATCCTGATAATTATCCTGGGACTGTTTCTTCTCTTTTCGCTGCGTATACTTTTTACTGCTATTCTTGCTTCAGTAGTTATATACGTGCTGTTCAAGCCGATGTTTATTTACTTTTCCGAAAAGAAAAAACTGAACAAATCATTAAGTGTAATAATAGTTTTTATTATATCTATAGTAATTATCATAATACCTTTCTCTGTATTTATATGGATGCTCACGAATAAAATTCTTTACTATAAAGATAACCCTGAGAGTATAAATAAAGTAATTACATCTGTGGAAGATTTTGTCGGGCAGACATTTGACCAGTCTACTGTTCAGGATGCTGTTAACCAGGTAAGTACAGTGGCTATAGGAATTTTTACATCATTTGTTAATTCAACCCTGGATTTAATCTTAACCATAGGTATGATGTACTTCTTCCTCTACTTTATGTTTAAAAAATATAAAGTGTTTGAAACCACCCTTACAAAGTATATTCCTTTCAGAGGAAAAAACAGTGAGCACTTTGCAACAGAACTTAAGAATATGACTCACGCTAATATTATAGGCCAGGGAATAATTGCATTTGCACAGGCTCTGTTTATGTATATCGGGTTTTTGCTTTTCAACATTGATGACCCACTGTTCTGGAGCATACTTTGTTTCTTCCTCTCATTTCTTCCTATTATAGGTTCTGCAGGAGTTTTCGTTCCGGTTGGCGTTGTTGAAATAGCCACAGGTAATGTAGCAAATGGTATATGGCTGATGGTCTACGGCTTTGTTGTGGTTGCCAATGTTGATAATGTACTCCGTATGTGGGTAAATAAATGGCTGGGAGATATTCATCCTTTAATTACTATAACAGGTATTGTTATTGGAATTCCGGTGTTTGGTATACTTGGTTTGGTTTTTGGCCCCTTTCTTATTTCTGTTTTCCTTTTACTTGTAAGATTGTATGAAGCCGCCTATCTCGATTATACCCCTGAAAAGGAGAGAACTATAGATCCAAAAGAAATCAGGGATGAGGTGAAGGATTGAAAGATTCAAAGATTGAAGGATTCAAAGATTGAAAGATTGAAAGATTCAAAGATTGAAGGATTGAAGGATTCAAAGATTGAAAGATTCAAAAATTCAAAGAATCTAATAACAATGCACAATTGAATGCAATTTTTTTGATTGTTAATTGTACATTGTTTCCCGCCAGATCGGGATTTCGTAAACTCAAAATTGTTAACTATAGAGAATTATATTTGAACCAATTTATTTCCGTCTATTCTTAAGTGCCTGTCTTTATAATCAAGTATTTCTCTCGGGTAATCCAGCTTCATAAGAGGGGAGGATATCATAAAATCGGCGGATGATTTATTACATGCAACAGGAATATTATAAACTGCGGCTATTCTTAATAAAGCTTTTATATCCGGATCGTGAGGAAGCGGCTCAAGCGGATCCCAAAAGAAGATAAGAAAATCAATATTTCCTTCTGCAATGTTTGCTCCAACCTGCTGATCTCCCCCCAGAGGTCCGCTTTTAAAAAGACGTACGTTTAGTTTTAACTCGCTTGCAATTATACTGCCGGTTGTGCCCGTACCAAACAGTTCATGCTCTGAAAGAGTATCTCTGTTATATTTTGCCCATTCAACAATATCTGGTTTACAATTATCATGAGCAATAATTGCAATTTTCTTTTTTGTATTCATTGAAACTATTTTTTTACCCATTATTTTTCCCTGTTTAAAAGGTTTTAGATTATCTTTTAATTCTTTATGTTATTTAAAATAATATATATTAATCATTAACAACAGCCGGAATTATAATGAAACTGACAACTTTTTTCTTCTTCTTATCTGTCTTTTTTGCTTCATGCAGTACCGGACTGCAGGATAGAGATGCTGAATTCCTGGATGAGGTATTAAATACTGAATGGGAATTAATAGAAATGGATGGTGAAAATCTTTCAGATATGGATAGTCCCCCCTCACTTAAATTTTCTAATGAAGAATATAAAATAGGTGGCAGGGGAGGATGTAATTCCTACGGTGCTGATATTGAAGTGCAGGATGAAAAAATATCCATTAACAATATTATAAGTACAAAAATGTTTTGTGATGGGAAAATGGATACGGAGAGTAAATATTTTTCTATCCTGGAGAAAATTGATGACATAAAAGTTAAGGATCAAAAGCTTCATCTTAGCTCCGGTAATAAATCAGTTTTGGTATTTGAGAGATTAAAATAGTGTAATCCTGCCTGCTCTCTTTGGAAGGCTGGGATGTCACTATCGTATGCAGGATAACGGGAATG
The DNA here is from genome assembly GCA_046481785.1 of Ignavibacteriaceae bacterium. GTDB lineage: Bacteria > Bacteroidota > Ignavibacteria > Ignavibacteriales > Ignavibacteriaceae > JAWOJF01. The sequence goes on along the minus strand of JAWOJF010000254.1, from coordinate 9,964 downwards.
GTTAATTGATTATATAGTTTAGGGGGCCCTGTGATGCAAAACACCCCAAATTTCCGCCGTTTTTAAAAACCTTCAAAATTCAGAAAATATTTTGTTTTTTTATTCAGAAATACTAATTTGGGGGGCGGTTTAAAGGCCGCAGTGTATTTATCATTATTTTTAGAGGTTCTTAGTGAGTACTAAACTTTTTGTGGGAAGTCTCCCGTGGGCAGTTAACGATGATACCCTGAAAGCAGCTTTTGAAGCACATGGTAAAGTTGTATCTGCAAAGGTTATTACCGATCGTCAGACCGGTAGATCCAGAGGTTTTGGATTCGTAGAAATGGAAGACGAATCTGAAGCTAATAATGCTATCCAGGCTCTCAATGGTTCAGAATTGAATGGCCGCAGCATTATTGTTAGTGAAGCAAAACCAAAGAGCTAGAATAATTTTTTGTGTTTTGAGTTCCAGGCGCTCTTCTTGAGCGCTTTTTGTTTTTTAAAGGGGAATTTCGGTTGAGTGTGTCCTTAGTGCCCCTGCCTATCGAGGCTGCAGCACAATTATAAATTATAGCGTTAATGAGTTCTGCAACAGCATCTACCGGCTGGCAGGTTAGTGGGTTTTTTAAACCACTCACCTGCCTGCCGGTAGGCAGGGGCACTTAGATTAACTTAGAAAACATTAATTAATTGCAGGTAAAAATGAATAATTTTTCCCATAATACAGCATCTGTTCAACAAAGTCTTCAGGATATTCAATTTTAACATCAACAATTTTACCGTCTTCAGTTACAGGTTTTAAAACCGGTTGTATAAATCCTTTGTAAGGTGCAACATTCAGCTTAGCGAATCTCTCTTTAACTTCTTTATGCATGGCTGCATCAACTTTTACTCCATAATTTTCAATAAAGTTTTTTGCAGCATTAAAATCACCTTCGGAAGTAATTCTCTGTATTTCCTTTAGTAATTGTCCAAACAGGTTTCTCAGTTTCTGGTAATCATTAATTACAAAGAATGTTTTACCATCCCTGGTTTTTCTTTCAATCACATTTTCAGGCTGTCCCTTTTCAAAAACCCATGCAGCAATAGCCTGTCTGTTACGCATATGTGCCTGTTCAATATTGTTGCCAAGCTCAACACGGTTAAGCTGGTACTGCAAGCCATTTCTTATATACCTGTTATATTCAGCCTTAAAAGTATTTTCATCAGAAAAAAGTCCCAGTTCGATAAGTTTTTTATCGGGCATAAAATAAAGTGCAACAAGGTCAGCCCGAGTTTCTTCAATTGAAGAGCCATAGTTTTTTAATGATAATTTTGGAGCACCTACACCAGGATTTATTTTACCGGAAGCATGTCCTATTACTTCATGCATATCAGTGTGCAGAAGATCAGTTATTACTCCGTATTTTTTATTTATTTCCACTTCTTCATCACTCCATGCAAATTCTTTTATAACTTCTACAGAAGCTGCTTTTCCATATGCATAAGTTATATTACCAAGACTAACAGATTTGGAGCCATGCTGTGTCCGTATCCAGTTTGCATTTGGAAGGTTAATTCCAATGGGAGTTGAAGGAGCGGCATCACCTGCTTCTACAACAACTGTAATAACTTTTGCGGAAATGCCCACCACATTTTCTTTTTTAAATTGATCATCAATTGGTGAGTTATCTTCAAAATACTGGGCATTTTTACTAATCGCATCTATTCTTTTGGTTGCTTCCATATCTTTAATAGAAACAACTGATTCATATGAACCCCTGTAACCAAGAGGATCATTATATACTTCAACAAATCCGTTTACAGCATCAATAACCGATGTAGTATCCTGTACCCACAAAATATTATACTCATCCCACTTTACAAGATCGCCGGTTTTGTAGTATTCTGCTAATTTCTGAATTGCTGATTTTTGAAGATCATTTTCAGCAACAGCGGCAGCTTTTTCAAGCCAGTAAACTATTTTTTCAATTGCGGGGGAATACATCCCGCCTACCATCCATTTCTTTTCAACAACCTGCTGGTTTTCTTTAACCATTTTGGAGTTTAAGCCGTGTGAAACAGGAGTTTCATCATTCTCATCCCGTAATTTTTCATAATATGCTTCTACTTCTTTTTGAGTTAAACCTTCCTCATAAAAATTTATTGCTGATGCTTTTATAACATCAACACCGGGATCAAGGTTTATCTTTTTCGGTAATACATTGGGGTCAAAAAGGATGGGAGTTAGTTGGGCAATAAGCTCATCAACTGTCTGCCCGTTGGTTAAGGGTAATTCCTCCTGCTTAGCATTTTTTACAGCTTCCACAAAAAATTCTTTTGAAAAGCCGGGGACAAATTTATCATTGGCATAATGATGGTAAATGCCGTTAGAGAACCACATCCTTTTGGCGAATAACAGGAGGTTTTTATAATCCTCACTGTTTTTATCACCGTTATAATTACTTATTACAGCTTCCATAATTTTTCTTATTCTCAGGTTATATTTTCCATTCTGATCATAAAAAACATCCCTGCCGGAAAGAGCTGCTTCATATAAATAATAAACCATCTCTTTCTGTTTTGGGGTAAGCTGTTCAAACCCTGGAACTCTGTATCTTAATATTTCAACATCTGCAAATTGTTCAGTGCTATACTTAAAATTTGCATCATCCTGCATTTCTGCAGTCTTGTCGTTTTGATTATTACAGGCCATAAATCCTACTGTTATTAAAAAAATGAGGGATAAAATGTATTTGCTCATGTTTCACCGCAATTATATTTATAAAATTAAATAATCATAAATATAATCATTTTAACCGGTACGAGGGAAGGGGACAATTAACAATTAACAATGTATAATTAACAATTAGGAGAGGACGGCTATCACACTTACGTGATAAATGCATCATAAGCAGCGTTAATTCACTTTTCGCTGCCTTGTAGTAGTGTTACACACCGCAAGCGGAATGCCCCCTCTTTTTAGGGGGAATTCTGCACCCCGATAAAGAGTCTGTTGCAGAACTACAACTTCTGTCATCCCGACTTGTCGGGATCTTACCGCCGCATTTGCATTGAGATTCCTCGGTCGAATCCGCCGAGGCGGACTTCGGAAGGACAATTCCGAGTGTGTAACACACTCTAAATTGAGGTGTTAACTTTTGACAGGTATCCTGTGCCCTTCTGATCTTGTTCCTGCCTTCGGCATGCAGGCTTGCTCCTGCTCTTACTCTTACTTTTACCCCTCTTATCTCCGTATATCAGCAAGGGGTTTTGAGACAGTACTTATTTTCTTTTTTTCTTCTTCGAGTATTTTTATTCTTTCCCGCTCTGTTATTACAGAGTCTCTTAAAGCCTGTCTTACAAGAATAGTATCAATAAACTCATCAACAATTGAAGTTAAATCTTCTTCTGATATTTTTGTTGTATCCTGGTTTTGCGGCAGAAAATGCCATGGCGGTTTATGACCGAAATTGTATTTACCATAAATAATAGTCGGCGTGCCATAAGCTATAATAGATTCCTGGTTCTTAGTTAATATCCATTGTTCTGCCCAGTTATAAAACCATTCTGCGTCACTGCTCCATAACCTGCAGCATGCATGGCTTGCCGGGTAACCGGGCAGATCAAACTCATGCATTGAAACACCATCAAAATTATCAAGATTAAATGCCCATGGAAGTATCCAGGTTGAATCAATTGTGCTTATTGTTACTTTGGCCTTCCAGTTTGTATGATATAAACCGGTGGGAGTTAAAGTAGACCGTTTACCAAGACTTGTTGGCCCCCACCTTACAAGATAGCCGTACTCATAAGCCGCAAAAGACTGAACAGGGTATGAAAACAGTATAAGTTTTTTTACAGAATCAGCCGCCTTTAATACCCGCGGGAAGGGGGAATACCGGATGAAGTTAATATCAAAAGTATCGGGAATAACAACTGAATCCCTTCTCCCAAAATTCCTTGCATCCAGCCTGTTTATGCCAAGAATAATTTTTCTTTCATCATCACTATAAAGTTCTTTTAAATCGGCATACCTGATTTTGCCGCTGTCCGGATAGTAATGATAAGTTACCTTTAATCTCTCCTCTTCCAGCCTTGCCAGGGAATCTTTTATTGCTGTTGAATCAATCTGCGGTGCTTCAGGTACATTCTGTTTTTCTCCTCCGCAGCCGGTAAGGGATAATAAATAAAAAGCTAAAAAGATTGAAGCACATAAAGTAATAACAGGGTAAACGTCTTTTTGCCGAGGTCTTACAACATAAGACAGAAATGAAAGGTAATGTTTTATCCGGTAAAGAATAAAGACAATGCCTTTCCTTAGAATTCGCAATTTCAAATGATACCTCTCCCCTTTAAATCTCCAACCAATTGAGTATAATTTTTGAACTGTACACCATCCCAGCCGCATTTTTTAGCCGCAAGCACGTATTCTTCTACGTCATCAATAAAAATATGTTCTGCGGATGGCTTATGAGTGAAGTTTTCAACAGACCTGTAGATTTTTTCTTCAGGTTTTAAAGAATTCACCTCATGTGAAAGAATCAGTTTATCAAAGTATTTGAGAAAAGAATAATCTTTCCAGCCATATTCCCTGTGAATCGAATTGGTGTTCGAAAGGAGTACAAGCATATACTTTTTCTTTAGTTCCGGCAGCAATGCTGAAACATCTTTGTTTTCGGTAAAAACCCCTGAGTAATACTCACAAAAGGTTTTTTCATCAACCTTATTATCGAGAATAGTAAGCATTGCTTTAATAAATTCCTCTTCAGGAATATCTCCCCGCTCAAACCCCCTGTGAATCTGGTAATTATCCTGATAAAAAGACCAAAACCTATTGCCCATCCCCTTGTCAATCTTATCAAGCTTTTCAAGGGCAGTATCATAATTAAACGGGATAAGAACGTTTCCAAGATCAAAAACAATAACTGAATATTTTCTGTTTGTCATTTATAATAATAAAAATTGTGGCAGGAAAGATAAAAGCAAGTTAGAATATTACAAAATTAATCAGATGACAGGATTATTAATATATTTTCTTTTATTTTTATTCAGCAGACTGCGGAGCTAAAATTATAAGCCGCTATGTTGGTTACCCTGCCTGTTTGTAAGAAATAATTTTTAGTCTTTTTTAAAGGCTAAATTAAACTTTTATCTTGATCTGCTGCAGCACCAGCGCAGTATACTTAAAGAAATAAACCATAGTTCCGAATTTGATGAGAATATAATCAGGAAGTATTTTTCATTTATAGATATAGAAGAACTGAAAACACATGAAAAACTGATGGACGAAACAAGCTATTAAAGAAATCAATTTAATAACCAGATAATTTTTAATAAATTTATCCTGATAATTTTAAGGAGTTATTTGGAACCACATTCATCGGCAGCTACGTTAATTTTATCATGCCCCGACCAAAAAGGGCTTGTAGCGCGTATATCACAGTTCTTCTTTCTCAGGGGAGGCAATATTGTTGACCTTGATGAACATGTTGACAGGGAAGAAAAAATGTTTTTCATAAGACTTGAACTTGATATGAAAGACTTTACCGGAAATAACTTTGAAGGCGAATTTCAACAGCTTGTTGATGAGTTTAAGGGCACCTGGGAAATAAAGTACAGCAGCAACCGGTCAAAGGTGGCAATATTTGTTTCAAAAATGGATCATTGCCTGCAGGAAATATTATGGCGGAACAGTAACGGTGAACTGAACGCTGATATTGTAATGATAGTTTCAAATCATACTGAATTAAAATACCTGGCAGAAAGGTATAACATTTCTTTCTATCATTTTCCTGTTACAAAAATAAATAAAGACAAAGTTGAGACTGAAGAATTTGAATTATTAGATAAAAATAAGATTGATACAATTGTACTTGCGCGTTACATGCAGATTCTCTCCCCGGAATTTGTAAAGAGATATCCTAATAAAATAATTAATATACATCATTCCTTTCTGCCTGCATTTATAGGTGCTGATCCGTATAAAAGGGCATTCCAGAGGGGTGTTAAGCTTATTGGTGCTACCAGTCATTATGTTACAGAAGAACTGGATGAAGGTCCAATTATTGAACAGGATGTTATAAGAATAACACACAAAGATTCATTAAAAGACCTGATAAGAAAAGGGAGAGATCTTGAAAGGCTGGTACTTGCGCGTGCACTTGATTACCACCTTAACAACCGCGTGTTAAAGTTCGGAAAGAAGACTATTATTTTTGATTAGATAAAAAAGTAAAGGATTATAAAAACCAGAATGTCTTATATTACTGGTAATTTTTGGTTATCTTTCTCAGACGCCCCTCGGGGTGTCTCTAAATTATAAAGCAGATTTTGTAATGTTCGAAGCGGTAAAACTATTCCTATCCTTTTAATCCTTTAATCATGGTTTAGACATTCTCTTATCGCTTCAGCTATCAGCGGTATGCCTGTATTAATTTTCTCTACTGATGTATTACAGTAAGAAATACGAATACAGTTATTTATTACACCTTCGGGATCAAATGTTTTGCCTGTAACAATAACCACACCCTTATCAATACCTTTTTTTAATATTTCCGTTGCGTCTGCATTTTCAGGAAGCTGTACCCAAACATAAAATCCCCCTCTTGGTGTTGACCATGATGTATATGAAGGGAAATGTTTTTGAATTGCATCTACCATTGCAAGAGCTCTTTTTTTATACTCCTGCCTTACTTCATCAATATAACTGTAAACAGCACCGGTGCGGAGAAATTTATCGGCAAGTACCTGTGTAAAACTTGGGGAGCATGCATCAAAGGATTGTTTTATTAGTTCCGCCCTTTCGTAAATATGCTGAGGTACAAGCATCCAGCCAAGGCGCAGGCCGGGGCCAAGTATTTTTGAAAATGAACCAAGATAACAAACATCTATCCCGGCAGGGTTAATTGCTTTTATATTTTTAAGATGTTCTTTATCCTCTTCATAAAAATATAAAGGACTGTAGGAATCATCTTCAATAAGGGGTATATTCATCCCGGAGATTGCTTCTATAAGCTTAAGTTTTGTTTCCGCAGAATATAAAGTACCGGCGGGATTATGAAAACTGGGAGTTATATAAATCAGTTTTGGCTTTACAGTCTTTAGTTTCTTTTTTAGAATGTCAACATTAATACCATCGGCATTTAATGGTACAGTTACAAAATTTGCCTGGTATGATTTAAATGCAGCTATTGCTCCGATAAAACAGGGCTGTTCTACAATAACATCATCCCCCGGATCAATAAATGTTTTACCGAGAATATTTATTCCCTGCAGTGATCCGGTTGTAATCATCAGCCTGTTCTCAGAAACAGGTAATCCTTTTTTTTCTAGGTAAGCGCCTACAGATTCTAAAAGGATGGGCAGTCCGCTTGTTGGTCCATACTGCATTGCAGTCTGTTTTTCTTTTAAGCTAAGGTTGTTATAAATATCATCTATTACTTTTACAGGGAAAAGATCATTATCCGGCATTCCGCCGGCAAAAGAGATCATTCCCGGTTTAGACACAACACTCATAAGATTTCTTATCTCAGAGGTTCGCATCCCGCTTAATGAACTGGCAAATTTTGGCATAATCTAACTCTACTTTCATTGAATATGTTCTAATATTTCATTGCTTTCATCCCGATGGAGCCTGTCTACCGCAGGCAGATCTTCGATTGAGGAATCTCTATCCCTAAATGGGGGTTATGATTTCTCCCTCGAAGACTCAATTACTACTAATAACAACAATATACCATCGAGTCCGACAACCGGATAAATCGCCTCTTCTTCAGCTTTGTATCGCCCCGCTGGGCTTTAATATTCCTGGTTTATTTACTTCTACTGATGTGTCGTCCCTCTGGGATTTTAAGAGCTGCAGAGCAGCGACATATCAGTAGATTCTATATTAAAGATTAATCCCAAGCTCCGTTAGGAGCGGCACAATAACAAATTGTCATTTTCTTTGATAAATAAAGGCGCTGCTTATATAGGTAACCCGAAATTACAAAGCTACTCTTTTTATAGGGAACTATTTATACTTCATATACATCACTCGCTTTTAAAAGCGTCATTTTGTTTTCCTGCAATATTCTTATTACATCTTCATTGGAAGATGAACGAATAACCACAGTAGCAGTTTTTTCCATTGCAAAAGCGTACATATAATCAATTGTTATATTGTTGGAAGATAATAGCTGAAGCGCTTTATATAATCCACCCGGTTCATGAGGTACAACCATACATACTACATCTGTTGTATTAACAGAAAAATTATTATCCTTAAGCGCCTTTACAGCCGGCACGGGTTTGTTTACTATCAATCTTAAAATGCCGTAATCGGCTGCATCTGCAATACTGAATGCAGAAATATTGATATTATTATCCGCCAGTATTTTAGTTATTTCTGTCAGCCGCCCTATTTTATCTTCGAGAAATACAGAAAGTTGTTTAATAATCATATTATTTATTCCTGTTATCAATTACACGCTTTGCTTTTCCTTCTGAACGCGTGATACTTAACGGTTCAACAAGTTTTATTTTCGTTGAAATGCCAAGTGTACTTTCAATACTGTGCTGAATGCGTTTTCTAAGATTTTCCAGAATTTTTATCTCATCAGACCAGAACTGATCATCAACTTCAACTTTTATTTCAAGACAATCAAGATTATTTTCCCTTGTTACTATTAATTGATAATGAGGTGTTGTTTCACTCATTTCAAGCAATACCGATTCTACCTGTGAGGGGAATACATTTACACCGCGTATAATAAGCATGTCATCTGTACGGCCAAGGCATTTTTCCATTCTTACTAAAGTTCTTCCGCATGAACACTTTTCAATATGCAGCCTTGTTAAATCCCGTGTACGGTATCTTAATAACGGCATAGCTTCTTTTGTTACAGTAGTAAAAACGAGTTCGCCTGTTTCTCCGTAGGGAAGAACTTCTAATGTATCGGGATTTATTATCTCAGGTATAAAATGATCCTCATATACGTGCATTCCGTTCTGATGCTCACACTCCATAGAAACACCGGGACCAATAACTTCACTTAAGCCATAAATATCATAAGCTTTTAATCCAAGCAGATTTTCAATTTGTTTCCGCAGTTCATTTGTCCATGGCTCAGCGCCGAATATACCGGCTTTTAGTTTTATATTTTTAGGATCAATACCTTCTTTAATAATACTCTCACCTAAATATGCAGCATATGAAGGAGTACATGCAATTGCAGTTGAACCGAAATCGACCATAAGCTGTAATTGTTTTTTAGTATTTCCGCCGGAGATAGGAATTATTGATGCGCCTATTTTCTCTGCCCCGTAATGAAGTCCGAGTCCCCCTGTAAACAAACCATAACCATAGGCAATCTGGATAATATCATTCCTGGAAATGCCTGCCATTGTAAGTGAACGGGCAACAACCTCACTCCATATCTGTATATCATTTCTTGTATAACCCACAACAGTAGGCTTGCCGGTAGTACCGCTGGAAGCATGAAGCCGGACTATTTCGCACTGCGGCACTGTAAATAATCCGAACGGATAGTTATCTCTTAAATCCTGCTTAACTGTAAAGGGGAGTTCTTTAAGCTGTTCAACAGATTTAATATCCCCCGGCTCAATTCCCTTTTCCTGAAATTTCTCCCTGTAAAAAGGAACATTATAATAAATTCGTTCAACCATCTGCGAAAGGCGTTCACTTTGTATTTTACAAAGCTTTTCCCTCTCTGCATTTTCTATATACTTATTCCAGATCATAATTGTATACTAAAATTTTGTTTATTCAGTTTTAAGGAAACTAACAAGTGAGGCAGTTGAATGATTGTATGCTGGTATGGCTGTATGTTTGGATATTTCGATCTTTTTAAAACTCATACATCCACTTATCCATACTTTTCGTTTACCCCTGTATTATTTTTCCCCAAAATCAATTGTAACTTAAACTACTTTTAAAATTATATCAAGGGAAAAACCAATTTATCCGGTTTTGGTATTTACATAAAAGTGCAAATGTTTACAC
>JAWOJF010000210.1:0-2991 GCA_046481785.1 Ignavibacteriaceae bacterium | reverse complement strand
CAAAAATTAAACTTCCGGCAAGAAAAGATACTGAACTGGTAAACAGTAAGGCAGCCAGAATGATGCAGACAGACATAAAAGCAAACGGAGCCTTTTTCTCACTCATATTATCCTCGCTGTAACATTCCTAATAAAAAAATTATAAATTTTCCACGGCGTCAATGCCTTCAGGCATTGGAAGGTAAAATCTTATCTGCTGAATTTCGCCGTTTCGTTTAATCAATTTTTCTATTTTCTTTTTTATAAGTACACTATGCTCAACATGAATATCATCTTCTATAACTGATCCATAAATATAACTTGTGCCTTTAATTAATACATTTTTCCCAATCCTTAAAGGAAAGTCATCACTACCTGTCATATTTACACTTGATTCAATCCGCGCACCATCTCCAATAATAATGTTTCCTTTAATTATATCACCCCATAATACTTCAACATTATCCCCAATAATTAATTCCTGGTGAGGAAAACATGAAAGATGAACGCTTTCCCATATTGTTATATTCTGCCCGAATTTGACATTAGAACTAACATAAACATTATTTTTTAACTCAAGGTTATAGTTAAGCTTTACTCCTTTACCAATGTAAACACCCCTGCCGATAGTAATATCCAGCGGGATATTTTTTTTATCCATCTCCAATATTTCATCAATAACCGATTCATGTATAAAAAAATCATCAGGGTCTTTTATTTCGATAATATCTTTTAGTTTATCATATATTTTTTTCCGGGCAATATTTTCCATCTCCTTTAAAACGGATTTATTATTAAAGCCCATAACCACTGATTGCTCTTTGGGACTTACCGCGTTAACTGTATATCCCTTTTTGTTAAACAGGGCAATAAGGTCCGTTATATAAATTTCATTCTGCGCATTGTTGCTTGATAATGATTTAACCATTTCCGCAAGCTTCTTGTATTTAAATGCATAAACTCCGGAATTGAATTCATTATTTTCAATTAATTCCTGTTTGGAATAAGAATAAGTTTTGCCATTATAATTAAGTCTGTAAGGTGTTTCATCGGATAAAGCGAGAATATCTTTATGTTCAATAATTTCAATAACCTTCCCTGAATCTGTCCCTGAAGATTTACCTTTTTCATCCTTATCTTTAACTCTTATAATTCTTCCGTAAGAATTATCCTTAGGATCACCCTCATAAATTCCGGTAAGAACCATCATATCGGAGCCGGTTTTGTCAAATTCTTCCCTGAAAAAAAACATGGTCTCTTTATCAATTAATCCCATATCACCCGGAAGTACATAAACAATTCCATCAAAAAGCTTCTCGTCAATTCTTTCAAGAGCAATCTGAACGGCATGGCCGGTTCCGTTTTGAAATTCCTGGTAAGCAAAAACAGTGTTATCTCTTTTGCCGATAACCTCCATAACATCTTTTGCTTTAATACCCACAACTACCACAATATTCACATCACTTACAGCTTCTTTGCAGGCATTAAAAACACGCTCGACTGTCGGCACTTCCCATATCATGTGGAGCATTTTAGAGCGGTGCGATTTTATTCTTTTACCATGCCCCGCTGCAAGAACAATTGCTATTTCCCTGCTTTTATTATTTATTTCTGACGAAAATTCGTCTGCCAAATCATAAATAGGATTACGTTCTTTTACCTGCATATCTCTCCAAACTTGCTTGTAATATTTATTTTGATCAAAAAATTAAATAATGAGTTAACCAATTCCAAACACAATCAGGGTGATGGTTTACTATAAACCTTACACCCCTGCAGGACTTTCAAAAATACAATCACAAAATGATATATTTTTGTCATGTAAGGACGAGAGGTTTTAGTTATTTTTAGGGAGACTATTTTAAGAGTAAGCTGCCGGCATAATTAATTTTTTATGATGAGCGGCTTATAATTGAATAGAATTAATTGGATAAATAATGTAATTTTAAAAGTAAACAATCATTAATCTATGGCTTATGAAAAAACACATATTTATTGCGGCTGTTTTAGTAATTCTTTCTTCAAATTTTTCTGTTTCGCAGGATAAGGGATTTGGTGCAGGTATAATAATTGGGGAACCAACCGGGATTAGCGCAAAGTACTGGCTGAACAGTGTTAATGCTTTTGATTATGCTCTCGGTTCTTCGTTTGTTGGCAATGGAAGAATCCACCTACATGTTGATTATTTATGGCACGCTTACGATGTAATAAATTCAACTGAAATATTTGCTCTTTATTATGGCCCCGGTGTTAGAGTTAGAACCCGGGAATATGGAAGAAGTAATTTAGGAATAAGAGGTGTTATGGGTTTGGCATGGTTCCTTCAAACCGCACCAATGGATGTTTTTGTTGAAATTGTGCCGGTTCTAAATCTTAGTCCTGATGTGGATATGGCTATTAATGCTTCGGTAGGCGCAAGATATTATTTTGAATAAGTGTTAGCTGGTTATAGCAGGGGCAGATAATCCTGTCTCTGCTGCCACTAATATTCTTGACAGCACTGCAAGCTGAAATGCAAAGACGATAGACATCACCGGGTTATTAATAAAACCTGAAGTTAATGATGAAAGAAATAATGCAGTAATTGAAAGCAGCAGACCCAATAAAATATTCCGCTGATCCTCACTTATATTTTTATTCTTTAAGGAGCTAAATCCTTTCCACAAAGGAACAAAAATTAAAATAAGAAATGCTGCCAGACCGGTTATTCCCCCCTCAAAATACATTTGCAGTATATCATTATGCCAGCTTCCGATATTTTTATCAGCAAGTAAATCCCTGTAATCAAATATATGCTGAAAGCTTCGCGGTCCAAATCCAAATACAGGATGTTCAAATAATATTTCGCCGGCAGCTTTATAAATAATATCCCGGTCTGATAACCCTGCAGGCTGTTCTATTCTTTGTGTTACTTCCTGCTGATTGTTTATAAAGGAAATAAAAGAGATTCCGGCAGTAAGCAGTATAATAATAAATGCATGTTTCAGTTTTATTTTTTTAAGAAATATTCCC
>JAWOJF010000206.1:0-4287 GCA_046481785.1 Ignavibacteriaceae bacterium | reverse complement strand
TTCTCTCCTCCCTGTGTCCAGTTGCTTAAAGCTATCTGGCTTACGTTCAGGCCTATAGTTGCAGCAGGCACCCAAAGATCAACCGCGGAGGTATCCACTTTTTGCTGCGGCAGTAATGGATTCAGTTTTGGTTCATACCGCAGATTATGCCTGCGCCTGGGGGGTGTATAAATGGTTGTTGACGGGGGATTATCAGCTTTAGGCTGAGTCTGTATAGAATCTCCTTTTACATTTATGTCCAGACTATCATCCATTGCTCCCGACCCGGCTGTATCTGCCGGTGCAGAGCCTGAAGTATCCTGCCCTGCCTGAGAAGATAAACTGCCTGCTTGTGAACCGGTGGTTAGCGGATATTCTGCTGAACGGAATTGTGTGGTATTTTCTTCTGATAAAGTATCCGCCGAATCTTCTTCTGCCTCAGTTACCTGTGAATCTTCTGATAATTGGGACTGTATTGTGTCTCCCGGGGAGACAGAATCCAGAGTATCCTGCTGTGATTGTACCGGTAATGCAGTAATTATAAGAAAAAACAGTATAAAAACGGGGTTTTGTGCAATTTTCATTCAATTTCCGGATTTTGGATATTCAGAATGGCAATAAAACAGATTCTATGAAAATTTCAAGAATAGAAAGGAATATCTTGATGCAGATGGAAAATATGCAGTTAACCTCACCCTCTCCTTATAAGCATAGGCGTCAACCTAAAGGCATAAGAATCTGATTATTTATATATTGATTTGTTGAATATTTGTGTATAAAAAAAGATCTTTATGAATCCTCTACAAGGATTAACTTCATTTTTGTATTTTTTCTACAGTAATATGACCCTGCCTGCCGGTCAGGCAGGCTCTACAAGGTCAGCCAATAAAAACATCGTAGATGTTTCATTATTATAGAATAAAGATTGTGCTCAACCCCAAAGACCCTTGTAGAGGGTCAATTAGACTCTCTTTGGTAAAGAGAGACTTATGAATAATTAATATATTAGAAGGTATCATGAAATTAAATCTTGGATGCGGCAAAGATATAAAAGACGGATATGTTAATCTTGATATTGTGGATTACGGCGGTAACCAGATCCATGATATAAATACATTCCCCTACCCCTTTGCCGATAATACTTTTGATGAAGTTTATGCCTCACATGTGCTTGAACATTTAGACAGCTTTCACAAAACTGTTACCGAACTTTACAGGATTTGCAAACCGAATGCGGTTATAATTGTATATGCTCCTTTCTTCCTTAATACAAAATATTTCGGCGAGCCGGATCATAAAATTCCATTTTCCATCAGGACGTTTGATAACTACGAGTATATCGGTAACCGTCACCTTAAGTTTTATGAAAAATGGAAACTTAACCACCGTACCAACTACGAGGGGAAAGCACAGTTTGAGATAATTGAGAAACGGTTTATCACCTCGCACTTTGCAGCATTAAAATGGATGGATGCCATTCTTAATATTGAACCTGTTATGTATGAAAGATTTTTTGCTGGAATATTTTCACCGGAGGAAGTTTATTTTAAATTAAGGGTGGTGAAGTCTGTCTAAATATTTGAAATAATCAAGCCTTTAGTAACTGCCTTGACCGCTTCTGTTAAATAATATAGTTTGTTCTTCGTATGAAGAAAAAAATTGTAATACTTCTTCTTTCACTTCTTGTTTTTTCTGTTGAGAATATTTATTCGCAGGAGGATTCCTTAAAATATCCCTTCTGGTTGAATGCAAGCATTGGCGGATATCCTGAATATATTGGAGCAGGGGTATCATTCAACAAGGCTTTAAAAGATTTTTCATACCAGGTTTCACTCAATACCGGTGCTAAACTTGACGAGTTTTTATCCAAATACAGATATGTAACTACGGGAGTTGCCGGCCTCGGTATTACTCATGTAAAACCGTCTATAATTGCTTCAGTCTATGGCGGCCCTTCAGTATCGTATGGAGAAGCCGGACGAAATAATTACTTCTGGGGTGCAGGATTAGGCCTTAATGCACAAATATACTTTATGCCGCTGTATAAACTTTTCCCCGGACTGGGGATAGGACTTGAGTTTTACTATAACTATAATTTTATGCAGACCAGAGCTAATGATTACAGGCATGTATATCTTTTACGGTTAGGCGGGATGATAACTAATTTACATGATTAAAAGCAGTAATCTTTAACAATGCTGAAGTTATAAAAAATTGCAAAATAATAGTTTTTTGTTGCTTTCAAATTGAGAGAATATTAAATTCTAATAAAGATTGTTCGTTTCTCTTCCTCGATCAATAAACCTAGAAATAAATATTATTCTATTGTAAGAATAGCCGGAAAATACTGCATTATTCTGCCGTGTTGTTTTAATTAAACTCAAACATAATGTGAAGTGTTCTATAACATTCGTTTATGTTACACCAGCTATCGGCATCAGGTTTACCAAATAAAAACAAAATAGAGAAGGTCTATTATGAAAAAAATGTACTTATTATTAATCATCCTTGGTTATTCATTAAGTGTTTTTTCACAACAACATGGAACCGGACTTATTTTTGCTGATGAAGACGACTATAAAGATATTCCGTTAGCTTCAGCTCCTATGATGGGAACATTACCTGCACAAAAAGATTTATCAGGTTGGTTCCCGCCGGCAGGCAATCAGGGTATGCAGTCATCTTGTGTCGGATGGGCTGTGGCATACGGCTTAAAAAGTTACCAGGAAGCCGTAGAAAGAAAACGCAGGCCTACTAATAATTTAAGTACTTTCAGCCCTTCTTATATTTATAACCAGATAAAGTTGGGCGGCTGTGATCAGGGTTCGCATATAGAACAGGCATTAAACTTATTAAGACAAGAAGGAGTGGCGAAATTTTCTGATTTCCCATATTCAGAGTATTCCTGCAGTACAAGTCCCGGTAATGAAATAAAATCGAAGGCAAGACCTTTTACAATTGCGGATTGGCGCAGGGTTGATTTTAGAAATCAGATAGAAGTAAAAAGCCAAATTGTAAAAGGTTTCCCGATAGTTATTGGTATGTATGTAGATGATGGTTTTCAAAATCTGACTGGTGATAATATTTATTATAGCAGGTCCGGTATGGAAAGAGGGGGGCAT
This sequence comes from Ignavibacteriaceae bacterium, assembly GCA_046481785.1. Taxonomy (GTDB): domain Bacteria; phylum Bacteroidota; class Ignavibacteria; order Ignavibacteriales; family Ignavibacteriaceae; genus JAWOJF01. The sequence goes on along the minus strand of JAWOJF010000206.1, from coordinate 1,186 downwards.
GCAATGGTGGTTGTCGGATATGATGACAGTAAACAGGCTTACAAGGTTTTTAATTCATGGGGAACAGATTGGGGCAATAACGGATTTGGCTGGATTTCTTATTCTATATTTGAGAATAGAGTGAGAGAGGCATATACAGCCCAGGATGTTGTTATTATGGATCCCGATCAAATTGAAGATGACGTACCAGATTATTCAATAGATGATGTTACCATCCCTGAACCTGTTCAGAATATTACATCAAATGCATGGCTGGGACAACCTTTAATTACACACAATGTACCCGTTCAAACACCTTTAGGAACCTGGCCGGGAATGTTAATAAGGGTACCGGGGTCTATAAACAATGCCCAGGGGAATCAGGCTCAATTGATTATAAGATTTTATTTTCCGGATGGTACTCCTCTATTAGCAAACCACCAGGAATTAAGTTACCGGGATGCAAATGGTTTGGCTGCTGCCGGAACGCCTGCTATGCCGGTTTTAAATAATAATGCCAATATTGCTAATATTGAATTACAGATACCATATTATGCACTGAATTTGACGCCGACAAATAATATGACCCAATATCAGCTTGCAGCAGTTGCAACTTTATATATTAATTCATTTGAAAAAGCAAAATCACTTTTTACAACATTAACCGTTTTTTACTAGAAAATAAAAATAGATTTCTATAAACACACTGTTTTAACTGACATAAGAATTCACACAGGTGGTACGTGAACAATAATTTAATGAAAAATTATTAGTGTTTTAAAAAATCCCCGTCAATAATCATAAGCTTAACCCCGCTTTTGGTTGATGACCGGTGAGAACTAAGATCATCTGAAACAACATATGTCATTCCTTTGGTAAGAACTGATTTTTCACCGGTACTTAGTTCGCTTTCAAATTCACCTTCAAGGCAATGTACTATATGCCCCTTTGTGCACCAGTGGTCTGCAATGTAGCCCGGTGTATATTCAACAATTCTTATCCGCAGTCCGTCAAGCTGTACGGTTTGCCATAGTGCTTTCCCCTGATTTCCCGGGTGTTCTGTTTTAGGGATTAAATCCCAGTTGATTGTCTGGTACGGAAATGAGTTCATAATTTCCCCTTATCTATAAAAGATGAGAATAAACTTAATATATTCCTGATTTATTATCTGGCAAATTTTTTCCTGTATTCAGTTGGTGATAATCCT
>JAWOJF010000118.1:0-14679 GCA_046481785.1 Ignavibacteriaceae bacterium | reverse complement strand
AACTCTTCATCTATCAAGCAAAATCCTCTATCCCCACTCAATTGTAATTGGAATAAAAATACACCTTTATTTTCCAGCATTTCTCTGTAATGGTTAAACGCTTGATAACCAGATGAAAATTTCCTTTGCAGTTCAATGTTAATACCTAATTCACGTCTTAAGACATTGGCATCTTTGGTTATATCATCATTTACAGTCAATTTAATTTTTTTAAATAAGGGACTTACAGAGGGATTGAATTTAAATAACTCAAAAAGGGCTGTCTTATAAAAATCAGCTTTTTTAACTGCAAGCCTGGTTTTAAAGCTTGTCAGTTCAAGTAAATATTCAGGTAGAGTCCTAAACTTCTTCTTAATTGAAAGATTCTTGGGTGGTTCTGATAAAAAGAAAGCAGCCATTGGAAGTTTTAATATTTTATACGAGATACTTTCCAATTGATTATAAGTAGGAGAGGATGCACCGCTTAACCAATCATTAACCTTCTCGGCTTTAACTCCCACTTTATGAGCAAAATCCTCAACACTAAGGTTCAAGTCTTCAAGTGCCCATTTTAATATTTCAGGGTTAATAGGAACCCTAATAATTTTTCTCATAATTAAAATCACTTAGATTGAGGGTAACTCACTCTCCTCCAATTACTTTAGGTACTTTAAAAAATGATTCATCCTTTTCAGGAGCATTTCTTAGTGCTTCTTCCCTGCTTACCCCCGGTTTAACCCCATCTTCCCTGAAAGCATTAAATCCTTCAACAGGATGTGAAAGAGGTTCTACATTTTCCGTATCAAGTTCATTAAGCTTTTCAACGTAAGCTAATATTTCATTTAAATCGTGAGTAAAATTTTCAAGTTCTTCATCATTAAATTTTAACCTGGCAAGTTCGGCAATATGTTCAACATCTTTTCTTGTTACTGACATTACAAACTAACTCCTTCCTGCGCTGTTCCGGTTCTGCCGGAATGGGTTTCTAAATTCCTTATTATAATATCCCGCACTTTTTCCATAAGTGCAAGTTCATCAGCCCGGGTTTTTATATTATCAGTTGGAACCGGTTTATCAAAATGAACATGAATTGTTCCGCTTTTAATTATAAATTTTCCTTTAGGCAAAAGCTTGTCAGATCCTGATATTGTTACAGGTACTACAGGATACCCGACTTTTGAAGCAAGGTTAAATGCTCCGCGTTTAAATGCCTGCACTTCACCGGTCAAGCTCCTTGTTCCCTCAGGAAATATTGTTGCAGAAAGCCGGTTCTCCATCATTTTTCTTTTTGCTTCTTCAATACTCTTAAGAGCCTTCTCCGCATTCTTCCTGTCTATCATTATATAAGGACCCGTTTTTAACTGCCAGCCAAATATAGGAATTTTTGCAAGCTCTTTCTTAAATACAATACTCATCCTGTTTGGTATTGCATATTGCAGCGCAGGGATATCAAACTGACTTGCATGGTTAGATGCAAAAATATATACGGCCTTCTTATCAATATTTTCAAGACCGGTAACTTTTAATTTTATGCCGGCAATAAGAAGAATTCCGCCTGAAAAAATTTTTGACAGCCATACATAAAGGCTATGTGTTCTGTCTAAGCTGAAGAGCAGAGCAAAGATTGAACAGATTATTGTATGAATAATAATAAAAAAGAGTTTCAGATAAGACAACAATTATATCCCCTTAAAATTAAGCATTACTTCCTTCCGGCAGACTGTTTTTATATACAAGGCCTGTTTCATCAACAAATTTATTAATTGCGCCTATCCTGTTTTTAATTGAAGGATGACTGTAAAAAAACCATTCAACAAAAGGATGAGGCTCTTTATCACCAAGATTTTGCTCGGTTAGTTTCTCTAAGGTTGCCTTAAATGCATCAGGTTTTTGGGTTGATTCAATTGCATACCTGTCTGCTTCATATTCATATTTTCTTGAAAGAATATTACCGAGGGGTGTCTGGACAAGCCCTATGATCATTCCCCACACAGATAACAACGGCAGGGCAGAGATTTGTGTTATAGAGCTAAAACCAAACCAGCTTAACGAAATATTATATAGGTATGCAACCAAAAATAAAGTTAAAAAACTAGAAACCGTACCGGTAACAATATTTTTAATTATATGTTTCTTTTTATAATGCCCCAGCTCGTGAGCAATAACAGTTTCTATTTCATCTTTTGTATAACTCTCAAGTAAGGTATCACCCAGCAATATCCTTTTGGATTTTCCTATACCGGTAAATGCTGCATTTGCCTTTTTAGTATTTTTGCTCATGTCAAATTTGTAAACATTCTCAACTTTAATTCCTGCATCACCCGCAAGTTTCTTTATTCTTTCTTTTAAATCTTCATCATCAAGAGGAGTGACTTTATAAAACAACGGCAGTATTACTATAGGAACAATCCTTGCAAGAACTACCGATATTATAAATAACCCAATAGCAAACGGCAGCCACCAGAGGTTTTCAAACCTGTTTAGCACATAAAAGAAAAAAAGTAAAACCGGTGTTCCTATTACCAATGAGACGGCAAGAGATTTCAGATTCTCTATTACATATTTGGTAAAAGTCTGGTTGGATAAATTATACTTATGCTCAAGATAAAAACCGGTATAATAATTAACCGGAAAGAAAATCACCGATGATGCTGCAGCTACAGCAAATACATATGCAAGAAAGAGCAAATAATCATTTACAAAATAAGCCTGAAGATAATTTTCAAGATTAGTACTTAAGCCGCTCCGGATAAATAGAATAATTAATATAAAGCTTATTACACCCTTGCCGATACCAAAAGCCAGTTTAATATTATTATATTTTTTAGCGTCATTCATATGTAATTTTCATTATATTTTTTGTAGCACAGGCTTTAGCCTGTGACCACATACGAACATAAAACCATGTCCTTGCAGCACAGGCTTTAGCCTGTGACAAAATCAGGTTCTATGCAGCAATGTTTATAATACAAAGATATGCAGGAAAGAAAACGTAATCAATACAGCAGCAGAGGGGTAAAATAAGGCAGGGCGCACCTTTGTACGCCCAAAAGACCGGAATTAAGAACCTTTCTTCATACTCTTCCCATCATCACTTAAACGTGAGATATATTTTTCAGGATCTTTTGTAAATTTCTTCAAACAGCTTTTGCAGCAGAGATTATAATTTTTACCTTTATATTCAACCACTATCGGATCATCAACTGATTCTTTAGAGACCGGACATATAGTGTTAGCAGCTTTTCCATCTTTAACAACCTTTACTTCCGCAGGTTTTGCCTCATCTTTGGACATTTCCTTTGCTTCTTTTTTTGCTGTTTCTTCCTGTGCAAGTGAAACATTACTAAAACTTATTCCAAATAGTAATACAAAAGCAGCAACAAATAGCTTCTTCATTTGTATATCCTTTCTTTTTATATAGTTATTTTTACTTAGATGGTCGAATAAACTCAATAGTTACAATTATAAACAAAAAATAATTATTGTTTATCACGTTTCTATAAACATATTGTTAAATAATTCTTATATCATCACCGGGCAGCCAGCCGATTTTCCCGTCTTCCAGCCTTATCTTCAGCCAGCCGGCAACTCTGTCCTCCACACTAACTTTTAATCCTTCATGAATAACAAATGCATCATTGCTCCTGTCATCCGGGGATACTTTGGCAGTTACTGTATGCTCTATAATTATTCCTTTTTTAACATTATTTTCACGGTTTATGTTAACTGCCAGTATTGTTATTACAACGGCAAGCAATACTGCAGAAGCTAACCCGCTGTATACAGAGTATTTCTGCACAGCCGGTTCCCTTGCAAAAAAGTAACCAACAATTGATACCAGCAAAAGGGAATAAAACACATAAGCAGTTATTGACCAGCCTGAAAGTGAAAACAGAGCAAGCAGGCTTTCCCACCATTGAAAAATAAAAAATCTCGGCATTGTTTCAATTCTGTCCGCCGTCTGAATATTTGCAAGTGCAAGATTATGCAAAACATCTTCATCGGAAGGAGAAAGTTTTGCTGCTTTCTCATAATATAATATAGCAAAACCAAGCTTTCCTAACCTGTAATAGGAATTTCCCAGGTTATAATATAACTCTGATGATTCATATCCCTGTTCAACAAGATTTTCATATGCTTCAATTGCCCTGTTATAATCTTTAGCCTGGTAAAATTCGTTTCCTCTTCTAAACATTGCTTCCGCTGATTGTGCAAATGAAATGGCGGATAATAGCACTAATAACACAGCAATATAAAAATTCCTTCTATACATCTTTTTTCACCGCAAAAGATTTTTCCAGTTCAATAATTACATTTGCCGACTGGTTATAGATTTCATTCATTGCTGCAACAACATTACCCGCAGGAGCAAACCTGATATAATCAGTCCTTTCAGCACAAAATTTAAACTCATTAATAAGTGATTCATTCACGCGACGATGTCTTAATTCATCAACAGCTCTTTCTACAGTAAAATCTGCTTTAGGCATACGAAGTTTATCTTCAAGGTAACCAAATAATGCCTGGGATATTTCAGCATAAAATTCAGTTTCCTTTTTAGCCTCCATAAGCTGTTTAGCTTTTTTTAGTCTTGCGCGTGCAACCTTCTGTGCTTTTGTATAACGCATTAGCTGAACATTACCGGATAATTTTTCATCGCGTCTCTTCCACGCTACAAGTCCTGCCGCAGCAAATAATGGAAGGAATGTTGCAACCCAGAATCCATATTGATAAAGAACAATTTCACCTTTTTTACTAATACTGCCCGCGGATGTTTTAATATATCTTATGTCATTTCCTAATTCCTTAACATTCTCTTTTCCTGCATAAGCAGACTGAGCATCTCTTTCTCCCTGCTCTACTCTAATAGTATATGAGGGAGTGGTTAAAGTGACATATGACCTTTTATCAGGATTAAAATAGGAAAACTCTACCGGCGGAATTTCTTTTTCTCCTGCTGTACGGGGCACCAGCAAATACTCAATACTTTTTTTACCTGATACCCTTGATGACCTGTTAACCTGTTCTGCGGTCTTAGGTTCATACTTTTCAAATCCGGAAGGGAGTTCTATTTCTGGAATATTTAATAACTGAATATTACCTGTTCCTGAAATATCTATCTTAAGCGAAACAGGCTCATTGGTTTTTGTTTTTGTTGTATTAATCTGGCTGTTCATATTAAAATTACCAACAGCGCCGCTGAAAGAAGCCGGGGCATCATCTAAAGGAAGAGATTGTACATCTATTTTAATTGTATTCGATTTAGCGTCGTATTCAATTGTTTCACCCCTGCTGAAAAACGGGTCATTAAAGAAATCATCAAAAATATTTCCCCCCCTTCTTTTCTTCTGAATCATTACCGGAACATTTAATTCAAAAGGAGTAACAGACAGTTCTCCTGTTTCTGTTGGAAATAATGCAACCCGTTTTAATACACCCACTCTAAATTGTTTACCGTTCACCATCTCGGTAGTAAAAGAAATATTGCTTGATGTTTCAAGTTCCTCTGCCCAAAAACCCTGGTACTGCGGCAATTTGGAAACAGACATCTGTGATGCAATATTTAACCGTGTATAAAGCTTATATGTAACAGTAACCTGCTCGCCTTTATAAGCTCTGTTTTTATCTGCCGAAGCCCTGATAAACAGATTTTCTGCAATTTCTTTTGTAGAAATAGCCGGTTCACTTTGTTTTTGTTTACCCGGTGCGGACTGTATACTTCCTCTTACTACTTCAATTTTAAAAGGCTCTGTGTTATATACGGTTCCTTTCAAATTAATTGATGCACTGCCGATTGTATGATTACCTGCACTTCTTGGCTGTAAATAATATGTATAAGTAATTGATGCAGAAACAGCGCCGTTTATTATCTGCATACTTGATGACTGGTTTGGCCCTGATAGTATTAAGAAATGGCCAAAATTAGGAGGACTAAAATCCTTCAGTCCGTTTATATCATTTCCTTCAAATGTAAAAGAGACCTGGAACTGATCCGCTTCGCCAACCCTGGTGCTGCTGGCAGAGGCAGTAAAACTCTGAGCGTGTCCAATATCTGCCAGTGCAATAACTAATATTATGTATGTTATTAATTTTTTCATATTATCTGCAAACTTTTTACCAATCCTTATCTGTTTTAACAGGAACTCCTTTTTGCTTTCTCAATTTTTTCTGTAAGTCTTTTTCATTATTCTTTAATGCCTGCAAAATTCTTTCAGCTTCTTCCTTTGAAAGTTTTTCTTCTTTCTGCTTCAGGTTGTCCTGTTTTGTTTCTTCATTTTTAGGATTCTGCTGGTCCTGCTGATTTTGCTGCTGCTGATCCTGTTTATCTTTATCCTGTTTATTCTTATCCTGATTTTGATCCTGGTTCTGCTGCTTATCCTGATTATCCTTATTATCTTTATTCTGGTCATCCTTATTTTGCTGCTGCTGATTTTGCTGCTGGTTTAGCAGGTTCATTGCATAAGACAGGTTGTATTTTGTATCGCTATCATCAGGATTAAGTTTTAAGGCTTTTTTATATGCTTCAATACTCTCTTTTATTTTCTGTGACTTCAAAAGTGAATTACCAATATTATGATGAACCGCCGCTTTGTGCTCTTTTGACTGTGCCTGACCTAAAGCTGCCTGGAATGAATTCAGGGCTTCATCATACCGTTCCTGTTTATAATATGCATCACCAAGATTAAAATTAGCTTCAAAGCTTTCCGGTGTTTTTTCAAGCCCTTTTTTGAAATTCACTTCTGAATCGGCAAACTTTTTGTCTTTATAATTATCTACCCCTTCATTAATAAGTGAACGCATACTCTGAGCATTAACAAATGATCCCAGGAAAAATATAAAAATAACAACAAGCGTTGTTTCTGAAATTTTTCTTCTTTGCGTCATGGCGTCTTTGCGGTTAATGCCTTTTACTCTTAAGGCGCTGGGTAGCAAAGATAAGCCGGATGTTTTCTTAATCATCATGATTCAATTCCTAATCGTTTATTCAATTTCGTAAATAAAGGAGATCTTTTGTCAGAAATAAAAAACTCCAATAACAACAATAAAATAGCCGGAGCAAGAAAATAATAAAAACGATCCTCGTAATCAGTAACCTTTTTTACCCCAAACTCTGTTTTTTCAAGTGCAGATAAATCACGGTAAATTAAATCAAGTTCATCTTCATAATTAGAACCGCGGAAATATTTACCATTGCCTGCAGTAGCTATCTGCTGAAGGGTTGTTTCATCAAGTTTTGTTAAAACAGTATTCCCCATATTATCAAGCTTAAAGCCGGCAGACTTCCCCTGGTTATTATATACTGGTATAGGAACACCCTGAGATGAACCAAGTCCAATTGCATATACCTGAATCCCTTTTGTTACTGCCGTATTTACAGCATCAATTACATCCCCTTCATGATCTTCACCATCAGTTATTACAACTATAACTTTTTGTGTACTTGTCCTGTAATCAAATGATTCAGTTGCCAGGTTTACAGCCGGACCAATAGCAGTTCCCGGCTGCGGAACGGAGGTTACATCTACTGCATTAAGGAAAAGCCCGGCAGCAGAGTAATCAGTTGTTAACGGAATCTGAATGTAAGCGGCACCGGAAAAAATAATCAATCCAATCCTGTCCCCCTGCAGTTTTCTTATAAGATTTGATATCTGGTATTTTGCCTTCTCCAGCCTGCTCGGTTTTATATCCTGCGCATTCATACTTTGGGAAACATCAAGCAAAATAAAAACATCAATACCTGTCTGCTTCACTTCCTGCATCTTGGTGCCTACCTGCGGATTAGCCGCTGCAAGAATTAATAAAGCCAATGACAGAATGATTATTCCGAATTTAAACCAGCTTTTACTCCTGCTGTATGAAGATATTAATATCCGCTGAAGTTTACGCGAAGCAAACTTCTCAAGAATTTTTTTCCTGTTCCTGTTTAAATACCAGAATAACAAAACTAAAACAGGCAGCAGGTAAAGTGCGTTTAAATATTCAGGATGTGCAAATCGAAACATTTTAACTTTATTTTCTCTAAGTGTATCTCAGTGTTCTTAGTATCTTAATGGTTCTTTTCACCACTCAGGCACTAAGGACACTTGGAAACACTTAGTATTTTATGGTAATTTTCTAAAAATTGTTCTTGCCATACCAAGCTCTAAAAACAATAAAAATAATCCGCCGCCAAGCCAGCTATAGAATAATTCTGTTGCATTGCGGTATGATGTTATTTCTACTTTTGTTTTTTCAAGCTGATCTATCTGTTCGTAAATATTCTGTAATGCTTTATTATTGGTTGCACGGAAATATTTTCCGTTTGTACTGTTAGCTATTTTGGTTAATACATTTTCATCAATTTCAACAGGCACCATCTGGTACCTTGTACCAAAAGGAGTCTGAACCGGGTATGGGGCTTCACCCCTTGTACCAACACCAATGGCATAAATCCTTACGCCGAATGCGGCCGCAATATTTGCTGCAGATACCGGGTCAACTTCACCGGCATTATTAACGCCGTCTGTTAAAAGGATAATTACTTTGCTTTTTGCATTGCTGTCTTTAAGCCGGTTTACACCGTTAGCAATGGCATTGCCTATAGCAGTCCCGTCTTCAACCATTCCGCTTTTTATTTCACCAAGTAAATTTCTCAGGACTGAATAGTCTACTGTTAAGGGACACTGGGTGAAAGCCTCCCTTGCAAAGATAACCAGTCCTATTCTATCGGAAATTCTTGCTTGTACAAATTCGTTTATTACATCCTTTGCGGCTTCAAGCCTGTTGGGTTTAAAGTCCTCGGCAAGCATACTGCCTGAAATATCAAGCACCATAGCAATATCAATTCCTTCAGTATAGATATTTTCACCAGAAGAGAATGACTGGGGACGTGCAAGAGCCACAATTAAAAGGCCCAAGGCTAATGCTCTTAATACCACCGGCAGATGGCGTAGTTTTTCTTTCCAGGTGCCGGGAAAATCTTTATATATACTTAATGATGAAAAGGTAATTGAAGCATGTCTTTTCCTTCCCTTCCACCAATACCACGCCAGCATTAATGGTACAAGTATTAGAAAATACAAAACCCACGGGTAAGCAAATGTTATGTCGTTAAATAATGTCATGTACTTTTAATTTATTTTCTTTTACGTTAACCGGCATTATATCAGGCAATCAGGCCTCAGCAGCTTCCGGCTGTTTTTCTGCCGGGGCTGTTGTATTTACTATTTCATACGCCTGCTTCATCATTTCTTCATTAACTGTATTCATTGGAGTATATTTTGCAAATTTTACAAGGTCAGCGTTGCTTAAAAAGTCATAGGTAATATTAATAATATTTTCAGCGCCTGAAGTATTTCTTAAATGCAGCATAGCCTCAGATGTTGTTAACTCAAGTGCAGGCAGATTAAATCTTTCTTCAAAGTATTTCCTGATAATTTCAGTTATCTCCGAATGAAACTCTTTCACTTTTCCCTGCTGCCATAACTGCCGGGTTTCCAGTTCACTTAAAGCCGATAACGCTTTAATATGCGAAGGAACATGAACAACTCTTCTGCCTGTTAATCCTTCTTTTTTCTTTATGTACTTCCGGTATAAATAATATAATATACCGAGTATGATAAGTCCCGCTAATATCCACAATGCAACAATTTTCCAATCAAGAGGAATTGTTACAGGCGCTTTAACATCTTTAATATCTTCTTCAGTATTTACTTTCATCCAATGCACTGCAAAGCTAACAGGATTAGAGTAAGCAGTTTGAATTGTCGGATCGTTTTCCAGTTGACCGGGCGAAATTACTGAAGGCTTAAACTGATCATCATCTTTACCTACTCTGTAATAAACGGGTATCGGCGGAATTGTAACCTGGGCTGAATCGAATCTTGAAAGGGTTAATCTGAATATTGTAAACTTCTGGTCACCCCTTTCCTCTATTACAGGATCATCAATTGCAGGTACATCAATGCCTTTAATACTGTCTATAAAACCGGCAGCAAGTACAGCAATGTCTTTACCGGAAGTTACCTGGATAGTATATTTTATATGGTCACCGATAAGATAATCGGACGTATCGGTATAAGCTTTTACCTCAACATCCTGGGCAAAGGATAAAGCTGATGTAAAACAAAGTATAACTGTAAATATAAATTTCTTTACCATCTTCTCTCACGTAATTTGAAAAAGCGGACAAGAGGTTTTACATAACTTTCATTGGTAGATATTTCAACGCTGTCAAGCCTGCTTGAAGCAAACAATGCTTTCCTTTTAGTTATATTTTCCTGCCTGAACAGGGCAAGTTTTTTACGTACGGCATTATTACTTGTATCAAGCCAGCGCTCTTCACCTGTTTCTGCATCAACAAATTTTACCAGTCCCATTTCCGGAAGCATGTTTTCTCTTTCGTCACTAATAACAAGTCCAACAAGATCATGTTTTTTACCTACAATACGAAGAATTTTTTCATAACCTGAATCCATAAAATCGGAAAGCAGAAAAACAATACTGCGCTTTTTAATTGCGTTATTCATATACTCAAGCGCACTTTTAATATTAGTTGTTTTTCCTTCCGGTTCAAATGAAAGAACTTCACGGATAATTCTTAAAACATGGCTCCGTCCTTTACGGGGCGGTACAAATTTTTCTATTTTATCAGTAAAAAGAATTAACCCTACTTTATCATTATTTTTAAGAGCGGAAAAAGCAAGTATTGCACTTAATTCGGCGGCAACCTGCTGTTTTGTTTTTTCATGAGAACCAAAAATTAATGACCCGCTTAAGTCTACCATTAAAATTACTGTAAGTTCCCTTTCCTCCTCAAAAATTTTGATAAAAGGATGGCCGAACCTTGCGGTAACATTCCAGTCGATATTCCTTATATCATCACCAAACTGGTATTCACGCACTTCTGAGAACTCCATTCCTCTGCCTTTAAATACGGAATGGTATTCACCTGAAAAGACCTGGTTTACAAGTCCGCGTGTGCGAATCTCTATTTGTCTAACTTGTTTAATTAAATCTTTAGTTAACATACTACCTCACCCCGGCCCTCTCCTTAGTAAAGATTGTGTGAAAATTAAAGATTATGAATAAATATTTTTTTTGATTAACCCCATGTTTTAACATGGGGAAGCCTGAAGAACCATAACAGCGGCTTTAGCCCTGAAATGGATCTAATTCAGGGCTAAAGCCCTATAATCTTGCCTCATGTCCCCCAGGCTGAATCCTGGGGTTAATACAATATTTATTCACCTTTTCTAATTTCACAATCTCTCATAAGAAGAGGTAGGATTAATTATTATTTATTTCCTCTCCCTTGCGGAAGAGGCTGGTGAGGGGGTTCCTCACGGTACTTCAATTTTATTTAATATTTCCTGCAATACATTCTCAGAAGTTATTTCTTCTGCTTCAGCTTCATAAGTTACGGCAATCCTGTGCCTCATTACATCAAGACATATACCTCTTACGTCTTCGGGAATTACATATCCCCTTCTCTTTATAAAAGCCATTGCCTTTGCACCAAGTGCAAGATTTATAGTGGCACGGGGTGATGCTCCATAACTGATTAAATCACTTAAATTATTTAATCCGTAATCTTTAGGTGAACGTGTGGCAAAAACTATATCAAGAATATATCTTTCAATTTTTTCATCAACATAAATATCCTGTAAAAGCTTCCGCGCATTCAGAATATCAGCAGGAGAAATAACAGGCCGTACAATTGTTTCAACTTCATTTACAATCTGCCGCATAATTTTCAGTTCTTCTTCTTTGGAAGGATAAGTAATTTTTACCTTCAGCATAAAACGGTCAACCTGGGCTTCCGGCAGCGGATATGTTCCCTCCTGCTCAATAGGATTCTGGGTGGCAAGTACAAGGAATGGTTCTTCAAGCTTAAATGTTGATTCGCCAATTGTTATCTGCCTTTCCTGCATTGCTTCAAGAAGAGCACTTTGTACTTTTGCAGGAGCGCGGTTAATTTCATCAGCAAGAATAAAGTTTGAAAAAATAGGGCCTTTCCTTATTAAGAAGTTCCCCTCTTTCTGATTATAAATCATTGTACCAATTAAATCCGCAGGAAGAAGATCCGGTGTAAACTGTATCCTCTGGTATTTTGCTTTCATTGTGGCAGCCAGGGTTTTAATGGCAAGTGTTTTCGCCAGACCGGGTACCCCCTCAAGCAAAACATGCCCGTTTCCAAGCAGTCCTACAATAAGCCTTTCAACCATTGTTTTTTGCCCAACAATTACTTTGCTGATCTCATTCATCAGCAGGTCGATAAAAGCGCTTTCCTGTTTTATTCTCTCATTTAATGCAGAAATATCCAATTGAACCTCTCTGTTGAAATTTTAAATGATTACTTTTTTTGCCTGTATGCATGAAAACAAGCAAAAATATGAAAAGTAATATGATTAGACGGTTGCAAAATTAAAAATGTTGCATGAACAATACAAAAACTGACCACGATTTACAGGATTAAAGGATTTACAGGATAAAACACTAAAACGCAAGGGCAAAAGCAAGAACAAGTTCAAGTGCAAGAGCAAGTGCAAGAGCAAGTGCAAGAGCATAAGCAAGTGCAAGAGCAAGAAAAACAAAACCACGATTTACAGGATTAAAGGATTTTCAGGATAAAACACTAAAACGCAAGGGCAAAAGCAAGGGCAAGTTCAAAAGCAAGAGCAGAGCATTTTCATAAATTTTGCTTATGGGTTTCGTATATCTTTAAATTATATTTATTAATTTCTTTCTTTGTGCCTGATTTGGGCACTGTTTCCGTAACTGTTTCAGGCACACCTGCGTAACTGTTTTGGGCACTGTAACTGCTTTGGGCACTGTAACTGCTTTGGGCACTGTAACCAATTTGGGTACTCCCCATATCCATTAGGTTATCATCCTATAAGAAGCATTTATTTCCTCAGACAAGGATAATAGATTTAGCATCAATAAATCAACCGGGTTTTTTCCCGGTAGTTGAAAATGAACGATTTTCAAGGAAAAAAAATTAAAGGAAGGAGCCGTACCGCTCAAGCGGGGATCTCATTCTAGCGGTTGCTTTTTATTAGCTCGCCCAGGCGAGCCCCTACAGTATGCCCAGACTAGATTATCTTTGAATCTTTGAATCTTTCAATCTTTGAATCTTTGAATCTTTGAATCTTTAAATTTCCTAAAAATTCGATTCATCCACCCATCTGATTATTGCCCATTTGTTGGTTTCGGGATTTTTCCGGAGCGTCATATTTACCCTGCCGTCTACACGGAGGATATCTGTTGGATTAAGAGTAACAGTAAGATTAAAGCCGCGTATTATATTTGCGGAAAGAGAATCCTGTGAAGTAAGTATTATATTGTTCCATATTAGATCAAGCCTCTGCGCATTCTGGAACAAGCCGTATGTAGCGCGCATTTCCTCTTCCCTTCCCCACGAGTCATCAAATACCTGGTCTTCACGGAAATTTCTGAAAGAAAAGATAAAATCCTGGTTGATAAGATCACCATAAATAATTGTATCCTTAAACGTGTATGCATATTGCAGATTCCGGAATACACCATCAGTTGTTGTAAGATCGGAAATTGTTGAGCCGTCGGAAAGGTTCTCATCATAAGCAGGAGCAAAGGGGTTGCAGGCAGCCCACATAACTAACAAAATAAGTATTGTGATAAATTTTATTATAAGCTTCAAGGGCTAAATTCCAATCAACAAAATACAAATATCAAATAAACGCCAAATAATAAATTACAAATCTCAAAATGAAATAGAAATTCCAAAAAATAATTCAAATAAAATCGGCACCAAGCTTAGTGTTATTATAATTTTCTTATTGTTATTTGGATTTTGTTATCTATTTGGAGTTTGTTTTTTGGAAATTGTTATTTAATAAAACCTTCCCTTAAGCTCACTCCAGCTTGGTTCGTCATCCCTCTTAATATCTACCCAGTAATAGATGCTCCATATAGAGCGCAGATCGCGCGCCATGCTGAAACGGAGATCTCCCTGGTAATTCATAGGTATATCTGTATCGTTATGAGGAACACTTAATGTATAGGAAGCCGTATAAATTACACTGTCACCAGGCTGATTAAGATTCTCATTGCTTAACGTTAATGTTATCTGCACATTTTCAGGTATACGGATTTTTAGACTATTGAAATAGTGTTCTTCATTTTTTTTATTCCACATATCTGCAAGATCAGGAAATTGTGAAGCTGCTCCTGCTGAAGGTGAGAATATGAACTCCTTATTAGAAAAATTCGAATCAGCAAAGCAGGCAAGATAATTATCTACATTTTTATCCTTTAACGCATTCTTAAGATTATCCAATACATCCTCAGGCTGAACAGGTTGCCGGAAGTTAGCCCTTGGTCCGCTTGGATCTTCAGCATCCCTGTGATCAAATATACCGCAGGAGGAAAAGACTAAAAGTGAGGATAAGACTAATGCCGGGACAAAGATTTTTTTACTGCAATTCATACATTCATACAAATATGCATTCAAACTCATTTTTACTTGTAAAATTAAAACTTTCATGTTTTATGCCTGCTTGCCTTGTCTACGCCTACTGCTTATTGCCTACTGCCTACTTGCATACTTGCATACTGCCTACTTGCCTACTGCCTACTTGCCTACTGCATACTTGCCTATTGCCTACTACATATTGCCCACTGCATATTGCATATTTGCCAACTGCCTACTTGCAACTAACCCGATCGGCGCGCAATAAT
>JAWOJF010000166.1:0-6899 GCA_046481785.1 Ignavibacteriaceae bacterium | reverse complement strand
TTACTCCTTGTGAATATAAATTATTTTATTAATTTTTTTTGATTAAGAAGAGTTTATTTTTCCTCTGTATTATTTTTTTCTTTATCTGCTCCTGAATCTCTTCCCTCTCCCCTTTGAGAAGAGACCACGGGAGCATCTTTATCTTCAAATAACATTCTGATGGCGGGTGTATAAGTATCATTATACTGACCTGATCTTACTGCCCAGAAAAATGCAATCAGGAATCCTGCCGCAACAATTAAACTAAGAGCTATTAGTACAACTATTACTGACATTACAGCTTTCTCCTCTTTGCAAAGAAATTTACTGCCAGTGATGTATATGCAACCATTGTTATTGAGCTGAGAGGCATTAGTATTGCCGCAATAATGGGTGTCAGCATAGCTTCAACGGCAAAGCTTAAACCAATAATGTTGTAAGCAAAAGAAATAACAAAACTCCATTTAATAATCCTGACACTTGTCCCGGAAAAACGGATAAATTCTGCAAGCTTGTTTATCACAGAACTCTCCATAATTATATCGCACGCAGGAGAGAAATTGCTGATATCTTCCGTAACTGCTATACCCACATTGCTTTTACTTAATGCGCCTGCATCATTTAATCCATCGCCTACCATTAAAACCTTTTTCCCCTCAGCCTGAAGTGATGCTACATAATTAAGTTTGTCTGCCGGGGTCTGCCTGAAAAATAGTTTGCTGTTTTCAGGAAAAAATTTTAAAAGGTTGTCCTTTTCACCCTCATTGTCACCTGATAGTACTGTTAATTCATAATCCCGGTTCAAATGTGAAATAACTTTTTCAACTCCTGCCCGGTAAGTACTGGTAAACCGGAAATAGCCAAACAGTTCTTCATTTATTGAGAGATACACTTTGGTTGAAAGTTTATTATCTGTTACATCTTCAAACACTGAGTTACCTGCGGATTTAGTCTGCAGATGAGCTTCAGAGCCCAGTTTAATTTTATTCCCATAAATCATTCCCTCTATTCCTTCCCCCTGAATCTCTTTAAAAGAAACTACATCAAGTAACTGAGTAGCATCAATAGAGTAACATATTGCCTTGCTTAAGGGGTGGATTGAATTCCGAGTAAGAGACTTTACCATTTCCTTCTGAAAATTATTCAGCGGGATACCGACAAATTCTATTTTTGCCGTGCCTGTTTCGGTTATTGTTCCTGTTTTATCAAAAACAATTGAATTTATTTTTGCCAGGTCCTCAATAGCCTGTGTGTTTTTTACATAAAACTTGTTCCTGCCGAAAATTCTTAAAGTATTCCCAAGAGTAAAGGGAGTTGAAAGTGCAAGAGCACAGGGGCATGCAACTATAAGAACCGCAGTAAATACATCCATAGCAGTGTGAAGATCGGGCAGCCACAGAAGAGCCGCAACAACTGCAATAAGCAAAACAGCACCTGTAAAATATTTACTTACGGTATTTGAAAATTGTGTAAAACTGCTTTCAGAAGGTTTATTAAAAGTATCATTATTCCATAACTGAGTAAGATAACTTTGTGATACTTCTTTTATTACTTCAAGCTCAACCGCACCGCCAAGCTGGCGCCCGCCCGCATATATAAGCTCCCCGCTTACTTTTGGAACAGGAGTAGATTCGCCGGTAACAAAACTGTAGTCAATCTTTCCTTCTCCGTTGAAAAGAATTGAATCAGCAGGTATTATTTCATTATGCCGAATTATTATCCTGTCCCCTACTTCAAGATTAGAAACAGGAACCGAGGTTTCTTCATTTTCCTTTTTAACTATAACAGCAAGAGGAAAATAAGATTTATAATTTCTCTCAAAATTAAGTGAGTCATAGGTTTTACTCTGGAATAGTTTCCCAATCAGCAAAAAGAATACAAGGCCTGAAAACGAATCGGCATAACCGGCACCGGTATTAGTCAGGATTTCAAAAGCCGTCCTGCCGAACAATACAATTATTCCAAGAGATATAGGAACATCAAGGTTCACTATTTTTCTTTTTAAGCCTTTATAAGCAGAGCTGAAATATTCCAGGCTGGAGTATAAAAGAACCGGAAGTGATAAGAACAGATTAAGATATGCAAAAACACTTTTATAGAATGAATCTGAAACATCAATTGATAAATATTCAGGGAAACTTAGCAGCATTATATTACCAAAACAGAATCCAGCTACTCCAAGTTTTAAATACAGGTTTTTATTTGATGATTCTTCTTTCTTTTCCTCAACAGCATCTAAATGTATTTGAGGTTCATAGCCTATTGCAGTAATAAGCATTACAAGTACTTTAAGCGTAATTTTTTCATTAAGGAATTTTACTGAAAGCTGTTTTTTTAGAAAGTTTACACGTGAGCTGACTATGGATGCATTAAGCTTAAATAAATTTTCAAGCAGCCATATACAGGAACTGCAGTGCATCTGGGGAATGTAAAATGTTACTGATGTTATCTTTTCATCTTTAAAATCAATAAGCTTCTGCTGAATATGTACATCATCTAAATATTCAAACCTGTTAGCTTTATTTTCTGCCTGTGTAATACCGGGAGTTTCGGATATTGAATAATATGCATCAAGCTGATTTTCATTTAAAATCTGGTATACCATTTTGCAGCCGGTACAGCAGAAAACCTTATCATCAATTATAATGCTGGTATCCCTGCAGTTCTCACCGCAATGGTAACATTTTAAATTTAAATCAATATGTTTAGATACTGTCATCCCGCTCTAATGCCAGTGATTAAATATTTAATTACCCCTAATGATTAATTTTTTACGGTCTGCACTCTCTCTCAGGCAGAAACTATGCCATTAATCGGTCAAAATTAAATCGGATAAACAGGTGTTTTTATAGGAATGTTCTTCTTTTTTGAAAAAACCGGCAAATTTACTTCTCAATGATGAGAATACTCTCTTTTTCCGAATCCTTTTTGCACTTCACCTATCACATACTTAAATGATTTATTAATTATTGGGGAAACCATGACAATTGATGCATTAGGGGAAATTACCCGCAAAAAGGGACTAACATACCCTGAATATTTACAAAAAACGATAGAAGAAATAGCTAATACAGATGTATCTCTTCTTGATGAAAACGCACTTGAAAAATTTAATTTTAAAAAATTAAATCTCCATCGAAGCAGCAGAATAGAAAAGACTTATAAAGTAAGTGAGGAATTAAAATCGGAAATTCAAAAAATTAACAATCCGCAATTATGGATGATATTATCTGAAACATGGTGCGGCGATTCTGCACAGAATATTCCTCATTTATATTTAATGGCTGCTCATAATCCGAATATTGATGTAAGAATGATACTGCGTGATTCAAACCCTGATATAATGGATAAGTATCTGACAAACGGTACCAGGAGTATTCCAATTCTTATTGCCCTGGATAATGAAGGGAATGAATTATTCAGGTGGGGCTCACGTCCAAAAGCAGGACAGGATCTTGTGAATGAACTTAAGGCACAGGGATTAGAAAAAAAGCAGTGGCAGGAAAAACTCCATTTATGGTATGCAAGAAACCGCGGAGCTGAGATTGAAAAAGAAATTCTGGAGATTCTAAGAAAGATGTAAATTCTTTTTAATGCCTCTAATGAAATTCTAAGTGTCTCTTAGTGATCTTAGTGCCTAAGTGGTTTTCTTCTAATTCCCGGGTTATACAGAATCAGAATTTTAAAACAAAAGCTGTCTCTACATTCGGATTTGAGGTAACTCTAATCGTTCCGCCGTGGGAGCGCATTATCTGGCGGGACAGGCTTAACCCAATTCCCGAGCCGTCTTTTTTTGTGCTGAAAAATGGAATGAATATTTTTTCCTGGATATCTTCTTTTAGCCCGGGACCGTTATCAGCCACTGCTATTTCAATTTTGCCCCGGTTATCAAGATGTGCTATTAAATTTATTTCCGGTTCTTCAGAGGCTTTAACTGCATGTTTGGCATTAAGCAGAAGATTAATTAATACCTGTTCAATCAGCTCCGGGTCAGCGGTTAATTCAAGCGATAGCGGCTCTATTTTTTTATTAAATTTTATCCCCTCCTGCTTTAATTCTGAACCCATCAGGTTCTCAATTCTTTCAAACAGGTGTTTTACGGAAAAGATCTGGAAATTCGGTTTTGGTATTTTAGTAAGACTCCTGTAATTTTCAACAAAATTTATTAATCCCGCGCTTCTTTTTTGTATAGTGCTTAAGGCGCTTTTAACATCATCCGCTGTTTCTTCATCAAAAGGATTATTCGATTCAGTAGTTTTTGCTATCATTGAGTTTACTGTTGCCGCAAGAGATGAAATCGGAGTAATTGAATTCATAATTTCGTGCGTTAATACGCGGATAAGATTTTGCCACGCCTCCATTTCTTTCTCTTCAAGTTCACTCTGTATGTTCTGCATGGCAACAAGTGTATAATTTTCATTCCTTAGCCTGAACTCAGTTGCATAAACTATAAGCTGGCTCAGTTCATTCTTCTCTACAATTTTAAGTGTAACTTTTTCACCTGATTTAATGCTCAGGAATTTTTCTGAAAGTCCCTTGCTCACCCTTTCAAGTCCGGTTATATTATTAAGATAAGGAATATTCAAAAGTTTTTTTGCGGAGTTATTAATGAACTCAACCTTGCCGTTATGATCAAATGAAATAAGTCCAACCCCGACATGCTGCATAACCGTCTGCAGGTACCTGTAATTTTCTTCCTTTTCAGTTCTTGTTTTCTGAAATTGTACAATTACTTCATTAAATGCTTTATTAAGTTCTTTAAATGAACTCCCAAGAGCATTGCTTGCAAAACTTTGTGAAAAGTCAGAATAACGGATAGACTGGAGAAAGCGGCTAAGTTCTTTATTTGTAACATCAATAAAACGTATTATTGCATATACCTGGTAAGCTATAAACAAAGCAACTATTACAAGAGTTGCGTACAACTGTGTATTGTAGTAGAGATAGAAAAAACCAAATATGGCAAAGGATAAAACAAGCAGGCGTATTATTAATTTAAGCCGGAAATTTTTCATACATACAATTTACTATTACAATTAACAATGAACAATGCACAATTAACAATGCAAAATTATAAATTAAAAATTGAGGAGGGTAGTATAGGTTATTGATAGAAAATAGATTGAATTATACTTAGGCTCAATGTGCTTTGGGCTTTGCGTTCATTGTTAATTGTTAATTGTTCATTGTTAATTATCTTGCGTTAATTGTTAATTATCAAAGCCCATACTTTTCCATCCGCCTGTAAAGTGAAGTTCTGGTTAAGCCCAGTTCATCTGCGGCTTTGGTTATGTTTCCCCCGGTTTTACTAAGGACTTTCCTGATAACCATCTTTTCAATTTCTTCAAGATCATAATTATTAAAAATAAGATTATCCTTAGATGACTCGGTTGGTGCAAAAAAGAAATCATGCGGATACAGAGTATCCTCCTCGCAAAGGATTACAGCCCTTTCAAGTGAATGCTGCAATTCCCTTACATTACCGGGCCAGTGGTATTCTTCTAATCTTTTCATTGTATTTGAAGCAAAATGCAGATCGGGCTTATTATATTTTTGTTTATAAATATTCAAATAATGTTCTGTAAGCAGAGAGATATCCTCTTTCCTTTCACGCAGCGGGGGAATATTAATTTCAACAGTATTTATTCTGTAGAGGAGATCCTGCCGGAGCCTGTTTTCCTCAACCATCTTATAGATGGGCATATTGGTGGCGCAAATTAAACGTATATCAATCGGCTTATATTTATTTGAGCCGACTCTTGCAACCTGCCTGTTCTGCAGTATAGTTAGAAGTTTGGCCTGCAGTTCAATATTAAGATTTCCAATCTCATCAAGAAAGAGAGTTCCGCCGGAAGCAATTTCAAATCTGCCTGCCCTGTCTTCCTTTGCATCAGTAAATGCCCCCTTAACATGTCCGAACAATTCACTCTCAAACAAAGTTGGTGAAATTGCTCCCATATCCACACCAATAAATACTTCATCAGCCCTTTTTGATTGACGGTGAAGTGCACGGGCAACAAGCTCTTTGCCTGTACCATTCTCTCCAAGTATTAAAACATTAGCATCAGTACCGGCAACTTTTTGTATTGTATTAAATACCTTCTGCATACCGGGAGATGCCCCAACTATATTATGGAATTTCTGATCTATATCTTCGTACAACTGTTTCTGGCGCTGGCGGAGGCTGTCAAGCTCAATTCTGGATTCTCTCAATCTTAATGCAGCAGAAAATGTTGCAAGAAATTTTTCATTTTCCCATGGTTTAAGAACAAAATCTGTTGCCCCTTCTTTTACTGCACGTACAGCCATTTCAACATCACCATAGGCAGTTATTAAAATTACTACTGCCGAAGGATCAATCTTTAAAATTTTACTTAACCAGTAAAAACCTTCCTGTCCGCTTGTAATATCATGTGTAAAGTTCATATCCAGGAAGATTACATCATAACTTTCATTTTTCAGAAGCATGGGGATTGATTCGGGATTTTTTTCCGTGTGTACAAGCGAGGCATACTGCTTAAGCAGAAGTTTTGCCGCCAGAAGAACATCTTCGTTATCATCTACAATTAATACTTTAACAGACATGTGGAATGTTTTTCTCCTTTGGGAATGCTATAAATTTGCACCCCTTCTATGAATTTAATGCCTTGATAGAATTTATAATGTTAAGCCCTGAATTTAAATAAGCCCTTCCCGCGAAAGGGAATGAGTTCAAAAGCATACATGGAATACATTTATTGTCATAGCGAAAACTATTCTTCTTAACTTAACCCGAACTCTCTCCCACCTCTCCCTTACACGGGAGAGGCTTATTGTCAGCATAACAATTAAGCAAATTGTGCTATCTTTTTATTTGTCGGTCCTGAACTATTCATTTCAACTTTTTCAACAAAATTCATTCCTTATAAAACCAGTAATTA
>JAWOJF010000045.1:0-2766 GCA_046481785.1 Ignavibacteriaceae bacterium | reverse complement strand
CCTTCCCAAAATTTAACATATTCTTTCACAGCTTTTTTTACCTTTTGCTGCTGAGATTTATTAAGCTTTATAAAAAGATAAACCTCAGCCGCAATCTTATTTTTATTTTCAATACGTTTCCATGTACCTGCAATTTTTCCATCAATAACCATCCAGTGACTGTACTCATTCGGTTCTTCGTACCCGGGCATTTCTCTGTCACTTTAAGGGCACTCCGGTCTTTATAACTTATACCATATTCGTCAAAATCAGGAAACAGGAATGTATCTCTCTGCTGGTTTATTAAACGGTAATGGATGATACTTAAATTGGTCAAAGAATAATATGAAGATTAGTTATAACAGTTAACCACCCACATCCTGCCTGCCGGACAAGTAAAAATATACCATTTTCAAAAAAAATACATTTAATTTGCAGCCATTTTTTTCTGAACACCCTCAAGATGCTGTTTATAAATATTTAAGTTGGGATCATTCTTCTCTTCTCCCAACTTTACAGCTTTCTCATAGTTCTCTTTTGCAGACTCAAGTTTACCGGCTGCTTCCAATCCCTCACCATAACTGTCATAAACATTTACTGATTCAGGGTATTGACTGACATTATACTCAAAAATATCGAGCGCATCATCAATTCTTCCCTGTCCCATAACCTGGTATCCTACTATGTTAACAAGTCCCTCAGGTGCTTTTATAGTATAACCATATTTATCTGTAAGATTTTTATAATGATCTTTTAACTTTGCCAGGTTCCCTTCTGCAGCAAAATTTGCAGGCAGTGCCCAGTCTGAGTATAATGCAAGTAATCCCTCATTAATAGTTTTAACCGGTGTTGTAGCATGGTCACCATTTTCTTCACGGATGTATTTCCATTCGAAATTATCAGGTGATTTTGATTTAAATAATCCGGTTAATTCATCAAGAGCAGGAAAATATTCGGGTTCTCTGCTGCCTATAGTTATAAACAAAAATCTTTTTGAATCGTATGAATCTTTTAACTTTGTTTTTGCTGATTCAACAATATAATTCTTATCATACATTACATAGGGACTTGCGGCAAGAAATGCATTAAAGAGATCGGGTTCCCGGAGAAAAGTATAAATTGAATACATGCCTGTTAAAGAATGTCCGAAAAGAATTCTGTATGGCTGAGTCCTGTAGTTGTTATCAATATAAGGAAGCAGCTCATTGGTGATAAAAGGAAAGAATTTTTCACCACCGCCTGTGCCCTGGAATTCAGCAGATGTTGTTGGAGTAAAATCCAATGTACGGTTAATATTAACTACACCAACAACAATCATCTGCGGTATTTTTCCATTCTGAGCCAGGTAATTGACTATACCGCTTATATAATTAAAATGCACGTTACCATCTAAAACGTAAAAAACCGGATATTCGGCAGTACCCTGGTTATAACCGGGCGGCAGGCTTATAAGTATCTGTCTTTCGGCTCCCAGCACATCTGACTTAATTGTAATTCTGTCCCCGACAGTTATTTTATTATCATCCTGTGGTAAGATGTTAAAAGAAAGGATTATTATTAATACAAATAGTTTAACAATAGTTTTCACAGTTCCTCCGTGTATTTGAAAATATTTTGGAAGAAACTTTGCTGATAATCGTATCAGATTCAAGTAAATAATTCGAGTTAATAAATTTAAAAAATTATGAAGTTTATTAGAAGTTATTAACTTTATAAATTATGTTATATATTTAGAGTAATTATGGATTTGCTTGCTAACTATGAACAATTAAAAAAAGATTTCCCAAGCTGGTCTTCGCTTGCTTGGTTAATTGTATCAGTTGTTATTTTATGTGGATTGTTAGAACCGCTACTCGTATCTCTGGGATTAATTGTGGAGATAAGAATTGTAGTATATTCGATAATTTTTACTACAATAATAGGGCTTTGGATAATTGGAAGAAGGTTTTTGCCTAGAAATAAAAAGGGAAAGATTGGAATTGTAGTTGGAATAAAAGCAGAAAATGATAAACAAAAAGCAATGTTGAAGAATGATTTTATTCAAAGATTAAAAGAATTGGTTCAAGTAAATAATCCAAATAATTATATAGAAGTAATTGTATTAAATGAGTTTCAGCAAAGTAGAGTTAATAAAATACTATTTTATAATTTACAGGAAATAAAAAACTTTAAGGAAAATCCAGATTCAGATATAGATTTGCAAAAATCAAAGAAATCGTGGGAAAAAATTAGGAATAGAATTAATGGACATTTTTGGATAAGAGGACTAGTTAAAGAAAGAAAAGATATAGAGAATACGTATTTTCTAAATTTAGATGCGAGTGTTAGTCACAGTCCAATTGATATACAAAAACAAAATCCAATCGAAGGAGTCTTTAAGGAAATTTGGTTCCATAAAATATCATTTAGAGAAAAATTTGAACTTAGAGGATTTACCTTTACTGCAGATTTAGTATTCCTAGCTGTTAAATATGTAACTGGGACAGCCGCCCTTATGTCTCGTGATCCTTTTACCGCATTTAAACTTCACGAAAATTTAACCTCCGATCTAAACAAATTTAAACCATTGCCAGAAAACCTTCAAAAAGTTTGTGAGCGGACAAAATATTGGCTAGAAGAAGAAAGCATCCTTATATGTAGATATTACATGGAAAAGGGTGATTGGAAAAATTTTGAGGACTACCTTACCAAGGTCTTTCAGTACAACCCTAATTCGTATGACGGTTATTTATTAAAGTCTGTCTATGACTTTTCTTTTAAGAAAAATATACCTGATGCACTTTCTTC
>JAWOJF010000043.1:0-2560 GCA_046481785.1 Ignavibacteriaceae bacterium | reverse complement strand
AAATCAAGCCGAATAGCGGAAGTCCGTTTGTAGAAAATGTATTATCTTTAATATTATCCTGATTATCTGTGCTGTACTAAATACAAGCCACGTAGTGGCGGGACTGTTTGTAGTAATATATCATCTTAAAAGATTTCAAAGCCGCATAGCTGCGGCCTGTTATTATAAATAAAATCATCTAAATATTAATCCAATGGCTAATACCTATACACAAATCTACTTACAACTTGTATTTTCTCCTCAGGGACATGACAATATTATACCGAGGAAGCACAAGGAAGAACTTCATAAATACATTACCGGTATCATTCAAAAACGCAATCACAAATTATTGGCAATAAATTGTATGCCAGATCATGCACATATTTTTACAGGCTATAATCCTGCTCAGGCACTCCCCGATTTATTAAGAGACATAAAGGCAATATCATCAAAATTCATTAATGATAGTCATTGGATGCCGGGATCATTTAGATGGCAGGATGGTTATGGCGCATTTTCCTATTCCCGGTCACAAATTGATGCTGTTATAAAATATATTAATAAACAGGAAGAACATCATAAAAAAACAACATTTAGAGAAGAATATTTAAAGATGCTTCAGAAATTTGAGATTGAATATGAAGATAAATATTTATTTGAATGGATAACTCTTTAACAGGCCACCCCTTCTATGTTGCAAACCTAATATTATTAGAATTTTTTTCATTTAATTTTTATTTAATTTTACAATTGTGAAGCCTAAGAGGAAACAGGCTCTGCTGAGGAGCAACCTGTCAGCAATAAGCTTCATGGATGCATTGCATTTTGGGAAGGGGTTTATCTCTTCCCTTTTTTATAAATGCAGGTATCCCATTTGGCTAAGAAAACCTGGCCAGTAAATAAACTAAGCATTCAAAGAATAAATCTACAAAAACAACCTTCTATCAACAGACCCTTTATTACTACCAGGGCTGCATTGCCTCGCTTTAATTTTTATAGAATGTGAGCTGTATCCTACGGGAAACAGATTCTTAACGAACTGTAAGGGGTGGCAACAGGCTCACAAAAGTTGTTTTTGTAGATATTATGATTATTTACCCCATGAAGACACATACGGCTGTTTATTTTTCAATACAAATTTTATTCTACTGAGTAGCTTTTTCGCTATTCTTACTATTGATTCATTGGGTTCCATTCGTTTACAATATTCAAGATGACTTTTTAATAATACCGGATCATGCCGTACTGCAACCCATGCACTTTCAATGATTGCAGCGCGTAATATGCTATGACCTCTTGGCGTAATATCTCCTGTTATTTCTTTTTCTCCTGAGCTATTTGTCGAGGGAACCAGACCAATATAGCAACATAATTTATCGAGATTGCTAAATCGGTTAATACTCTCCACTTCAGTCAGTATTGTCATAGCCGTTAATACGCCTATACCCGAAAGACTTCTCAACCATATAACCTCATTTTGATAGGGTTCAGTCTGACTTAATTTTTGAATTTGCTTTGTTAAACCCAGAACGGATGCTCTTAAATTTTTACTCTGCTGTATTAATGAACTTAAAGTTATTTTTCCGCTTTCTTCTGTTAATTCAATGGATTCAAGCCAGGACATAAACCTTTTGGACCAATGAGTTTGAGCTTTACTGAAGGACTCGGGAAAGTCAATGCCATGAAAATATAAGAAGGATTTAATTCGGTTCTTAAACCTCGTTAGATCTTTTACCATTGTTGCACGAGCTCTTAACAGACTTCTATCTTCGAGTGTTTTTATGCCTGGAACATAAATAGACCTAAGATCGCCACTGCGAAGGGATCTGGCAATTTTTTTGCTATCTCTTTTATCTTCCTTTTGCACTCTTTCCTTATTTGTTGTCGGGATGTCCGCCGCATTTACAACAATGGAATTTATCCCAAGTGATATCAGCTTATTAT
The DNA here is from genome assembly GCA_046481785.1 of Ignavibacteriaceae bacterium. Taxonomy (GTDB): domain Bacteria; phylum Bacteroidota; class Ignavibacteria; order Ignavibacteriales; family Ignavibacteriaceae; genus JAWOJF01. Next base: position 634 of record JAWOJF010000043.1, on the reverse strand, counting down.
GTATCCAGTATCCGCAAAAACCCGCTTCATAGGCTGAATGATAAATGCCCCCAGGAAAATTTCTTTTCAAATACTGATACAATAGCTCAGGCTTAGGATCCTGTGAAAAAGTCTTCAACGCCACCTTTTCTGTCAGAATGGTCACCTTCCAACTTTTCTGATGCACATCAAAACCTACATAAATGTTTTGATTGCTAAAATCAATTTTGTTACTTTGTGTTTCCATAAGTTTCAGGTTTTTATTTATTTAGATTGCCAAATCCAAAGTTAAATAACTTCCTGAAACTTATTTTTATGCAAACATAGGGCCTACAGGGTTTTAGGATGGATAGATAGATGCCTTTTCTACAAACAGGTCGCGCCCACGGCGCTTTGATTGTATTAATTCAAGCCACGTGAATGATGGTTTTGTTTGTAGAAATGGATTATCAAGCCACGTTAGTGGCGGGTCTGTTTGTAGTAATATATAATCATAGAAGATTCCCAAGCCGCATAGCGGCGGCCTGTAAAAGAATATGGCTATATTGCACTTCGCCCTGTAAATAATAGTACTGTCCAACAAAACTATTAGGATTAAAGTCCATCAACAAGATACAATCACTGATCCCTTCCGATAGTTATCGCAATAAGCCTG
>JAWOJF010000034.1:0-8884 GCA_046481785.1 Ignavibacteriaceae bacterium | reverse complement strand
CTTCGGGGGCTAAAGCCAAAAATATTTGGAATCCTAAACCACGACATAAATGTCGTGGCAATAAATAAACAGTCTATTTCAAGGAGAAGACATTTAAATTATTAGTTATGCAACAGACCCTGAAGCCAGGGGTTAATGTACCTTTATTCACCACTTTCTACTTTTCACACAATCCCCGGGGGAAGGTATTATCATGACAAGACAGACAATTGACATCTTAACAAAAATGAATAAATATTCTCCTTATCTTACTTTTGAGACAGCCTCGTAATAAGTGCTATATAAAACTTAACATATACATAAAGTAATTGTCGACGCTTATGCTATATGTAAAAGAGGGACTTTTGGGAAATGTATTATCCGTGAATCGTAATTCTTAATTCATAAAACTATTCTTACCAAGCACATGCCTTCACTGCTGATGCTTTGGCGCCGGCAGAAGAAACAGTTAAAAACGTGTTGGCAGAATATGCAGTGTTGTAGAGCGGTTAGTCTGTCCGCCGTATAAGTTTAGTCTATCCGCCATCTAGGGGCACTGAATCTCCCTGTTCCCGCCTTCGGCGTGAACTGTCCCTCTTTATGAAAAGAGGGACTTTTTTTACCATGCATATGCTTCGGGAGCTTGGTTGCCGGGTCCGGGCCATATCTCATCTAATTTTTTTAGTGTATCTTCATCAAGTTTTATATCAAACGCTTTAATACTTCCTTCAAGCTGCTCTAAAGTACGGGGACCAATTATCGGAGATGTTACAACCGGATTAACGAGCGTCCATGCAACTGCAACATCAGCCGGAGCATGATTAATCTCTTTACATAATTTTTCATATGCTTCTATCTGCGGTTTTAATTTTTCAACCGATTTCTGAAGCGGCTCCCTCGTTCTTCTCCCTTCCTTTGCTTTTTCAAGCACTCCAGCTAATATCCCACCGCCAATCGGACTCCATGGAATGAGTCCTAATCCAAAATGTTTACATGCAGGAATTACTTCAAGCTCAATATGCCTGTTGCGCAGGCTATAGATGCTCTGTTCAGATACCAGTCCGAGAAAATTTCTTTCTTTAGCTTTATAGAATGCTTCGGCAATATTCCATGCTGCAAAATTACTGCTGCCTACATAAGTAATTTTTCCTTCTGTTACCAATTGTTCCATTACCTGGTAAATTTCTTCCCATGGAGTATTGCGGTCAATGTGGTGCATCTGGTAAAGGTCAATATGGTCTGTTTGAAGCCGTTTAAGACTTGCATCGCAGGCTTTTCTTATATGGTATGCAGATAATTTAGCATCATTTGGGCCTTCACCCATTTTACCGTGTACTTTTGTTGCAAGAACAATTTTATCCCGCCTGCTTTTATCTTCCGAAAGCCATCTGCCTATAATACTTTCAGTAAGCCCAACATTTTCCCAGCCGTACACATTAGCCGTATCAAAAAAGTTTATACCAAGCTCAAGGGAGCGGCTCATTATTTTGAAACTGTCCTCTTCATTTGTAAAAGTGCCAAAATTCATCGTACCGAGGCATAAACGGCTTACTTTCAGCCCGGTTCTTCCAAGAAATGTAAATTCCATCAATATCCGCCTTTCTGCTATCGAAGTTCTTTGCCGCGTTTTGGCTGTAAACAACTGCAAACGTGCAAAGAACCGCAAAAATTAAATAAATATAATAAAACTAAGAATAACTAATAAAAAATTAGTACAAATATCAGGAATTTCCTGATACCGCCTGCATAGTTAAAGAACTATTTTGTATGAGTAAAAATTGTGCTGCCGGGTGGAGGGACTGAATTAAGCAGAGTAAAATTTGTTTGTTCAGCCCCGGCAACCTTTATAAAACGTTTTAGGTCAATCAACATGTCCTCGTAATCTCCTCTGCAGCTCCCGGGGAGGGGCTCAGAGAGAGATTACTTTTTACTACAGGCCAGCGGAACATAACGCAATCTTCATTCATAAAAAATAATTTGAATTTTAGCAATTACTTATTTAGATTGGATTGAAATGAAATGAGGAGCAGCTATGAAAAAGTTATATATACTGGTATTCCTTATATGTTTTTCTGTTTCTGTTTATGCGCAGGTTAATGAGGCTCCCTTTTTTTCCGGCAGTTTGGGCGGGCATAGCGGCAGCGGTGAAAATATATACAGGAACAGGAACGCAACCTCAATTATTTTAAGCACCGGTTTTGGGCTGCCCCTTTATAACAAAATATTTCTCTATACAAAATTATCATACATCCTCAGGGCAAACTATTCTTCGCTTGAATATAATAATTTTGCAGATGAGGGGCTAAGTACATATAATGAGTTAGTTGAAGTAAACGGATCATTCAGCCAGCTTCTGTTTAACGGGGGACTGCAGTATAATGTATCTCTTACCAATGATTTAACTCTTGGAATAAATGGCGGGGTAACTTATGCGCTTGTTAACCATAAAGCTTCTCTCCCGAACGGTTCAATAGTTCAGAGACTGGATAACGAAGGTGTATTCGGGGTGTTTTCAGGGTTAAGCCTGGAAAAATATCTTGAGGATAGCAATGTTTCAATATTCGGCGAAGCACAGTATAATTATGCACGCAAAGATGTTGTTTACTTCCGGGATAAATTCAGCGGGATGAATTTTACCATAGGCGGCAGATTTTATTTAAGCGGAAGGTGATAATAACCCGTATATTTGCCTGTATTTCAGGGGGAAACAGCACAAGATTGTCCGCTTAAAAATTTAATATACAATTCCCTAAAGATGATATAGCATTCCCTTTATAATTTTTATAAATTTGTTGCGAATTGCTATATAAGTGATTATTCATGTCAAGATATTTTTACTATAGATTTGAGCCCTTAGATGATGAGATAAAAGAATGGCTGGCGCTGCACTTTGATCTGGCAAAATTACGCCAGCCCGATAAGCGTTTAAAAATTTTAGAAAATAAGATTATTCCCAGGTTCCAGAAGTATATACAAAAATTGAACAAGGAACGAAGAAAAATACTTATTGATAACGGCTTTATAACATCATATAATTCGGTAACTGCACAGGGAAAACTATATTTATTATATTTAAGCGATCTGGCTTACTGGTAAACTAACGGGATACCTTTCCATATTTACTGATAAAGTTTACTAACAAATCATTTTTAATTTCATCAAAAATTCCCTGGAACTCACTTTCAAGTTTTTCTGACGATTTATTTGTATACAGCGATAAATTATTTAATGTCATTTCTTTTAATGAGGCTATTGTTGCCTGACAAGCAATTACTCTTATAAACAGATCAAGTACAGCCTCACCCGGATCAGCCTCAAAATCAAATCCTTCCAATAATTCAATTATTTCTTTCATTTCACACCTGTTCATTATTTACCGCTATATTAAATTAATCTTAGTCTGATTTCTGTGAGGGGAAATATTCTAAAGCTGAAATCACATTGGTAAACCCAAATATTATTCAAATATGTGCTTTGAATAACAAGCAGAAGGAGAGTGACTCTTTTTTCATTGATTTTATAAATGTGGATGTATATTCTTAACACAAGAATAAATAGGAATATGTATTTATTCTGATCCGATTTAATTGAAATAGTTACAATTACATCGGAGAATAAGATTGGCCGGCATATAAATTCCGGTCAATCTTTTTTTATCCAAACCTGAAAATACGGCCCTGGTTATGTCTGCATTACATAAAACTAAAAGCAGTTTTGAAGGGTTATTAAAAATTTTATCATCCCTTTCAGAGAATAAACATGCAGGTGCATACCTTGCCATAGCTTACCTTTTGATTGTATTACCCCTTGGTTTGTTATTACATAAAACAGGAAGTTATTATATAACATCGGAAAATGATTTTTTCAGTTCGTATGTTCCCCACGCACAAAGTTTATTAAACGGAAATTTTGTTATAGATGTATACCGCGGGCCGTTGTATGTTTTGTTTCTTGCCTCAGTAAATATAATTTTTGATAATTATATGACAGCGGGAGTGCTGATTTCATCTTTATCTTCGGCTGTATTTCTTTTTGTTATTTATCTTACTTTAAAAAGTATCTTTTCAAACAAAATAGCTTTTGCGGCTGTTTTGCTTACGTCTATTAACCCGTTTTTTGCCGCATATAGTTATGCCGCAGGAACGGACATGTTTTTTAATTCTCTGGCGGCATCTGCAATTTATTTTTTCCTTACTGCTGATAAAAACAAAAAGACAAAATTTATCCTTGCCGGGATATTTACAGCCCTTGCTTTTTTAACAAGGTATAGCGCAGTATTTCTTTTGTTATCTATACCCGCACTAATACTTTTTACACGGATAGTAAGCAATAGTGTAAATAAAAAGATTATTCCGGTTATTCTTTTTCTTGCAGCATTTTTTATCATTGTATCACCATGGGGTATTTATACTTATACTCATAAGGGTGTGGTGTTTTATAATGAAAACTACCGGAACCTTGCCATATCCATTGGAAATACAGGAAAAATAAACTGGGAAAAAGAATGGAATAAAAATTCAGATAAGTATGGATCTTTAATGGAGATAATTGAAGAAGAGCCGTTTACACTTGCCGAAACAGTGGCATTAAACTTAATTTATCATTCGTATAAAAATTTAACCGTACTGAACACACTTCATGTTGGCATATTTTCAGTAATAGGGTTAATTGTACTTAAAAAAAGGAAACCAACTCCGCACCAGTCAGCATTCTATTTAATAAATCTTTCTTTTTTCCTTCTTCTCCTTCCTTTTTTTTATGATTTGCGGTTTCCTCTTCTTATGATACCTCTGTTTACGGTTTATGCTTATTTCGGTATCAGGATTGCTGCTGATTTATCCCGGTTCTCACAGAGTATAATACTTTCCGGTTTGTTATGTTTCGGGATCGTTACATCTATAAGTTATAATAAACATCTTATTACCGGCCAGAACGAAGTAAAAAAAACGGCGGAAAAGTTCTTTTTAAATAATATTGCCGGCAGCGGAAAAAGTACAATAGCATCGCGTATGCCCCATATATCATATGAATTAAAAATGAAATGGAAGGTTCTTCCGGCAGGGAAGGGTATGGCTGAAACCATAGCCGAGCTGAAAAAGAAGAAGGTCGATTATTTATATTTCAGCAGACGTGAATACAATGAAAGAAAAGAACTAAGAAGTTTAATATATCCGGCAGAAGCTCCAACCGGTCTTACCCCTGTTGTTTACATTCGTCAGGGTCCTGCGGTTTTGTATAAAATTAATAAATAAAAATATTTGTAATTATTGTTTTTGTCCTGGCTGATGAGCAGGATATTTTTTTTGATTGCTCTTTAGATGAACCGATTATTATCTTAACGTTATAAGTACAGCCTGCCTGTGCCGGCAGGCTGTATTTAAAAGTGCACTACCAAACAATGTATTTTTATTTTAGCAGAACCATCTTCTTAGTTTCTGAAAAACCTCCGGCGGTTAGCCTGTAGTAATACACACCGCTTGATAAAGCGGAAGCATTAAATTCTATTTCATACTCACCGGGTTGTTTTACTTCATTAATTAATACAGCAACCTCTTTTCCCAGCATATCAAAAAGTGTTAAAGTTGCATACTGCGTAGTGCTTATTGCATACTTTATTTTTGTAACCGGGTTAAAAGGGTTAGGGTAATTTTGATTTAGGACATAATTACCGGGCAGCGATTTTTGTTTATCTTTAACACTAACCGCACCTGATGGTCCGGCAACAAATATGCCTCTGCCATGCGTAGCTGCCGCAACAAGTCTGTCTGAAGACCTTGATGTAATTGCGGCTACTACAACGTTTCCTATCAGGTTAGGCGACTCTTCAATCCATTGTGTACTTCCACCGTTTATTCCGGTTGTTGAATAAACACCAGTACTTGTTGCAGCTAAATAGGCGGTTGTTGACTGGTTGTACGGAAGTATTGTTATATTTCTGATTGAAGGGCCGGGAAGCTCAGAATCTCCTTCCAGGTTCCCATCAATGTTTGAATAGGTCTCTCCGCCGTCTGTTGAGTGAAATAAACTGGGTATGTTGTAATTGGTAAAAACAACAATTATTTCATCTGCATTGTTTGGGTTTACAGCTATCTGGTGGAGAAAAGCACCTTCAGGAGCACCGGGAATAGAGATATCAATATAACCTTCAGTTGCAGTATTAGAATTTTCGAGTTTCATAATTTTTGACGGACCGGAGGGATTTGTTAAACCCAGATAAAGAATATGTGAGGGGGAAGCAGATGTTATAGCTGTAATTGTGTATTCATTATTCTGATCTGAATAAACTTCACCAAGATTTTCCCATCCTTCGGTTGTTCCTTCATTATCCGATTGGTTTTGTATGGTTGTTATTGAATTGTTACGCCATAGAATATTCCCGTCCGGGAAATACATTATATTTTCATCAGCCATATCAACTGCAAAAGGATGAATGAATAATATATTTTCTGTTTCTTTGGGTTTAACATATGTATAAGTGTCTTCAATGTTCTGGCCGCTCTCATTAGTGTTATATCTTAGCAAAGCTCCTTCCTGGGCGGACGTATAAACATAATTATCGGCTATGTAGGAATAAGCTCCGTCACCCGATGAGATATCCCGGGAAGGGGAAGTTTCCGTACCGTCAAATTGAAAAAAGGGAGAACCGTTATCCTGGGTTCCACCTAAAAATCGTATATCGTCTTCATTTTTGGAAATCGAAACATGGAAAAACTGTGTAACATTATAACCGTTATTTTTATCAATCCAGTTAATTCTTTCTCCGCTTGCTGTAATATCTTCTGTATAACTTAAACCGCCGTCATGCCCCGACCATAATTTATCCGGATCATTAGGATCAAAAAATAATGAGTGTTGATCCGAATGATGATTAGCATATGAAGAAATATCATTTATAACATCATAGCCGCCAATCCAGTTTTCGGATTCTTCATCGGCCGGTGTTGCAAAACCATCACGGGATCTGTATAAATTAGTAGCGCCAAAAAGGACAAAATTTTCATCATCGGGTTTAACTGATAAAATCATATTATAACCCCCCTGCGTATTTATTTGACCTACCGGTTCGGGGAATTGCGGAAGGTTCGCTGTTCTGTTTTCAGAAGTGCCGTTGGAAACATCTATTTTATAGAACCCTGTAGAATTTATAAAATCCGTCCATAAGTAAGCAACATTGCTGTTTGAAGGGGCAAAAGCTACCATAGCCCTTGAAGGAGATTCATAGTTATCCGGAGTAATATTTTCCCATGTTTCACCGTCATCACCAGACCTGTATAAACCGGGAGTATTAACGGGCTCGAAATTATTGCCTGTAGAAAGGGCCGCTAAGAGTGTTCCGTTTGCAGCAATATCAATTTCACAGTAAATATGATCATTTAAATTTCCTGTTAAAGAGACGGAGAAATTTTCTCCACCATCTGTAGATTTTAAAACTCCAAAATAGGAGCTCGTAATAAAAATAGAGCCTGTTTGGGGATTGATTACAATCTTTGAAACATTATCAAAAGGAGAATCAATTTCTGTAGGATTGCCGGCATCTTTCAACTGAACCCATGTTTCACCATTATCAGTCGACTTATAAAATCCGCTGCCATTTAAGCCAACGGAATGATTGATATTACTGCCAGCACTATTATCTCTTTCTCCTGAACTGTAATACCAGGTATTTTCAAACCCTGCCCTGGGATCCTGAATAACAAAAGTAACACTCAACTGCTGATTGGTTGTGGATTTAATATGCCACGAACCTCCTCTGTCAGTTGATTTCCAGATTCCGCCCGAGGCACCGCCGGCTATTATTACATTAGAATTTGTTCTATCAACTGCCAGCGCCCTTGTTCTTCCACCCACATCATTTGGACCGGCTTCGTACCAGTCAAACAAAACAGAATTTGCTTTAGCCAGCGAGGCGTTTTTTAACCGTAATTTTTTTGCAAACTCAAGCTCTTTTTTTCTAATATTTTTTGGGATAGAATTTACAACGGGATCGCGAAGCATATTAAAAAAGTAATCTGCTCTCGCTTTTTTAGTTTTTATTTTTTTTAATTTTTTTTGTTCAAGCTTCTCTTTATATTCTTTAAGTCCGGGCTCATTTTGATAATTATACACAGTAAAAGCGGCAATTATTGCAATAGTAAAAAATACTATTAGTGATTTCTTTTTAGAAAACGCAAAATTTTGATTCATTAGGTTCCTTAATTAGTTATTATCTCTAAAGTTTCCCAGTAATTATTTGTTTGTCCCGCAGAGGAGATGTATTTTATTAATAACTGGTATGTTTCTCCTTGATTTATTTTAACTTCTCCATCGTTATTATTTTTTAACACTGATTTATTTATACGCACCGGTAATTTATCGTTGATGTTTAATAAAGGTGCACCGCCGCCGTAACGGTTAACTTTAATAATCAGAACCGTAACAGAGAAAAGGTTGTCATGTTCTTCTGAAGAAATTATTTCTCCTGCGATACTCACACTTCCGGGCGGAAGTGATATTCCGGGTTCTGATTTCCCGGAAGAATTCTCTTTACCCGGAGAGCATGCCGCTAAAAAGAGAAAAGTAAAAACAGCAGCACTTACAATCGTAATTTTATGGAGATTGTTTTTCACACTAAACCCTCTATATTATTGTTTGAATACCCGTTATTATATGTAAGCTGCTGAAAGAAGCAGCAAAAAATGCTGAATTTAATGTGACCTTATTTCATCAAAACCATTTTCATAGTTTTTTGAAAATCACCTGCTGTAAGCCGATATATGTATGCCCCTGCGGCAAGGCTATTCCCATCAAAATTTATAGTATAAAACCCCGCTTCCTGTTTTTCATTGACCAGTGTGTTTACCTCGTTGCCAAGTATGTCATAGATTTTTAATTGTACAAAAACGCCCTCGCTTGTTACTGCCTGGTC
>JAWOJF010000162.1:0-10229 GCA_046481785.1 Ignavibacteriaceae bacterium | reverse complement strand
AGTATTTCTTTTTTAGACCATTTATTCGGAGCAGGTTTTTTGCTCCATTCTTCTTCAGATATTGAAGAAAAATCTGATGAAACCTGCTGAATTATTTTTTCCAGTTTATTTGTTGCTTCCATAGTAGTAAAGTTGATGTTTAAAAAAAGAGTTTGCTCTTGCTCTTGCTCTTGAACTTGCTCTTGAACTTTTGTCTTCTCTAGTTATACTCATCCCAGCTTTTTACAAGAAGGTCCTCACGTTTATACCTTCGGATAGCCTTAATAAATCTTTTAGCTATCTGAACATTAGTTATGAGATTAATATTCAGATCAATAGCTTTTCTCCTGATTGTATAATCATTATCAAGCTCTTCTTTTTCAGAACTTTTTGGAATATTTATTACAAGGTCAAACTTACCGTCATTCATATAACTTATAACGTTGGGTTCTTCTTTCTCATCAGGCCAGAAAACAACTTCAGCTTCAAGTCCATACTTTGCAAGAAAATCAGCAGTACCTCTTGTAGCATAAAATTTAATTCCGGTTTCATACAGTTTTTTTATATCATCAAGCAATTCAGCTTTCTCTTTAGGTGTCCCGGTAGAAAGCATAATACCTTTTTTTGGTATTCTAAATCCTATAGAGAGCAGGCTCTTTAAGAATGCCTCATTAAAATCATCACCAAGACAGGCAACCTCACCGGTTGAGGCCATCTCCACACCTACTACCGGATCAGATCCTTTAAGCCTGGTAAATGAGAACTGGGATGCTTTAACCCCAACATAATCAACATCAAAAGAAGATTTATCTATTCTTGGGACTTTTTCACCAAGCATCAGCTTAGTAGCAATTTCAATAAAGTTTATCTTAAGAACTTTTGAAACAAATGGAAAACTTCTTGAAGCGCGGAGATTGCACTCAATTACCTTTACTTCATTATCTTTTGCAATAAACTGTATGTTAAAAGGCCCTGTTATTTCCAACGCCTTTGCTATTTGTTTTGTAATCATCTTTACGCGGCGCATAGTTTCAAGGTATGTTCTCTGTGGCGGAAGAACAATTGTAGCATCACCCGAGTGAACGCCGGCATTTTCAACGTGTTCTGATATGGCATAGCAGAATAAATTTCCATTATCGGCAACGGCATCAACCTCAATTTCGCGCGCCTCAGTAATAAATTTGCTTATTACAACAGGATGTTCTTTGTTAAGCTCGGTAGCTTTTTTCAGGTACTCCTCAAGTTCGTCTTCTGAAAGAACAATACTCATTGCCGCACCGCTTAGCACATAACTTGGCCTGATCAAAACGGGGTAACTAACACGATGTGCAAATTTTTTGGCATCATTCAGGGTTGTTACTTCCGTCCATTCAGGCTGGTCAACACTCATATTATCAAGTATCTGTGAAAATTTATGGCGGCTTTCCGCATTATCTATTTGTTTTGCTGAAGTTCCAAGTACATTTATACCTGCCTTATCAAGTTTAACAGCAAGATTGTTGGGAACTTGTCCCCCCATTGAAATAATTATACCTCGCGGATTTTCTTTATCACAAATATCAAGGACTCTTTCAAAAGTAAGCTGTTCAAAATATAATTTATCGCATATGTCGTAATCAGTGCTTACTGTTTCCGGATTACAATTAATCATTATTGTTCCGTAATCAAGTTTATCCAGTGTCATTACGGCATTAACACAACACCAGTCAAACTCAACTGAAGAGCCGATCCTGTATGCTCCTCCGCCGAGGACTATAATCTGATTGCTTTCCCCCATTTTTATATCGTCTTCACTACCATGATATGTAAGGTAAAGATAATTTGTCTGAGCAGGGAATTCAGCAGCAAGTGTATCAATTTGTTTTACAACAGGTATTACATTCAGCGATTTTCTAAATGTTCTTACTTTTAATTCTTCATCATTAGTAAGCTGGGCAATTTGCAGATCTGAAAATCCGTTACATTTTGCTTCCTGCATTAATTCTTTATCAATATCCGCAAGTTTTTTATCATGCAGTTTCATTTCAGTATCAACAATATTTTTCATTTTGTAAAGAAACCACTTGGTTATCTTAGAGAGCTCGTGTATTCTATCAACCGTATAACCGCATTGAAGAGCTTTTGCAATTGCAAACATTCTCCGGTCAGTGGGCTGTTCTATTTCCTTATCCAGATCATTAAATTCCAGTTCATTGCCTACAAAGCCTTTCATGCCGGTATCAAGCATACGGATAGCCTTTTGCATAACCTCTTCGAAACTTCTCCCGAGCGACATTACCTCACCTACGGACTTCATTTCTGAACCAAGAAAAGTACTTACCTGCCTGAATTTCTGCAGGTCCCAGCGGGGGAATTTTAAGGCTACATAATCAAGTGCCGGCTCAAAACATGCAGATGTTTGCCTGGTAATTATATTTTCAACTTCATTAAGTGCATAACCAAGAGCCAGCTTTGTTGCAATAAAAGCAAGCGGATACCCGGTAGCTTTTGATGCAAGCGCAGAGCTCCGGCTAAGCCTTGCATTTACCTCAATAATTCTATAATCACTTGAGTCCGGATCAAGTGCATACTGAATATTACATTCACCAATAATTCCAAGGTGGCGGATTAGTTTTATTCCGATTGAGCGGAGATTAAAATTTTCCTGTGCGGATAAAGTCTGAACCGGTGCAATAACTACGCTGTCCCCGGTATGTATACCCATCGGGTCAATATTTTCCATCGAGCAGGTAGTAATACAGTTGTTATATTTATCCCTGACAATCTCGTATTCAATTTCTTTCCAGCCGTAAAGCGATTCTTCAATAAGAATCTGGTTAGTAAATGAGAATGCCCGCCTGGCTTTTTCGATCAGTTCTTCTTTATTATTTACAATGCCCGAACCAAGTCCGCCAAGAGCATAAGCAATTCTAACCATCACAGGGAAACCAATTCCTTCGGCGGCGGCAATTGCTTCATTTACGTTTGCTGCTGTTTTACTTATTGCAACTTTTAGTCCTATTTCGGTAACACGATTGGCAAAAAGCAATCTGTCCTCAGTATCTTTAATTGCTTCAACAGGAGTTCCAAGCACCTTTATATTATATTTTTCAAGAATTCCCTTTTCATAAAGTTCAACACCAACATTAAGTGCAGTTTGCCCGCCGAATTGAAGAAGGATTGAATCAGGCTGCTCCTTTTCGATTATCTTTTCAACAAAATCTGCTTTGATAGGAACAAAATAAACTTTATCGGCAAAGTTTTCAGATGTCTGTATTGTTGCAATATTCGGATTTATAAGTACGGAAGCTATTCCATCCTCTTTAAGTGCTTTAATTGCCTGACTACCTGAGTAATCGAACTCACCTGCCTGCCCAATCTGCAAAGCACCTGAACCGAGTATTAAAACTTTTTTTGGTTTTCCTTTTTTTATCATTTATATAGTTCAATTTTAGTTTATAAATTCAATCGTATTTAGTTCTTAATTATAATCTTACCCCGACCCTAATGATTATGAGTATGGTTAAGATTAAGCCTGGAATTATTTCAAGGCTCTGACAAACAGATCAAAAATAAATTCACTGTCATCGGGCCCCGGGGAAGCTTCCGGGTGAAACTGTGCTGCGAAGAATGGCTTGGAAATGTGTATTATTCCTTCATTTGATCCATCATTATCATTAATAAACCATTCGCGCCAGTCTTCCGGCAATGTTTCTGTCTCAACAGCATAACCATGGTTCTGTGAAGTAATATAACACCTGTTTGTACCACGCTCATTGCACGGCTGGTTATGCCCGCGGTGGCCGTATTTAAGTTTATAAGTATTGGCGCCTGCTGCCAGTGCAAGAATCTGGCTTCCAAGGCAAATTCCAAGTATCGGCACACCTTTCTCCATCGCTTTGCGTGTATGCTTAATAGTTGCTTTACACATTTTAGGATCGCCTGGTCCGTTTGAAAGCATTATTCCGGCACAATCCTCTTCGCTGAAATCATAATTATAAGGTACACGCAAAACTGAAATATTTCTTTTAAGGAATGCCTGAAAGATGTTATTCTTTGCGCCGCAGTCAACCAGCACTATTCTTTTTCCATTGCGTTTGTACTCAACAAGTTCTTTAACACTTACTTCAGATACGAGATCAGTTTTATTGGGATCTTCAAAATCAATTTTTTCTTTTTCGTTTATAACAATTTTTCCCAGCATTGTACCATTTTCGCGAAGTTTACGGGTAAGCATTCTTGTATCTATTCCATAAATACCGGGAATATGTTTTTCATGCATCCAGTCTGAAAGAGATCTTTTGGCGTTCCAGTGTGAATACTCGTGAGAATAGTCGGTAATAATTAATGCCCTGCAGTGAATATCATCAGATTCAAAATACTTTAATAATCCGTTTTCTTTTTCATATCCGGGTACACCATAATTACCTATCAAAGGATAGGTGCTTACAAGAATTTGTCCCCGGTAAGATGGATCGGTCATTGTTTCAGGATACCCTACCATGCCGGTATTAAACACTACCTCGCCATTTGTGTTTTTAGGATAACCGAAACTGGTTCCTGTAAACTCTGTTCCATCTTCCAGTATAAGTTTTGCAGTTTGTTTATTCATAATTCTCAAAATAGTTTTTTTAGTTAAAATATTATTATCCTATCCTTATCTTGTCATTCAGAACGAGTCTGCCTGCCGCAGGCAGGGGGCCGCAATGACAGTATGAGGCTAGTCATTAGCAGCCAGTCCCGGCTCGTTGGAAATTTTTCGCAATTACAATACGAAATACCGGGCAAAAAAATAGCCACTCGCGAGTGGCTATTAAATAGTTCTCATAAAAATCTTAACTGGTATTCTTTTTCTTATTTTTTTGCCGAGCAATTAGCTTTCCGGTTTTGGAGTATTAATATAAGTTTTAACCGGGTTAATTTCAATTAAAGCACATACAGATATACAATTTTTTTCTAAATTCCTGTACTGAATAAACAAAGTACAAGGATTTTAAAAATAAACTTTCACATTTTTGAATTTTTTAAATAGGAAACCCTATTTTTTCTTAAATTTGGGGTATAAATTTTAATTTAGGGGTAATACATGGAACTGGTAGAAGAAATGAAACAAAAAGCGGCTAAACGGAAAAAAACTATAGTTTTACCGGAGTCGCATGATCCAAGAGTTTTACAGGCTGCGGAAATTCTTATTAAAGAAAATGTTGCTTCAATTATTACAATAGGTAATGAAGAACAGGTTAAAGCTAAAGCAGGCGAACTTGGAGTAAGCTTAAACGGTGTAAGAATTATTGATCCTGAAAAATCTGAAAAGTTCAGCGGTTTTGCTGATATATATTTTAATCTCAGGAAGAAAAAAGGGGTAACCATTGAACAGGCACGGGAAACAATGAAACGTGATCTGTTCTTTGGTGCTATGATGGTAAGAGAAGGTATAGTTGACGGCAGTGTTGCCGGTTCAACTGCATCAACAGGTGATGTTTTGAGGGCAGGACTTCAGTGCATTGGTATGCCGGAAGGAATTTCGACTGTATCAAGCTTCTTCCTTATGGTCTTCCCTGAAAAAACATATTCGTATGCAGACTGTGCAGTTGTGCCCAATCCTGATGCAAACCAGCTTGCCGATATAACAATCTCTACAGCCGACAACCACAGAAAACTTTTAGGCGAAGAACCTTACATTGCAATGCTTTCTTTTTCAACTAAAGGGAGCGCTGAGCATGAACTGGTTGATAAAGTACGCAGTGCAATGAAGATAGTACAGGAAAAACGCCCCGACCTTAAAGTGGACGGCGAACTCCAGTTTGATGCCGCAGTAGTGGATTCTATTGGAAAAAGAAAAGCGCCCGGAAGTGAAGTTGCCGGAAGAGCAAACGTGCTTGTATTCCCGGATCTTAATGCGGGCAACATCGGTTATAAAATTGCACAGAGAATGGGTAAAGCAGAAGCCATAGGCCCAATGGTGCAGGGACTTAAAAAGCCTTTCTTTGATTTAAGCCGCGGCTGCAGTGTTGATGATATTGTCAGTACTGCCGCTATTGCCGCATTGATGAGTTAGATTTCTATTTTTTAACGGCGTTCAATTGAACGCCGCTACGAAATGTGGCATTAACTCAATGTAAGAATTATTGAGCCCATTCTATCCATGAAAGAGAAGACGAGACTCGTCGCCTTGTAAAAAATCTCAAACGTTCATGATATTGTTTGAGTAGGGGGTTCAATTGAACGCCCCTACGGATGTGATGTTATTTATCTCTAAACAAATATTTCTCATCAAAATTACTTATAAGTGCGGCGGCAACGCCGTTTGTCCAGCCGAAACCATCCTGCAGTGAGTACTCTCCGCCGCCGGCAAATAAATCAAGATTTATTACATTATATTTTTCAACCATCCTGCCTGTTCTTTGATAAACATTCCTGTTTATTGTAAGCCATCGTTTTTTAATATCATTGGCAAGTGGATTTATACCATATTCTTTTAATCCTTTAATAGTCATCCATTGCAGAGGGGCCCAGCCGTTTGGGGCATCCCACTGCTGCCCTGTTTGGTAAGGTGTGGTTACAAGTCCTCCGGGTTTTAAGAATAGCTCCTCAATCTTTTTAGCAGCAAGGGGGGCATAGCTTGTATAAGCAGCATGAAAATAAAGGGGGAAAATTCCGGCAAGGGAATATATTTTTGTATGTTCACCGGTGAGCCAGCTATAATCAAAATAATATTTTTCTTCTTCATTCCAGAATATTTCATTAATTAATTTTTTTCTCGTATCCGCTTTTTGCCTGAAAATTTTACTTCTTTCAGAATCCCTGTTAAGTTCATTAAAGAAAGAAAGCCTGTCTTCAAGAAAATAAAGAAGGCAGTTAAGGTCAACCGGAAGTATATCTGTTGTACGGATAGATGCGAGTGAAAAAGTATCCGCAAACCACCTGCTTGAAAAATCCCAGCCGGATTCAGCAGCAGCCCTGATACTGCGGTAAAATTCGGGGCGTAGTGAATCATTAATTTTTTGTCCTAAAAGATAATCTTCTTTATAAGATTCCTCTCTTGGAATTGTATCAAAATCATAATACCGGTTAAGAACACCGCCAAAAGGTAATTTTACCACCCTGTTAATTGCATTCTGAGTCTGTTCATTCTGCAAATCTATATGCCCTTTATCAGATGGTATTTTATCAGCAAGCTGATCTTCCCCATTCATCCAGAAATTGTATTCAGTTTCAAGGGCATCCAGAAACTGAAGCCCCCATTTATAATCATTTTTATACCTGCAGACAATATCAACCATCAATGCAAAAAAGGGGGGCTGCGATCGTGTTAAGTAATAAACACGGTTACCATTTGGTATTAAGTTGTAGCTCTCAAGAAGGTAGGAAAAATTTAACACCATGTTTTCAGCAGTTTCAAGTTCATCATCGGCAAGTAAACCAAGGATAGTAAAAAAGCTGTCCCAGTAATATATCTCCCTGAATCTGCCGCCGGGAACTATATAATTAAATTTTAACGGAAGTAAAGTAGTGTATTCACTGCCGGGATCAGGTTCTCTAACAAGATTATCCCAGAGAGATTCAATATGTTCATCCATAACCTGTCCCTCCGGCAGCTTTAAATTACTTTCTGTTTCAGAAGTAATTTTGAAGTTTACCGAAACAAACTGGGCAAGGTCAAAATCAGGAAGAGATTTCAGCGAATCATATTCACTGCTAATTAAGGCGGGATCTTTTAAAGGAACTGCATCTACAAAAGTTTTTGAATCTTTAAAGATCCCTGATAACTGAACATCCTTAAACAGCTCTCCGCTCAACTGGATATAATTTTGTTTTTTGTCTTTATACGATTCAACAGTTTGAGAAAATGACAGGGCATAAAAGAAAAGGAAGGAAAATAAAAGTGTTACTTTAAACTTCATAAATCTCCTTGTTTTAAGCTGCCGGTTTTTAAAATAAGGAGAAAAAAATAATTATTCTGCTGAGTTGTCCGCCTGCTTTTAAAATTGTGACTTACTTACATTATTTAAATTTCTTTTTTAAGGCTCCTCTAAAATTTAAACTTCACATAAGGAATTAATCCTGTATGACATTATTTTTTAATTCCGGGGTCTTAAATTCAGGAAGAGATTCAGCTTTATCTGTTTTCATTTTTGAAAACTTTGGTTTATCGGGTGCAGCAGGAAATCTAAGATCAGCAAAACGTGAGGTGACATTTCCTGATTCATCGTGTGCATCCGCACGATTTGCTACTATATGCCATGAAAATGAAATGTTTGATGTTCCGCTCTGTAATTCATAAACATCAAACCCGCTTACTGATTTGTTTGTTACATATACACCATTACATTCACCTTCAAGCTGTATAAAAACCTTTAAAGGTTTGTTGTTATCAACATAAATAGTACCGGAAAACACGGGATCAATATCTATACGTGCATAGCCGTTAACAAGTGTGCCTGTTCCATAATCTTCAAAAAGAACTTCAGGAGCTTCAGGACAGAATAAAACTCTATTGGTACCGGAAATGTCTGTTATTATTGTAGATTTGGTGCCGTTGGAAAGGATACCATAGTCTGTATTGCCGCTTCTTCCTCCCACAAGAGTCCAACCGTTAGCACTGTTTTGATAATCAAAATATCCGCCCCATTTATCGTTTGCTAAAGCTGATTCACTTGATCCGGCATACCCTATAACTCCGAAAGATTCACCATGCCCTATTACACCGGCACCTATTCCCGGATTAGAAGGGTTTGTTATTCCATTTCCACCACCTATTAGGCCAACACCAGAAAAAGTATTTGTACCAACTGAATATATACCTGCAAGGGTACCATTAGCAGCAAGCCCAGAACCTCCGCCTCTTGTTATGGCGCTGGTTATATTATTTCCAAGTGCAACTATTCCCGTACCATTAGTATTTTGACTGGCTCCTCTTATGCCCGGAGAGCTAGCAGAGTTGCTGGTACCATTAACACCTGTACCGCTAATTGAGTGAGCGCCCACTGCTATCCCACTCCCCTGGTTTAACCCTGTCACACCCGTACCAGAACCCGTAGTGTTGATTCCGTAAACGCCGGTACCAGTGCTGCTGTTAAATCCTAAAACACCCTGTCCCCCGCCGTTATTTTCACCATAAAATCCGGCATAAATGCCTGCACTATACCCGGATATAGGAAAATTAAAATTTATTCCGCTGTTAATTGCCCCTGCAGTACCTGAACCGTATACCGAAAATAAATCCCCTGACCGGGCGGTAGTATTGTTCACAACAACATGGCCGGTAGATAAAAAACGTGCTCTTTCATTTGATGCTTCGCTTCCGTTGGTTTTTACTACCAGCGCCTGCGCATCGGTGGTTCCAATAAAGTTTGTTCCGGCAGTTGTACCGCTGTTCCCTGTTGTACTCCACGCTGAAGAATTAAGTGCTGCATTGGTGCTTAATGAAATCCAGTTTGGACTTTCAGGTGTTCCTGCATTATAATAAAAACCTGCAGTCCCATCTGCCTGGTAAACAAGCAAACCTGTTGCGGGGCTGCTGATACCTGTACGCTGAGCTTCGGTCATTCTTGGTATCAATACTCCCTGTGTTGTTGAGCTTACATCAAGGATTGCTGAAGCGTCTGCCGGGTTACCAGATGTATTAACTGCTACGCCCTGTGCATAAAGAAGTGCCTGAGTAAAAAAAACTGCTGCAGCTAAAAGAAATGTTATACCTATAGTTTTCATAATTTTTCCTTTATAAAATAATTCCTTTACAATCTTCTTGTTCTACAGTCCGTTTTCAGTATATTATTCTGCTCTCTGTTGAACTTCTTTTATTTTAAATAAGTCATTTTTTTGGTTATGGCATTACTACCATATTGCAGTCTTGTAAAGTAAATGCCGGCGGCAAGAGAAACTGCATTAAAACTTATCTTGTAATACTTACCGGCTTCTGCAAATCCATTAAACAGTGTGGCAACTTCTTCACCGGTTATATTAAATACTTTCAATTTTGCCATGCCATTTTCCGGAACAGTAAATTCTATCACAGTTTCAGGATTAAAAGGATTAGGGTAATTGTTATATAGAATGAATTCCTTTGGCGCTGTTATTTCAACCTCTGTAACATCTGAGTAAGTAAAACTGCCGTCGTTATCAATTTGTTTTAACCTGTATTGAACTTTTCCGGCAAAGCGCACTTTAGAAATATTATCAGCGAATGAATACTCTTTAGGCGTATAACTATTCCCATTTCCTTTTACAAACCCCGCATTCTCCCAATCACTCTGACCTCCTTGTTCTGA
>JAWOJF010000394.1:0-3747 GCA_046481785.1 Ignavibacteriaceae bacterium | reverse complement strand
GACCATTGGTATATCTTTAAATGAGCCTACTGATTTTAAAAACTTAGTAGAAATTATTTTTGTTTTTGCAGATGCAGTTAATAAAAAATTTGCTGATGAAGATCTTAAAAAGATTATTAATAATTCGGATATAATTTACCCCGGACAGCTTTTAAGAACAAGCAAATTTCTTACGCACCCGGTATTTAATTCTTACCACTCTGAAACCGAGATGCTCCGTTATTTGAAATACCTCGAGAATAAAGATCTTTCCCTTGTACATTCGATGATACCGCTTGGCTCATGCACTATGAAACTTAATGCTACAACTGAGATGCTTGGTATTACATGGCCTGAATTTGCCCGGCTGCATCCTTTTGCACCTGCTGAACAGACAGAGGGATACAAACAGATATTCACAGAACTTGAAAAAGATTTGTGCGAGATTACGGGCTTTGCCGCTGTTTCCCTCCAGCCCAATTCAGGCGCACAGGGAGAGTATGCCGGCCTTCTTGTAATTAGGGAATATCATCACAGCAGGGGAAGTGCAAACAGGAATGTTGTACTTATTCCTTCCTCCGCACACGGAACTAACCCTGCCAGCGCTGTTATGGCAGGTATGAAAGTAGTTGTGGTAAGCACTGATAAACATGGCAACATTTCTGTTGATGACCTGAAAGCAAAAGCTGAAGCAAATAAAGATAATCTTGCGGCACTTATGGTTACTTATCCTTCCACTCATGGAGTTTATGAGAGTAAGATAAAAGAGATTTGTAAAATTGTGCATGATAACGGCGGACAGGTTTATATGGATGGTGCAAA
Source organism: Ignavibacteriaceae bacterium (assembly GCA_046481785.1). Taxonomy (GTDB): domain Bacteria; phylum Bacteroidota; class Ignavibacteria; order Ignavibacteriales; family Ignavibacteriaceae; genus JAWOJF01. Next base: position 2,946 of record JAWOJF010000394.1, on the reverse strand, counting down.
TATGAACGCACAGGTGGGATTAACAAGTCCGGCTTCAATAGGTGCTGATGTATGCCATCTAAACCTGCATAAAACATTCTGTATACCTCATGGCGGCGGCGGGCCGGGAGTAGGGCCAATTGGGGTTGCAAAACATCTTGTTCCGTTTTTACCGGGCCATGCTGTTGTTAGTCCCGGGTACAAAGGCACAACAGCAGTATCGGCTGCAACATGGGGCAGTGCGGATATTCTTATTATTTCCTATGCCTATATAAAAATGATGGGGCCTGACGGCCTGGCCTTTGCTTCAAAAATAGCTATGTTAAATGCAAACTACATCAAAGCAAGGCTTGAAAATACATTTCCTGTGCTTTACTCCGCCAAAAACGGAAGAGTAGCACATGAATTAATTTTTGATATGCGTAATTTTAAATCTTCTGCCAATATCGAAGTTGAAGATATAGCCAAGAGACTTATGGATTACGGTTATCATGCTCCCACGGTTTCTTTCCCGGTTGCAGGAACTTTAATGGTTGAACCAACTGAAAGTGAATCAAAAAGGGAACTGGATAAATTCTGCGATGTTCTATTAGCTATCCGTGAAGAAATAAGAGAAATAGAAGATAAGAAAGAAGACAGCACTGATAATGTTTTTAAAAATGCACCTCATACTATTGAAATGATTATGAGTGACAACTGGAATCATTCTTACTCAAGAGAGAAGGCTGCCTTCCCGGTACCATGGACAAGAAAAAATAAATTCTGGCCGGGTGCCGGAAGAGTTAATAGTGCATATGGCGACAGGAATTTAATCTGCTCATGTAATTCAATAACGGATTACGCTGAAGAAACAATTTAATTTAACATTTGTAGCACAGGCTTTAGCCTGTGATTAATGTATAATTTATTTCCACAGGCTAAAGCCTGTGCTACCAGAGGTCAGTGCTATGCGGTCTATATGTGAAATATTAAAACATTCCAAAACAATTGCTGTTGTGGGTATTTCAGATAAACCCGGCAGAGACAGTGGTAATATTGCACTATTCCTGAAAAACAGGAATTACAATGTAGTGGGTGTGCATCCTGTTTTAACAGATGTTTATGGTATTAAAGTTTATAAATATATTCAGGATATTGAGGAAGACATAGACATTATTAATGTATTCCGCAGATCAGGCTCAATTCCTGAAATTATTCCCGCTGTGCTTAAGAAGAAGCCAAAAACATTATGGCTGCAAACCGGCATAAGAAATGACGAAGCTGTAAGGCCTGTTGCTGACGCAGGAATTGAGGTAATTCAGAATACATGTATAGCTATGGAATACAATCATTGCAGGTAAAAGTATTTATATTATTTGTTTACATAAAGAGCATAGCTGTATTTTAGTATGATTGTATTAAAGGATAAACTATCTGATAGACGTGTCTTCATACCGGCATTAATATATGTTATTTTGATGCTGCTTTTGGCTAATAAAACTTCAGCAGAACCTTCAGATTCACTCCGTTTTTCGCTTCAGTATCCTGTTGTTATTGATACAATCAAAATTACGGGGAATGATATAACAGAAGAAGAAATAATTCTACGCGAATTAACTTTTGGTGTGGGTGATACTTTAACAACAGAAGAAGCCCAGTATAGCCAGGAGAGGATTTATAGTCTTGGACTTTTTTCAAAAGTAGAAATAAATCCCATGCTTTCTGAGAGTGAAACAACTATTTTAAATATAAATGTTGAAGAAAGCTGGTATATATATCCGGTACCCTTTGCCGATTTGAAAGATAATGACTGGGATAAATTAACATACGGCTTTTTTTTAATGATAAGAAATTTCAGGGGGTTGAATGAAACAATAGCTTCGAAAGTCGGCTTTGGTTATGACCCATCATTTAGTGTAAGCTACCATAAACCCTCGATAACAAGAGGAAGCGACGTTTTTTTTAAAATTGAAACTTCATACCACCATATTAATAATATCAGCAGTACTGCAGAAAACTTATATGGTCAACCTTTTGAACACACTATGAGTTTAAACCATCTTCTGATTGGAAAAAGATTTGGTTTATTCCATTGGCTTGGCGTTAATATTAATTATAACTATATAGAAACCCCGTTTTTCATAAAAGGAATATCAGCCTCAAACAGCCGCATTGATAGGTTCCCCTCTGCCGGTTTGAATTATACATATGATACCCGCGACCTGATGCAATTTTCAAAAGATGGAATCTTTTTTTCTTCAAGTATTCAATGGAAAGGTTTTGGTATAAACGATATTAGTTATGGTGTTTCCAATATAGACTTTAGGGAATACAGAAAGTTATTTGGAGATCTTCACGGTAAATGGAGATTTGCAGCAAGAGCAGCATTCGGTGAGGATGTGCCTTTTTATGATTATTCTTATCTCGGCCTCTCTGAAAGAATCAGGGGGCATTATGATAAGCAGCGTGAAGGGCATGAATACTATATCAGTTCTCTTGAACTCTATCAGCCTGTAATAAAGGATCTTAATATCAGCTTTGACTGGGTTCCGCTGCTTCCTAAAAATCTGCTCAGGTACAGGGTTGCTCTTTATCTGCAGTTATTTGTTGATACCGGTGCTGTGCAGTTAAGTAACAGGCGATTAAGTATACATAATTTTGATACAGGATTTGGCGGCGGATTAACTTTACTCATATTGCCTTATAATTCCATGCGCGTGGAGTTCGCCTCAGACGAATACGGCAACACTGAATTTATTCTTGACCTGGGCATGTCATTCTAAGCTTATATTGCAGTTCCATCCTACATTTATAAATCATATCTTTAATAAGAGGATATGTTTATTATTTATTATTTTTTTGGACAATCCCGATGAATTTATCAAACATTGAACTTTATTACACTGCTCCTGAATTTATTAAAGGGGATTATGCTATTATTGCCGCTGATGACTTTAGTCATATTACCCGGGTAATGCGGCATACTAT
>JAWOJF010000363.1:0-5014 GCA_046481785.1 Ignavibacteriaceae bacterium | reverse complement strand
GCTTCCCCCAACCAATGCCGTAATTGCATATGTAAGAACACACATAGAAATAGAAAATACCGGGTAAATTCCTTCGGCTGAAAACTTAAGCCGGTTGATCAGGAAGACCATGGCTTTTCCTAGTACTATTCCCGATACTGCCCCAATACCCATTTGCAGAACAAATAAAATAATAACATCAGACAGATCCTGTTCAGGATTAATAAGAAGTTGAATTGTACCAATAGTTAAGAACACTGCCATGGGGTCGTTACTGCCGGATTCTAACTCCAGCAAAGGCTTTAGACTGCCTTTTAAGCTTATACTCCTTGACCGGATAATTGAAAATACTGCGGCAGCATCAGTTGACGATATGATAGAACCCAGAAGAATGCCCCAGAGAAGTGACACATCAAGCAGGTATGCTACAAATACCCCAACTATTACAGCAGTTAAAAGCACACCCACTGTAGCCATAGCTGCCGCAGGCTTAATAACATGTTTTACTTCTTTCCAGTTGGTATCAAGGCCTCCTGAAAAGAGTATAAAAATAAGAGCAATAATTCCTATTGACTGTGCAAGGACAGCATCGTCAAAATAAATCCCCCCAATACCCTCTGAGCCTGCAAGCATTCCCACGCCAATAAATAATATAAGAGTTGGTACTCCAATATTATCAAACACCTTAGCCAGTAAAATACTTAATAGAATAAGTATGGCAGTTAGCAAAAGTAAAAATTCAATAGAAATCATTATTTCTCGGAAAAGATGTTAGGTAATCCATCTGGTTTGATATGAATATCTCTCTGCGGGTAAGGAATTTCGATTTTATTTTCTCTAAACTTTTTAGCTATGGCATAATATAGCTGGCTTCTTAAAACACCGGGGCGGTTTGTATATTCGCGCGTCCATACTCTTAAATTAAAGACCAATGCGCTGTCGCCAAACTTATCAAAAAGAACGTCGGGTTTGGGTTCATTTAATACCCCTTTATTATCCCGTGCTACTTCAAGCAGCAATTGTTTAACATTTTCCGGGTCTTCTTTATAAGAAACATTTACAGGGAAATTAAATCTCACATTCCTGTCATTATAACTCCAGTTAATAACTGTATTGGATATAAATTCTGAGTTAGGTACAATAATAGCAATATTGTCATTGGTAAGTATAGTTGTGGAACGCATCCTGATATTAATTACATCACCGGATATATCACCAATTTCAACCCTGTCACCCACTTTAACCGGGCGTTCAAATAAAATAATTATACCGCTTACAAGATTATTTGCAACATTCTGCAAACCAAAACCAATACCAATACCAAGGGCACCGGCAATAATTGTAAAAGTACTTAAGTCAATTCCAACCGTTTGAAGTGCAACAACCAGGCCTATAACAAGAATTATATATCTTAATATACTGCCGACTGCAACCCGCGTCCCAAGGTCCACCTTACTTTTAGCAAGTAAACTGAATACTATCCACTTCCTCAGTTTACCTGTTACAAATGCAAGGAGGAAAAGAAGAAAGACAAAATATACTATTATCCACAGGGTTATTTCTGTTTCGCCGAGTTTAGTAATAGGAACATCAAGAAACTCTTTTATCCCGATAAAGAATCTTTTTATAGCCTCCACAAAAATCCCATGTAATATAATAAGGAAGTTAAAAAAAATATTTTAAAGTTTTTTGATTTGAAGGGAATACTGAAATCCGGGTATCACTTTAATTAATGTACCGGCATTGACCTCATCAGGTAATATGCAGCCTAGTGTGCCTTAAATCACATATGGCCAGTGCCCCCTATAGAACGAATTGCTTTTACTAATCAGATCATCTTGCAGAGAGTTTTTTATTCAATTGTTCCAGTTTATCTTCTACTTCCTTTTTCTCTTTGTCGCTTAACTTTAGCTTTTTTATTGAAGAAAAATCCTCATATGCCTCTTCATATAATCCAAGGCCGGTTAAAATACCTGCAAAATAAATTCTAAATGGGGGAATTAAATTTGTTTCGGGATATTTTCTGAAGGTTTCTTTAGCCGCAATAACTGCTGATTCTTTAAAGCCGGCTTCAGCTATCTGTACAGCACCATTTAGTTTTTTTATACCAAAATCATCTGATTCTATAAGCAGCGGTTTTTTCCCCTCCTTTGTTCCATAAACTACTGTGCTTTTGGATTTATTATTTTCTTTTTTCTTCGGAGCATTAATCATATCATCCATTGCAAGGGCAAGAAGCAGATCATCTAAGGTTACCTTTTTAAGGTGAACTGCATTTATGGCAGAGGACTCATTTAACCTAAACTTAATATCTCCGCTGCTTATGTGTACTGAAGAATTATTTGAGGTTACCAGTGTTGTTTTTGAGTTAACCGGCATCCCTGTTTTAACATTAACCCAATTTTCATCTGTTCCGGTTTGTGCCTTTACCTCTCCGCTTACTTTATCCACCTTAAACGTTTGGGCATAAAATGCCGCTGCAAACAGCATTATTAAAATAATAGTTATTTTTTTCATTTGATTACCTTTATTCTTTAAATTCCATCTATCTCACTAATTTAACCATGCACTTTAGAGCAGGATAATGAAAATATTAGTGCCGGTCTGTGATAAAACCATGCCTGTCACTCCACATCCACTATTTTAACTGTTCCTTTTACCAGGCCGTAATTATTTAATGCTTCTTCATTAAACTTTTCAGCACCGGCATTCCATGCATCCTCAAAGCCCGAAAGAACCGTTGTTTCAAGCGGTATCCATACTTCGTTTTTGCCGCTGCTGTTCTTCCGGATAAAATATTTAGTATCATTCTGTGTTATTATTCCGGTCTCAGAAGGGGAAAGTTCCATATTAACAAGAATATTAACATGATTTAATTCATCTGTTCCGCTAAAATCAACAAATGCAGTTTCTATTCCTGTACCTTTAAGCAATGCATTAAAACAAACACTTAAGTCATCACAGTCACCCCCTTTAAGCTTTATTGTTTCATTTGGGAACTGAACATATTCTGCTGATGCACGGGGGTCTGAAATATAAGTAAGTTGTTTTACTATGTTTTCATAAATTATTTTTGTTTTATAAAATGGGGTCAGTCTTTCCGGTAAAGTATCAAGTAGTGTTTTATAACTGCTTAATAAATTTCTTGTATAATTAACTGAAAAATTTAGATCTCTTCTTATAAAATTTTTCAAACTGCTTACTTTACCGTCCCACGCATTAATACCGTTTACCAGTACGGGAGTTTGAAACTGATCATCGGGACTTCCGCCGGAGGAAGAAATGTAAAAATCAGCATAAGATATTTCCGCCTTTTCTTTGTTATATATATCCGGAATAATAGTATAAAAGAAAACTACAGAGGTATCAAAAGGTAAAATAGTAACTTCCGGTGAATGAATAAAATCGTTGTTTATTCCTTTTATCCGGCTCTCCGGCTTCACCGCAACCGGCCTGTCGGTTAAATTAACAACTTTACCCGCGGCAAATGGATTATATAAATAATTATCGTTTAACGCAGGATAAATTTCATTTAATATCTCCACATCAAGAAATTCAACAGATTTGTCTTCCATTGTATTGAGTGTAAAGGAAACTGAAAGAATTGCTTTATCAAAACTGTACTTGTTATTAATGATGCCGGCAATTCCATCCTTTTCAAAAGTTGAAATGGTGCCGCCTGCAGCGGAGCGGTCTGAAAAATATTTTATTCCTGTTAATGAAATACCAAAATATTTTGATGTATAGCTTATTAAAGGTTGAATTCCGGCAATAAAAGGAGACTGGTACTTATCATGAAAAACAGAAGCGCTAACCGACAGGTTTCCATTAAAAATATTAAATGTGGAACCGGTGCCTGTCATAAAAGAATTATCGGTTTCATAAAAAATGTGAAATCTAAAAATAGCAGATGGGGTATAAGAGAAGCCTAATAATCCTTTTTTGGGTTTTTTCATTTCATATTTTTTATTCTCTTCAGTAATCAAGCCTTCAGAAAAATTTAACAGGTTTATTGTTGCAGCCGAGAGGGTAAAATTTTTATTAACATTATAATTAATCCCCAGGTCAGCCTTCCATAAATTTAATTCTTCGGTAACTACCCGGCTGTCCAAATAAAAACTATCAGCAAAAACTGCACTTATTTCTTCATTTACAAATTCCTGGTTTATATATCTAAGTGAAAAACCTGCAGCAATATTATCCGTTATTGAATAAGAATAACCCAGGCCGAACAACTCTTTGTATGAAAACTTTGAATTAAGCGACAGCAGGCTCGAGTCCTCATTAATAATTGAGACACCTGTATTAAAAGTAAAATCCTTCTGATAACCGGGGGTATACCTTGTGGAGATAACACTCCTGTTAATTCTTTTTGATAATGATATCTGGTAAAGAGTAGAGTTTATTACAGATGAAAACTCACCTCCGTATGAAACAGAAAGCCCCCAGTCCTTCAGACTGGAAAAATTAGACGGATTATTTTCAAAGCTATTTAAGAAAGACCTGGACTTGTCAGAATCCTGCCAGTTCCCTGTTAGTCCAAATGAACTTTGAGGTAATATTGTTTTTACTGCTATCATTATCAAAACTAAAAAGTATTTTATTTTCAAGGACTATCTAGAATTATTCTGTGAATGCTGTTTGATATAATATGAAACTCAATCCGGCTGTTTTTATCATCAAATTCAATTTTTCTTATTAAGGAAAAATCCAGGTTTTTGAATTTATCATGCGGAATCATGTTAATTAAGCTTGGGGGTATAACCAGATTTCCGTCATCAGGAGTAATAAGCCTGTACAGGGGGACTACTTCATCCCTGGTATTTATACCGCTTATTACAACTTCAAAATTTTCCGTTCTGTTTCCGTTCCATTGCAGCATAACAGACAGATTGCTCCTCTCAAAACTTCCCGTTACTGCCGCAGAAGCTGAAATTTCCGGCGGAACAGGAATGTTCACTATAACCGGTCCATCTGAATTTTCAGGGTTATACTCAAACTTAACAATTGATCCATAATCAAAATCAAACGGGTC
>JAWOJF010000330.1:0-8349 GCA_046481785.1 Ignavibacteriaceae bacterium | reverse complement strand
CATCTTTATTATGTACAGGGCTCCATATATCACACATGTTCTCTGATTCCCATACTGCTGCTTCTGCTGTTACTGCTTTCTCTATCTTTAATGATTTTCCATGTGTCTTGTAATGGTCATTTGCCCAGGTTAATGTCGCTCCACCCGGTTCTGCTCCCTTTTTCCAGTATGACGGCACTTCCTGTTCAAAGCTCCCTATTCCATTGATTCCTCCTGCCTGTGCCAGCAAGGATATATTACATAAAATGACGAATAGTATTCCACTCCACCATTTAGTCATTTTAATGGGATTAAACATGATACCTCCTATAGTTTTATTGATATGTATATGCATTGTATAGTATTACACATTAAACAAGCATAATGTCATTGATCTGTTTCAGGATATAAGTAAGGTTACTTTATAATGAACAAGCAAGGACAATATTCTGCGGATTTTAAAATTGAACGGATTCAGCAAAGAAGATGCTATGGTAGTCAGTCATTAGTAATCGAAGAAAGAAGCCGGTGTTTTATGCCCGATAAAATAACACCTTCCTTCATTCTTCTTTACAAGATTAGGAAGTAATTACAGTAGCATTTTTCCTGCAGACACCCTCATAATTTATTAATTTCAGTTAAACGTTTAACCAATATTAACATATTTATCAATTCCTGTCAAGTAAAAAAGAATATCCCTCAACTATATGTGTGCGAAAAGACATAAAAAAATGCTGCTGTTATCAAATAAAAGTTAAGCGTTTAACTTTTTATTTATTTAAAACAGACTTTTGGAAAGTTCTAATACAATCTTGTCAGATATTTGGGATCAAACTTTTGCTGGAAGTTGCGGTAAGCTTTTTTAGAAAGATCAATAAAAATCTACTTTAAAAGGATCTGTAATTACGCCCTCAAATTCACCATCACCGGAAAAACTGCGGCATGCCATCATACGCCATTCGCCCTCATTTGTTTGTATCATTTTCCCGCTGTAAAGAGTACCGGCCTTATCGCCCAGGATAAATTTATCCGTAATAAGTTTAAAAGGACCAAGAGGATTATCTGCAGCAAGATAATGTACGCCGGTTACCGCCACAATTTTTGATCTGTTTAATCTTTGTTGTGAATGGCTTACTGCATAAGTATTAAAAAGGAGGTAGTGTGTATTATTAAAAGATAATAACTGAGGCACTTCAAGTTCGCCAAATTCGCCGGGTTCCGTTACCGGAGGCAGAACGTTCCACTTAACTAAATCGTTTGATTCAGTATGAGCAATTACACCCCTTCCATCAGGAGGCCCATAATTTACACGGGCAGTTATATATGCGTGAAACTTTTCATCATGTTTAAAAACCCATGGATCGCGCCATGCCTGATCTTTCCAGCTATTGGAATCAAGTAATTCATAGTACAGTGCATCAGCTTCAATTAATGGATTAGCAGGATGTTTTTTCCAGGTTAACAAATTATCTGAGATGGCAAGCCCAATTCGCTGAATTAATCCTTTTTCGGCTCGATTAACCCCTGTATAAAACATATACCAAAGAGACTTATGCCGGATTATAGAACCAGTCCAGGTTGCAAGGTCATCCCACTCACCATTTAAGCCCGGGATTAATGCGTCAGGTAAAATATTCCAATTGATAAGATCTTGAGAAACTGCATGGCCAATTGTGGCATTGGTATGACGGTATTGTTCATGAAGGAGGCTTTTGGGGGCCTGTAAATAAAAAATGTGAGTATCATTCCCATTTTTGGCGAACCAAAAATCCCATATCCATTTGTCTGACAACGAAAGCATCCAAAAACCTATGCCTGATAATTGTTTCTAAATCTTCCCGGTAGATGCCCTGATCACAAGTTCCACAGGTACCAGGATTTTTTTCGGTCGGTTGTTTTTATCTTTTAACATATCAGTCATCAATCTCATTGCTTCAATACCCATTTCAATTTTAGGTACCCTTATTGTAGATAACGGCGGATCAAGCGAAAGATCGGCTTCAACATCATCAAAGCCAATTATTGAAATATCCTCCGGTATCCTGATACTTTTTTCCTTCAGGTACTGAATAACACCAATAGCCATTGCATCATTGCAGGCAAAAATAGCAGTGATACTTTTTGATCTGCTAAATAATTTTTTAGCAGCATTATAACCATTTTTTCTTGCAGGATAGTCTTCATCGGTAACCACAGCCGACCGTTTAAACTCAATTCCGTTTTTGTCTAAAGCATTTTTATATCCCTGAAACCTGTCGGTAATACTTGGATGTTCAATATCTCCGGCAATGAACGCAATATTTTTATGTCCCAGGTTAATAAGATGTTCAGTAGCCTGCATTCCCCCGGAAACGTTATCAATAAGTACTACAGGATAATTTTCCTGCTCAGGATAGTAGTCTACAAAAACCAGCGGAAGATTAAATTTTCTTAAACTCTTAATTATTCCTGAAGGAACTTTACCGGCAAGGAAAACGCCATCTACATTTCTTTCCAGGACAAACCGCGGCAGTTTATAATCTGCTTTATAATCAGATGGAATAGTAGTCAGCAATATGTAATATTCATCTTTACGAGCTGCAAACTCGGTTCCCAAGAAAATTCTCGTATAGAATGGTTCCGATCTTAAAAAGTGGTCCTCGGTTAAGATAAATCCAATATTACCGGTTTTGTTTGAAGCCAGGCCTCTTGCAGAACGGGAAGGATGATAATTAAGTTCTTTTATAGCTTTGTTTACTTTTACACGTGTCTCAGGTGTTATTCTTTTATGATTGTGAATTACCAAAGATACAGTAGCTATTGATACCTTTGCTTTTTTAGCAACATCTTTTATTGTTACGGCCATAAAATTAGTTAAACGTTTAACTAAACTTAGTCAATTTCAAACAGGCAGTCAAGGGAATTTACCTTAAAATAGGGGTATCATTTAAATTTATTCTGTGCCGGATTATCCTCACGATGACCGTAATGATAAGGGTTGTAAATTCTGTTTAATTGGTGGATGGTGATAGAGGCTGTTAAACTCTCCGCAGCCTCTATCTTTTTTTTATCAATTAACTTATAATTTAATATCTATATTGGTCTGTATATTACTTTCGATGCTAAGCTCTATAATTCCCTTATCCTTCTGCCAGTTATAATTTATTTTTTCATTATTTAATAATATTGCGGAAGGTTCTTCTTCTGATCTTATAATCAACTTAGAGTTATTTGTAAGAGGATCGATTTCCAATATTATTCTGCCTTCATCATTTTGCATAGCTATATTTTTTTCTTTATCAGAGTCAAATAAATCAACATAGTTATATATAGTTTTACTGCCGGGTTGTCCCGGGAAAAAATGTATATTTAATTCACCGTCAGGTTTATCATTCCACAATTTTTCATTCCCCTGGTAAACACTGCCTGTTATATAAATTGAATTACTTTTTATAAAAACGGGAATTTTATCAATATCAACAGAAACATTTATACTCTTATTTCCTTCATAAACTTTTAATATATCATAAAAGTCATACCATTTTCCTTCAGGCAAATATACGCTTCTGCTGTTAAGTGAATCATAGATGGGAGCAACTAAAAATGCATTTCCAAACAGGTATTCATCCCAAATATCATATGTGTTTACATCGTACGGATATTCATATGCCAAAGGTTTCATTAATACACCATTTTTGTAAGAAGTGTTGGCAGCAGAATAAATATAGGGAAGCATATTCATTCTTTGAGAACAAACATCTCTGAATATATTCTGAAGTTTCTCGCTATACTTCCATGGCGGCCTGTCTTCTCCTTCTCCGCCGGCATTATCTAATTTAATTTCAAACATTCCGCTCCAGGTACCAAACTGCAGCCATCTTGCATAGAGCGATTCAGGTATTCTGCCGCCAAGGTATCCGCCTACATCCGATCCCCACACAGGAAATCCCATAAAGCTGCACCTGATAGCATTTGCAATATTTCCTGCTAAACCACCCCAGGTTGCACGCGAATCACCCCCCCATACCGCGCTAAGATAAGGCTGAGTTCTGTGGAAAGCTGCTCTGGCATAGTTAAATTGTTCCTTGCCATAGGCATTATTTAGAAATTGATCTATAACTTTGGAATACAAATAAACATACTTATTACTTTGTTCATAAAACGGCGTGTTATCATACCAGGGCAGCATTAAGGGAAGTTCTTCATCCGCCCTGTCCATTTTATGCCCTCGTACATTTACTGAGTACTGGTGAGTTTTTAGTCTCTTCTCGAATTCCTTAACAGCATCGGGGTTAGTCAAATCAAAATATCCCTTGCTGTTAGGAAAGCGTGCGGGAAAATCTTCATCTGTAAATGTCATGGGGCCAACCCAGGTTAAGAATTGCAATCCGTATTTATTATTAAGTTCCGATATCCATTCTTTTGGTTCAGAAAATTTTTCATTAAAATTCATTTTAGACCACTCGTGTCCCCCTTCACTATAAGGGCGGTCAACCATTAATCCGGTAACAGGAATTTTTAAATCTGTCATCTTCCGGACATCATCAAGAACATCCTGTTTCCCATTTTTGTCATAGTCCCGCCATATTATAGGACCACATGCCCAAGGCGGAATGTATTTGGGTTTACCAATTACCGAGTAATACCCTTTTAACATTTCATCTCCTTCGGGCCCATAAAAAATATACCAGTCAAGCTTTCCAGTTCGGTGATAAAGTTCTGTAATATTATTTATTGCAAAGCTATATTGTCCTTTTGCAAATGAATCAAAGAATGAAGAGTAGCCGTTACTGCTCATATAAAAAGCAGACCATACTGAAGCATAATTTTCATGATATTGATCGGCACTTCCTAAAATCTCTACATCAATTACTTTTCCTCTTAAATCAGGGCTTTTATTATTATTTGGAAACAGAGGTTCCAACACACCGAAGTAATGCTCGTTTAAGTCATTCAGCCGGATAGTTGTATTTCGGGCCCAAACGGGATTAGAGTAAAATCTTAAGCTATTATCAAGCCTTGTTATAAAAACTGTATCAATTAAATCCTTATCTGTCCCCTGGTATTCTGCAATACCGGGATAAACAAACTTTAATTGAACCTCGTTTTCATTGCTGCTTAATACAGATACAGATTTGGGAGATGTAAAATTAAAACTGATTGATACTATATCAACCAATTTTTTATCTCCTGCCGATACTATCAACTGATCATTGGATAGTTCCAGGTTAAGACCAGTTCCTTCAAACAGTTTTTGTGAGAAAGTAATTGAGTTCCCAATTATGAGAAGCAGAATAATTATGTTTTTCATAGTAATCATTAATATTTTGTTAATAATCTTTTTAGATATTCTTATTTTGTTTGAACTATAATAAAATTTTTGCCAGCATCTCTACTGGATGAATAACCTTGTACTCCATACCTTCTGATACCTGATCTTTACAGGAAATGCCTCCTGCTAAAACTATAACATCTGAAGGACTACCGGCAGACTTGATTTGAGTAAATAAATCTTCAGCGTCTCTCATGCTTAAATCATAAAAATCTTTTTTGTACCCAAAACTCCCTGCCATACCGCAGCATTCTACATTAGAGATTATTAAGTCTAATCCAAGTTTTTTCAATATTTCAATTGTGTATTCTGAAGCTCCAATTGTTTTTTGCTGACAATGAGGATGATAAAACAATTTAACACCGGGAGAAAGTCTGGTAATATCAAAAAACTTATTTATATCAATGCTGTTTTTTATAATAAACTTATAAAGATATTCCAGGGGATCGTAACAATGGTCTTTAGTTTCTAAAAACTGCTCTTCATTAATTAAATGTTTATAATCGCGACGAAACATTGCCAGTACTGATGGTTCTATTACTACAACGTCATAACCTTTTTTAATCCATGTCATCAAATACTCAGTAGTTTTTATAGCACGAGCTGCAGCAGCTTTTATTAATCCCTGTGAAAGTGCAGCTCTTCCATCGGGCATTACATTACTCAGTATTAAATTTATCCCAAATGCCTTAAATAATTTAATAAGGGCTAATCCTCTTTCGGGATAAAGATAGTTGGTATAAATATCTGCAAACAATATTACTTTATGTTTTTTTGTGTTTGTCTCACTGTAAAAAAACTGATGTTTTAATGTTTTACCTGCAAATAAAGGAAGCTTTCTCTTCCGGCTTATACCGAGATACTTTTCCATTAAAATTCTTGTAAAACCTGCTTTCTGCAGATAATTTGATATTACCGGAAAGTGTGCAGCCCATTTTGCAAAATGGTGAAAATTCCCCAGGAAAAGTTTTTGCAGCCCTGCTTTTTCTTCAAAAGAATCAGCGGGAAGCAATCCTTTAATAAAGGATAATTTTAATTTTTCTTTCTCATTCAGTTTTTGATGCAGAACCTGGTTTAACCAGGGAATGTCAATTCTAACCGGGCACTGGGGTACGCATCTTGAGCAGCCTGTACATAATTCACTGAAGCGGGCATTTTCTAATACGCCTGTACCAGCTTCCCATGAACCGCCAATTCCGCCTGAATATGTCTCTCCGCCAAACGCATGCCCCCCTACTGATTGAAAATTAGTACAGGAGTTTAGACATGCTCCACATCTTATGCAGTATAATGCCTCACGTAACACAGGATCATTTCGCATTTTCAGACGGCCGTTATCAATTAAGACCAAATAAAATTCACGTTTGTTAATTTTCTTTTGGTTAAAAGAAAACAAGGGTAAGTTTAAAGGGGGTCTGATTATACTTGTATAAGACGTAAGGGGCTGCCCTGTTCCGCTGGGGGCAAGTAACTCTATAAAAGTACCTATATCTTTTAATGATGGAAGTACTTTTTCGACGCCTGCTATTGCAATATGTACAGGAGGCAATGTATAACACAAACGGATATTGCCTTCACTTTCCACAAGAGCTATAGAGCCGCTGCCTGCATCAATAAAATTTGCCCCGGTTATTCCAATATCTGCAGCTAGAAATTTTTCGCGTAATCTGGAGCGTGCAAACTTAGTAAGCTGTTCACCTGTATCCAATGGTATGTCGGGATTAAATTTCTCCCTAAATAACCGGGATATTCTTTCACGGCTCTGGTGTATTGCCGGTCCAACAATATGCGAAGGCTGTTCATCTGAATACTGAAGAATAAATTCAGCAAGGTCTGTCTCATTAACTTCAATTCCGTCTGCTTCAAGTACATGGTTCAATTTAATTTCTTCAGATGTAATTGATTTGCCTTTAACTACAATTTCAGCATTGTATTGGCGGCAAATTTTCAGAATATACTCACAGGCATCATTAGCATCTTTTGCAAGATAAAAGTGCCCGCCGTTTTTATTTACCGAACTTTCAAGTGTTTTTAATAGTGAAGGAAGATCCTCAATGGCTTCTTCTTTTAGTTTCCTGGCATGGTCTTTAAGGTTTTCATAATCTGTCATTTTGCCCGTTGTGAGATACCGGTTAGAATTGAAAGTTTGAGTATTTCTCTTTACAGCATCGCTTTCAATATCAAGAGCCATTTCTATGGCTTTGTTCAGGTTTTCAGGATTACTTTTATTGGCAACTTCTCTTGGTTTAATCATTTATCAACCAATAGAATAATATGCAATTTATCAGGTCCATGAACTCCTTTAACAAGTTCTCCCATATCTGCTGTTGCACTGGGTCCGGAAATGAATATCCATCCTGTTTGTTCAACAGACTTGTTTGAGATAGGCAGATTAAAAATATCTCTTGGCCGTTCTACTATGTTTTTGGAATCAAGTACTACAATATGTTTTCTCGGCAGCAGGCTTACATAGGTGCTGAAGCCGGAAGTAATAGTTATGCATATTGAACCGGTTTGCGCTACACCGGCAAAGGCATCAGTAATTCCTGCATCTGCAAATGCAAGTTGGTTTGCATTTGGGTGATTACAAACGTTAACGCTTTCCTGAAAATTGGCAAACAAGTTCCGGGAAATAAATTCCGGTTCTGAAATAACAATATTTTCACATCCCCTGACAGATTTCATTAATGAATTACAAAGTGCTTCAGGGGAAGCTTCTATTTTTTCAACCGTTGCGTCTGTCTTTATTATTGTATCAATAAAGAGCGATACTATTTCAGAACTTGTAGAAATCATTTATTATTAAGCATACATAATCATCTTAAAAAAGCCTCGTGTAAACCGCCATCAACGTTTAGAATCTGGCCGGTTGTTTTACTTAAACGTTCGCTTGAAAGAAGATATGCTCCTTCTGCCTGATCATTTAATGTTATTGGCATCTTAGTAAGAGTCCGTTGAGCATAAAACTCTGCTAATTTATTATGAAGCGTTTCAGTATCTTCATTTTCAGAAAACTGAATATTATATTTTACCAAAGAACTGATTACCCTGTCACGTGG
>JAWOJF010000329.1:0-7715 GCA_046481785.1 Ignavibacteriaceae bacterium | reverse complement strand
CGGATGCCCGGGGTCAGGTCGGTGATGCCCTCGATGGCCTGCGCCTGCAGCCAGGTCATCAGCGCATGGACGCGAAAGCGCAGGTCCAGGTCCAGCACCGGCGGACCGTATTCCACCAGCAGGTGGCGGTCGCCGGCCTGGCGATAGCAGACGGCGGGTACCGCATCCGTGGCCTCCTGGCGATGCAGGATGGGGCTCGCCTCCACGCCGGGTACCAGGAGCAGTTCACTGGTCGCATAGTCACCTTCGAGCAATGCAATGGCGGCATCCTGGATCTCTTCCAGGCGGTTGGCCTCGGCCACGGAGATGCACTGGAAGCTGAAATAAGTCCCGTAGGGACGATAGATTGAGGATCAATTTGATGATAATAAAAAAAATCCGGATTCTGCCTCTATTTAGGAGTATTATTTTAATAATAATTTTATTTTGGACAGCACTGCCTTTAATGTAAAATAGATGTAATTCCTTAAGTTGACATCCCATGAATATTTAAGTATATTTAAGGCTCAAAAAATACATCGCGGGGTGGAGCAATTGGTAGCTCGTCGGGCTCATAACCCGAAGGTTGTAGGTTCAAGTCCTGCCCCCGCTACTAAAAAATAAAAGACCCAGCCATTAGGTTGGGTTTTTTATTTTTTAATGGTGATCAGGGAAAGATTGATTACAAGTTGAGGAGTCCTCGACGAAATCCCGCTGCGATTTTTGCGGGATCCTGCCCCCGCTACTAAAAAATAAAAGACCCAGCCGTTAGGTTGGGTTTTTTATTTTAAAGGCATAAAAAAACAAATCCCACAGTTAGTGATGAAAAGTCTGCTTAACTAATAATTTTAATTGCCACGACATTCAGAGTGTGTTGCAGAACTATAACTTCTGTCATCCCATCCCGACGTCGAAACCTCACCGCCGCATTTGCATTGAGATTCCTCAGTCGAAGACCTGCCTTTGCCGGGCAGGCAGGCTCCTTCGGAATGACAATTCCGGGTTGTGCAACACACTCTTCATGTCGTAGTTCAATGTTTCCTAATTTCTTTGGCTTTAGCCGCAATAAATAATTTTATAAAGCGATATTTTTTTAGTTTTTTCTCATATAAATCATATAACCATACAGCCATACAACCATCCATCTCATTCAAATTGCTTCACCACTCAATATTCTTCTCTATAAATTCAATCAGACTCTCTGCCATTACCTTGTGATCATCCACATTCGGGTGTTCGTATGTTCCTTTAAAAGGGAAAAAATGGGTATAAATTTTCGAATCATCAATTTGTTCCACAGCTTTTTTAATGTAGCCGGGCCAGGATGAGCCCTCCTTTGTTGCATCCATGCTGCCGAGTGAACAAATAATGTGTGCATCGGGATATTTTTCACGTATTGTAGTAACAAATTTTTTATATGCGGCTATTATAAAGTCATCATCCGGTTCAGTTGTGCCGAATCTTCTTTTAAATTCTTCAAAGTTATGATCCTTAACAAGCCACGAATCATTCTGAAATAAATTAATTCCAACAATATCGGGTGTATACCTGTTAAAATCCCATTTTGATGTCGAATCGGTTGGATCAAGGAGGTCATACATTTCAGGCATAATCATCGGGAACCAGCTTAGCACTATACCTATCCCGCTTTTGGATGTGGAATGCATCTGCGCATTAAAATGCCTTGCTGTTATTGATGCATAACTAAGGTATGCATTCTGAAAATAGCCAAACCATGAATCATCATCACTTTCAATAGCGTAACCGCAGGTAATTGAGTTGCCGAAAAATTCCATCTTCCGGTTTTTTGTAGGCAATGCGGGGAGTATAGTTGTGCTGTCGTCAGTCTGAAAACCATAGAACAGCGTTTTACCTTTATCCCATTCGGTACGTTTGAACAGCTCTATCTTATGCTTACCGTATGGCAGTCCCGAAGCGAGCAGATAGGACTGTCTTAAAGTATCAGTATGGAATTTATTAAAATATTGTTCATCAACAATAACATTAAAGTAATTGGCGGTGTCAAGGTCTTTTAATTCTGCGGAAATACCGGTTCCTTCAAAATAAATACTTACGGAAGTGGCAGGCCATGTAAGCTCTGCGGCATCAGTCCTGAATGGGATTCTCCCTTCATAAACAATATTGGGATCATCAAACGGGACGAAATTATTTTGGGCATTGCCCGTCCCAAACAATACCAGCAGGATTATAATAAGAGAATATTTTTTAGACATTTTTGCTCTCAGGAAAATAAAATTTAGTGTACATCTAAAAATTACAACAAGTTTGATAATAAAGGAACAAGAGCAAGAGCAAGAGCAAGTGCAAGAGCAAGTTCAAGAGCAAGGTTGATGTAATGAAGTTTTATAATCGCTGGCAATCTGTGGTGATCTCTGTGTAACCTTGTTACAAAAAGGTACACGGAGAATCACGGGAGTATAAAAAATAGAAAAAGCAGTTAAATCTTTAAAAGAGAACTCCATCCCTTTTTAAATTGTGTTTGCTGTTAGAAAGGAGGAAAGCAGTATGCCCGACTAAAGTAAGTCCTGTAAACAATCCTTCCATAAAGGAAAATATATCTCCCTCAGGCAAAAAATGTTTAATAATCATTGCCAGGGCGAATGAGACCTGACCAATTATAAGAAAATGTTTTTTATCTATCATATCAAACCCCTTTAAATATCTCAGTTTAATTTTACAATGAAAAGAAAGGATTTTTTTCATTAAATATAAACCGTTTATCAGAATTCCATGCCAGCAGGTTCTGCGTGGTAACCCTTGCCAAAACCCGGAAAGTACTTTAAGTTGTAATTTATCTTAAAAAGATTTACCGGTTTAATTAAAATAAAAAACATTATGGAGAAGCCTCATGAGATTTAACAGCCACAAACTATCCATTATTTTTTTCATTTTTGCATCCCTGGCAGTTACTGTTCTTTCAGTTCAGTTAAAGGCTCAGCCTTCCGGCGGGCCTTATGGACCAATACAGCAGAATTATGAAATCCCGGAAACTGACGGAAAAATATACTATGTATCTCCCGACGGTAAAGCCGGTGAATCAGGCGAGACACTTGAAAATCCTACTACTATTGAAACAGCCATAGAAAAAGTTAAAACCGGCGATGTTATTATTTTACGCGGCGGAATATACCGTACTGGTAATCTGTTGTTAAACCAGGGAATTACAATGCAGCCTTATAAGGATGAACATCCAATTTTAAAAGGTACATATGTGGCAGATAAGTGGACCGACCTTGGCAATGGCATATGGAAAACTTCCTGGGACCGTTTGTTCCCTTCAGCTCCGCAGGACTGGTGGAGACGCGACAGGGAAGGTAAAAAAACTCCTCAGCACAGATTTAATGATGATATGGTATTTGTAAATGGAAAATTCCTTCAATCAGCAGGGTGGGAAGGTGAAGTTGATGATACTTCATATTATATAGACCATAACAGTAAGACAGTTTATATCGGTATTGATCCCAAAGATAAGCTTGTTGAAATTACTGCATTTAATGTTGGCTTGTTAAGAACTATTAAAGATGTACACGGCAAAACATCTGATAAAATAGGTCCCGTTATCCGCGGAATAACATTTACCCAGTATGCTTACCGTGCAATTGAAATAGAGGGAAAAGATCCCGAAGGTTTATCACCTGAAAGTGAACATGGCAAAGATGTTGTAGGTACAACATTTGAGCACTGCACAATTTCTTTTTGTTCAAGAGTTGCGGGCTATTTCAGAGGGGATAATTTTACAATGCGTAACTGCTTAATAACCGATACAAGTACTGAAGGAGTTTATCTCCTAAGTTCTGCAGATGCATTATTAGAGAAAAATATTTTCAGAAGAAATAATATAGAATATATTACAGGATATTTTCCTTCTGCAGTAAAAATATTTAATCAGACATACAGAGTTATCTGCCGTGATAATCTTGTTACGGATCTTCCTCATTCAAACGGTATATGGTATGATGTGGGGAATGTTGACGGTGTTTTTATTAATAACTGGGTTGAGGGAGTAGGTAATATTGTTGATGACATAAATTATAAACAGCCCTGGCCAAGTCAGAACGGATTCTTTTTTGAGATCTCTAAAAATGCAGTATGCGCCGGCAATGTATTTGTTAACTGCGATCATGGAATATGGTCACTTAACAGCTCCAACGTTCATTTTTATAACAATACTTTTATAAACAGCATGGCTGTTATCGGGCGTAATGAAAGAAGTGCACAGGGGGATCATTTTGGATGGCACCCGGCTACCGGCCCCGATTTGCAGGAACGAACCGGGCATATCTTTGTTAATAACCTGCTTGCAGGTACTGAGGATTTTAAACGTCCTTTATTATTTGTATGGACGCGCGATACATTATGCGAGTTTTTCGAAGAGCCGCAGTTACAGCAGTTTAACAATAATATATATGTACGTACGCCGGGGTCTCCTGCTGATCATATAATAACATGGAGCAGCGGAAAAAATGATGACTGCCAGAAGAAGGTAAAAACCCCGGAAGAATTGAATAAGATGCATCCTGAGTATGAGTCAGGCAGTAAGTATTATTCTGATTACAACGGGCCGTTATTCAAAAGCATAGAGCTTGGAAATTTACAGCTTCTGCCGGGATTTAAAGGAGCCGGAACTGCTGCGGAAGTTCCATCTGATGTAAGCAAACTTATGGGAAATACGGTAAATTATATCGGGGCGTATCCGCCGGAAGAATAAAGTATTAGTAATTAAAAAAACGTAAAGTTTTGCTTAGTTTTGTCCGGGTGGTATTTTAATAAAAATCACCCGGACACTAAGCTCTTTAACTACGGATAAAATTAAGAATTCATCCAGATCATTTTAGTAAAATCATTTTTTTCAATTCAGAATATTTTCCCGCCTGCATTTTGTAAAAGTAAACACCTGAGGGCATAACACTTCCCACATTGTTTTTTCCATCCCATGTAATCTCATATTCTCCTGCTGACTGGTTTTCATTTATCAGCATACTTACCATTTCACCTGTGGTATTATAAATTTCCACTTTTACGTCAGACTGCTTTACTATTTTATATCTTATTGTAGTGTGGGGATTAAAAGGATTAGGGAAATTATTTTCAAGAAGAAAAGTCTCCGGCTTACCAGGAGCATCTTCAGCAGCGGAAGTTAGTGTAAGAGGAATAAGTTTAATTCCTTCACCTTCCGTTATATTACCTTTATATAATTTTTCTGAAGCATTATTCCAGTGTTCATGCACCCCCATGCTTCCGGGTAAATATGAGCCGTCATTTTCAGGATCATATTTTATATCTGCAGGCCAGTTTGATGAATCTGCTGCCTGGTGGAGAAAATCATCAGCCCCGGCATAAGAAGGGAAATCTTTGCCGCTTGAATTTCCCTGGTAAAATTCAGCGTAGAGAAAATCAAAGCCTACAGATTCAATTGCTACCGGATCCTGCGAAGCAAATATTGAAGCGGGATAAGTACCGTTAAAAGGCTCCATCTCCCATTTCCATGCAGGGTCGCCCCAATCTGTAGAACTCCATAATCCATCGATAAGAAAAAGAATAGTTTTAGCGCCAATATCCTTATGACCGATAAAATCTACAAAAACTCTGTAACTCCCGTATTCACCATTATTAACAATATTGTTGCCTTCGGTACAGGGGAGACTATAATGAAACGGATATGCATTACCAAGGAATCCGCAAAAAGTACCAAAATGATTTTTGCTTGTAAGAGAAATTCCTGAACGGTGATGCTGTTTAAACACAGGAATATTAATCATGTATTCTGCCTCAATATAACATTCCGGTAAATAATTCTGTATCTCGCCGTCACTGTTAAAGAATGTATAATTTTCAGAGGGCACCACCGGGGTTCTTCCGTTACCATTTCCCCAATAGTTTACATCCGGAAAAGTATCATGAAAGTAATCCCAGAAAATATTATCCACGTTTCTGCCGGGATCACCAAAACCTATATCGGCTTGCGGTATACCTGCCTTGTTAACAAGCTGGTCCAGTACTGCATACATAATCTGGGGCGAAGTTTCTATTGCCTGATTTTTTGTCCTGGTATATTCGGTGCCCCGTGCTCCATTATTCAAATTGATTTTAATTACAATTTTTTCACCGGGAGTATAACCTTTATCTCCTTTTCCATTAGTAATATTAAAATTTCTGAATAAAGCATTCCATGCGGCAGAATCTGTTTCCTGTTTAGTAAGGCTCTTCATTGTATTGGAAACCATCATATTAATAATATCCTGGTCAGCATTTTTTTCCTGCCACCAGTAATTATCATTTGAATATTCAAATTCCTGGTTAACAGCCCTTTGATCATGCACCCAAACAACTCCGCCCGGAATAATTCCTTTCCCCGTACCAATGGGTGTATTCGGATCTTCCAGAACAGCCCTGTTATCTGCATATATTAAAGGTCTGTCAGACTGCAGGAGAAAAAAGCAGCTTATAATTATTGTTAACATTGAAACATTTAAAGCAAGAAGCCTTCTATCCTTCCATTGCTGATGTAATTTTTTAAAAGCCAAAACTGATGAAACCAGTGCAGCAATATATATAACAAATGCTGAAGCAATTGGAAATGCAGCCTGCTGGCATGGATATGCGGCTCTGCTCGGTTTTGGTATTACACGGATCAAAAACCATGTAAGAGCGGCAAGGCCAATTATGGGATATAAGATTTTAAAAGATATTTTTTTCATAGCACTCTCCCTTATAGAACTCTGCGGTTATTATGATATGGCTTTAGAATTCCCCTGTTTTCTAAGATATTCCCCTGTAGAAAACTATACTTAATCAGATAGGAAGTCAAGAAGAATGTATGAATCAGAGCATTGATTGCACGCCTTCCAAAATAAAATTACTATTGATAATAATATTCCGAACAGATGTAAATTCCGGAATTTAGCTTATACCATAAACAGGAAACTGTATGTTATGGTATAATATCATATTACTGTTTAAGTCCCGTCAGGGATGTTATGTTTATAGACATAGGTAATTTCAATAATTTTTAAGTTCCATAGGAACGAAACAAATTATTATCCCGGAACAAATGATAAGATTTAAGGAGGAGGCTGCCCCAAAAGTCAATTTGAGTGAATATATTTTCATTTTTTAATTAGCATGATTATTAAAGATTTTAATATCCTTCGAAGAGATTGTGTAAAAATTAAAGACTGGAATAAATATTAACCTTATTGATTAACCCCATGTTTTAACATGGGGGAGCCTAAAGAACCATAACGGGCTTTAGCCCTGAACTGAAGTTAATTCAGGGCTAAAGCCCATATAATATTAGCTCATATCCCCCAGGCTGAAGCCAGGAGTTAATGCATCTTTATTCACCACTTTCTACTTTTCACACAATCCCCGGGGGAAGGTATTATCATGACAAGACAGACAATTGACATCTTAACAAAAATGAATAAATATTCTCCTTATCTTACTTTTGAGACAGCCTCATCTTTAGTGTTAGTCAATTCTTTTAAAACTATCTTCTTATTAAGTATCCATGTATTTGATGAGTAATATATTTAAATTTATTCTTATCCATTATATAAGGGGAAATTATGAACTCATTTCCGTACCAGACAATCAACTGGGATTTAATCCCTAAAACAGAACACCCGGGAAATCAGGGTGAAGCACTATGGCAAACCGTACAGCTTGACGGACTGCGGATAAGAATTGTTGAATATACACCGGGCTACATTGCA
>JAWOJF010000268.1:0-14230 GCA_046481785.1 Ignavibacteriaceae bacterium | reverse complement strand
ATTATTTTTAATCTTATCAGGTTCATTTTGTTTAGCACAAACTGATCAACAAAAAGCAAAGGAAGATTTCAAATCTTCTGGTACAAAACAACCTGGTAAAGAATTTCCTAAAGTTAATTCTGAAGGCCGTGTACGTGCCAGCATTTCAGCACCGGAGGCACATAAAGTACAATTAGATATAAGTGCAGTAAAATATGATCTGGTTAAGGATGACAAGGGTGTTTGGACGGGAGAGTCAGGCCCCCAGGATGAAGGATTTCATTATTATCAGCTTTGGATTGACGGTGCTGCGGTTCCTGATCCAAACAGCTTGTACTATTTTGGCGCCATGCGCTGGGGAAGCGGTATTGAAATACCTGCGAAGGATCAGGATTTTTATGCGCTCAAGGATGTTCCTCACGGCCAGGTACGGCAGATTCTCTTTCCCTCGAAAAGTACTAATACTTCACGCAGGGCATTCGTTTACACACCACCGGATTATGAAAAGAATTCAAATAAACGATACCCTGTATTATACCTGCAGCATGGGTATGGCGAAGATGAGACAGGCTGGCCTAATCAGGGGAAAGCCAATTTAATTATGGATAACCTGATTGCTGAAGGTAAAGCAAAACCGTTTATTATTGTTATGACTTACGGTATGACTAATGAGATCGAATTCGGCGGTCTTAGAAATTTCGATATCAAACCATTTCAAACAGTTCTTATAGATGAGTTAATACCTTACATTGATGCAAACTTCCGTACGCTTACCGGTCAGCCGGATCGCGGCATGGCGGGCCTTTCTATGGGTGGCTTTGAAACCAAGTTGATTACCTTAAAGAATCTGGATATCTTTTCACATATTGGTTTGTTCAGCGGTGGCAGTATAAGTGCAGATGATGTTAATAATACACCTGGCTTTAAGGAGAAAGTTAAATTAGTATTTGCAGGCTATGGCAGCCATGAAATTGATAATATAAAAAAAGGCGGGATGAATTTTGGCGGAGATCCCGAAGAGAATGCTAATGCTATATTAAAGGATGGTATTAATTCTCATTTTTACGTTTCACCTAATACAGCTCATGAATGGCAGAGCTGGCGCAGATGTTTGTATGAATTTGCTCCTCTTTGTTTCAAAAACGATGAGGACAAATAAAGGGGAAATTTTAATTTATCATTAACTTAAAAAAAATAAAGAAATGCAAACGATAAAAAACACCAAATTACCTGTGCTTCTCTTGTATGTGATTTTCTTCTTTCACAATGGTTTGGCTGTGGAAAAATATATTGTGAAAAGTCCCGATGCTAAAATCTCTGTCAGTTTTTGGCTTACATCTGCAGGGGAACCCGTTTATTCCGTATCTCATTCGGATGAGATTATTCTTGAACAGTCAAAGCTTGGCATTATCAGGCACGATGAAGATTTCTCGGTTCACATGTCTCTTGATTCAGCTTCAGCCGGGAACATTATTTCCGATACTTATACGCTTTTGCACGGAAAACGTTCTAATTGTTTGTATACAGGTAACAAACGTGTTTTTTATCTGCAGAATAATGATTCAAAAATAATAGAGATTATTTTCCAGGTATCAAATGATGGCGTCGGCTTCAGGTATCATTTCCCGGGAAGCTCAGAAACAAAACTAAAAATCTGGAAAGAGGTAACATCGTTTAAGTTTAACAGCTCTGCTAAAGGATTTCTGCAGCCTTGCCCGGATGCACGCACAGGGTGGAATTTTTCGCAGCCCTCTTATGAGGAATATTATAACATTAATATACCAGTTGGAACAACTTCACCGTATCAGGCAGGCTGGGTAATGCCGGCGCTTTTTAATTATGGAAAATACTGGGTTAGTATTACCGAAACTGCGGTTGATACAAATTACTGCGGCTCACGTCTAAGTCAGTTTTCTCCGGGTGGAGAATACTCGATACAATTTCCGCAGCCCCAGGAAGGCAGAGACGGTGAACCTGTCTTACCGGAATCAGTATTACCATGGCTTACACCATGGCGTGTTATTGCACTGTCTGATAACCTTGCGGACTTAATGGAATCTACTCTGGAAACTGATTTGGCTATACCGGAACAATATAACGTTTCATCATGGCTTGAACCGGGAATTGCATCCTGGAGCTGGGTAATTTTAAAAGATAGCGCAACTGAATATAAAACTCAGAAGGAATTTATTGATTTTGCCTCATCAATGAACTGGCAGTATTGCCTGGTTGATGCACTGTGGGATACTCAAATCGGCTATGATAAAATTAAAGAACTTGCAGATTATGCTAAAACAAAAAATGTAAAACTTTTATTGTGGTACAATTCTGCAGGTGATTGGAATACAACTCCTCTTACACCTCGTGATAAGATGCTTACTTCTCAATCAAGACAAAACGAATTTCAGAAATTGAAAGATATGGGTATCAGCGGAATTAAGGTGGATTTTTTTGGCGGAGACGGGCAATCCATGATGAAATATTATATTGATATTTTGAAGGATGCTGCGCAATATAATATTGCTGTTAATTTTCATGGTTCAACTTTTCCAAGAGGGTGGCACAGAACATACCCGAATCTGGTTACAATGGAATCAATAAAAGGGGAAGAGTATGTAACTTTTGGACAGTTCTTCGCAGATCAGCAGGCTGTTCATTGTACTATGATTCCTTTTACCAGGAATCTTTTTGACCCGATGGATTTTACACCTGTAAATTTTTCAGGCATACCAAATATTATCCGTAAAACTACCGGTGGATTTGAAATAGCGTTATCGGTTTTGTTTACTTCAGGAATTCAGCACATCGCAGAAACACCAGCCGGTATGGCAGCTCAAAAAGATTTTATTCAAGATTATATGAAAACATTGCCACAAACCTGGGATGATGTGAAATTTATTGACGGCTTCCCCGGTAAATTTGTGGTAATGGCAAGAAGAAAAGGGGATACCTGGTATATTGCCGGCATTAATGCCGAAAATACTGAACGCACTGTAACATTAGATGGTTCCTTCATAAGCAAAAATTCAAAAGGCATTATTATCACAGATTCGGAAAACAAAAAAGAGTTTGTAAAAAGAGATATCGATTTTTCAAAACCGTTTGATGTAACAATATATCCTGATGGCGGGTTTGTTATTAAAACTGAATTTGCAGACATGTAACTATGAAAAATTTAGTAAAACTCTGCCTGTTGTTTTATTTTATTTCAGTAGTACCATCTGGAGTTTTAACTGCACAAAAACTACATAGTGATAACGGTGACGGAACATTTACTAACCCGGTTATAGCTGCAGATTTTCCTGATCCGGATGTAATCCGTGTAGATTCGGTTTATTACTTTGTTTCTACTACTATGTTCATCTTTCCGGGTGTAA
This sequence comes from Ignavibacteriaceae bacterium, assembly GCA_046481785.1. Lineage (GTDB taxonomy): Bacteria > Bacteroidota > Ignavibacteria > Ignavibacteriales > Ignavibacteriaceae > JAWOJF01. The sequence continues at coordinate 10,874 of JAWOJF010000268.1, read as the reverse complement.
CCATTTTAAAATCATACGACCTGGTAAACTGGGAATATTGCAGCAATGCTGTCCCCCGTTTTGATTTTCATAAATGTTATAACCTTGAGGGATGTAACAGGTATGGGCATGGGCAATGGGCTACCAGTTTAAAGTACCACAATAATAAATTCCATTTGTTATTTATCACTCTTGATGAAGGCGGATTTCATTGTACTGCCGCAAAACCTGAAGGGCCATGGGAAATAAAAAAACTGTCCAAAGGGTTTTATGATCCGGGTTTATTTTTTGATGATAATGGAAAGATTTATGTTGCTCACGGATATAATGAAATCTATATAACGGAAGTGGATGAAGATCTTGCTCCAATTAGTACTGATTCACTAGTATATAAAGGCGATATACGCGGTGGGCTTGAAGGTGCCCATGTTTATAAGATTAATGGTTATTATTATTTGTATTGTACATATGGCGGATTGGATGGATTCCAGGCAGCACTGCGTTCAAAAAATATTTATGGCCCTTATGAACAAAAAGTTGTAATCCGTGATACTACACATGGAATAAACTATGGTATCCACCAGGGAGCACTGATACAGACGCAAACAGGGGAATGGTGGACTATGCTTTTTGTTGATAATGGGCCCTTTGGGCGTTTCCCATCTTTGCAGCCTGTTATCTGGGAAGACGGCTGGCCAATGGTTGGCGTAAATGGTAAAGCAGTTGAAAAATATAAAAAACCTGATGTAGGAGAAGAGTATCCGGTTAAAGTATTGCCGACTTCAGATGAATTTAACAGATCCGAACCTGGAATGCAATGGGGATGGAATCATAATCCTGTTCCTGAAAAATGGTCGTTAACTGAGAATCCCGGATATTTAAGATTATTTACTGCAAGTATTGTTGATAGTTTACCGAAAGCGCATAATACACTAACACAAAGAATGTTTGCATACTATTCTGAAACCCTGCCAACTATTGTAAACACTAAAATGGATATTACTAATATGAAGGAGGGTGACATTGCAGGACTGGCAGTGTTTCAGGACCCCTATGCTTTCATTGGTGTTAAGAAATCAAGCGGAAAGAATTATGTAATTATGGTTAATAACGGCAAAACAATTGATTCCTCAGAAGTAGAAGGAACAACAATTTATCTGCGTGCAAAATCCATTCATGGATCCGGTGCCGCTCCATTATATGGGGGAAAGACTGCCCCGGGTTCAGGAGATGCTTCTTTCTCATACAGCCGGGATAATAAAAAATATATAAATTTAGGAAATGTGCTTAAAATGAGATTCAATCTATCTATCTTTACAGGTAATAAATTTTGCCTGTTCAACTTTGCAACAGAGAGCACCGGTGGTTTTGTTGAATTTGATTGGTTTAGAGTTAATTAAGAAGGATTTTTACTTTAAAAATTAGTTAACATTTAAGGATTCATCATGAAAAAAATATACACAATTCCAAAAAATGCCAGCAGGAAAAATTTAGTATCACTAGTTCTATTAGTTTTTATGTTTGCTAATTCTTCTCTCTGTCAGGGTCTTAAGATAAATGACCTGGAATATTTTGAAACCCGCGGCGTTAACGTTTTTGTTTTCAGCAACCAATATAACGGGATGTTTTTTGATGAAAAAACTGCCGGGGTTGAGCTTATTCATCATGGCGTAAGAACAGCAACGGGAGGCGCAGTAAGGCTGCAGAATACACCTGAACAATGGGATTTGGTACCCGAGGTTGTTGAACGTAAGGTTGATAAGGAAAACAACACTATAAATGTGGAATTGATTTATAAGGATTTAGATTTCAATCCTAAAATTAGTGTAACGGCAAGGGATAATGGAGTGGAAATAAATGTATACCTTGATAAGCCGCTTCCAAAAGAACTTAAAGGAACTGCCGGATTTAACCTTGAATTTTTACCTTCAGCATACTTTGAAAAAACATATATGATGGACGGGAATCCTGCCAATTTTCCAAGGTATCCCTCGGGCAATACCAGAACTGAAGACGCTGCTAAAAAAATAACTCAGTTTGGTGGTTTTAACACATTTGATGACCGGGGCCGTGGTGAGTTTATTATTCCTTCTCCACTAGCAACAGGCAAATTAATTGTATTAGCACCGGAAGACCCCGAACATTATGTTAAGGTTAGCAGTGCGGATGCAGATTTAATGTTATTTGATGGACGCAGCGTTGCACAAAATGGGTGGTTTGTACTTCGCAGTTTACTGCCTGAAGATAAAACCGGAAAAGTATTAACATGGTACGTAGAACCAAATGCAATTCCGCAATGGACCAGGAAACCTAACATTGGATTCTCACAAGTGGGTTATACTCCTGACCAGGAGAAAATTTCTGTAATTGAATTAGATAGTAATGACAAGGTTATAAAGAGCGCTTCTGTTTTCCAGGTAACCCAGGATGGTAAATCTGTTGAGAAATTGTCTGGTGAAGTAAAAGAATGGGGAAAGTATCTCCGCTATAATTACGCAAAGTTTGATTTCAGTTCAGTGAAAGAACCGGGTGTTTATTATATCCAATATGGCAGCGAAAAAACAAATACCTTCACAATTAAACACAATGCATATGAAAATGTTTGGCACCCGACTTTAGACGTTTGGTTTCCGGTACAAATGGACCATATGCAGGTAAACGAGGCTTACCGTATATGGCACGGTGCTCCTTTTTTGGATGATGCACTTCAGGCACCAGTAAATATTCAATTCTTTGACGGCTATGATATGGGACCATCCACAGATACTAAATATAAACCTTTGGAAAGAATCCCCGGCCTGGCAGTTGGAGGCTGGTTCGATGCAGGAGATTTTGACATTCAGACTGGTTCTCATAACTGGGTAGTATCAAGTTTTGTAAATGCATGGGAAGAGTTTAAAGTTGACAGAGACCAGACTTACATTGATCAGGAAACCCGTTATGTAGATATTCATCGCCCTGATGGAAAACCAGATCTTTTACAGCAAATTGAACATGGTACTTTAAACCTGGTTGCGCAGTGCGAAAATATTGGTCACCCGGTTCGGGGAATAGTAGTACCAAATTTGCACCAATATCATCATCTTGGAGATGCAGTTACCGAAACAGATAATCTTCCGTACAATCCGGAGCTTCAGCCTTATGAAAGTGATGGTAAATCAAGCGGCACATTGGATGATCGCTGGGCATTTACTACACGTACAACATTTTTAGACTATCATACTGCCGCAACATTGGCCGCCGCTAATCGTGCACTTATCGGTTTCAATGACGATCTTGCAGAAAGAAGTTTAATTAATGCAAAAAGGCTGGTGGAGGAGGCAGATGAGATAGTTAAAAATCAAAAAGATGATAGTAGTAATCCTATGATGAGGATGTGGGGCAGAGGCGCTGATATAGATGCTGTACTTCAACTTTATATTACTACTAAAGAGAAGAAATATGCTGACAGGTTCCTGGAAAAAATTTGGACTTTACTTGAACCACCGCCAAGCATACCCGGCTTTGATATGGGATTTTTTGCATTTAGAGGGCTTTCATCTGCATTGAAGGCTATCCCTTATATGGATGATGAATATAAGGCTAAATTGAAAGACTATGTTTTAAAATACAAAGAATCAATAATTGAAAATGAAAAAATGAATCCATATGGTCTGCCTATATCAGGCGGCGGCTGGGGTGGCAGCGGCAGTGTTGTTAACTGGTCTATTACAAATTATTATGCTCACAAGGAATTTCCTGAGATAGTAGGGAAAGAATATGTTCTAAAAGGTTTAGACTATGTTTTTGGTTGTCATCCATATTCTAATATATCATTTGTTAATGCAGTAGGAACACGTTCAAAGAAAGTTGCTTATGGAAATAACAGGGCAGATTTTACAACCATTGCCGGAGGGATTGTTCCAGGTGTTATGCTTCTGAAACCAGACTTCCTTGAAAATAAGGATGATTGGCCTTTTCTATGGGGTGAGAATGAGGTTACAATTGCCGGATGCGCCGATTATATATTTCTGGCAAAAGCAGCGAACGAATTGACAAACAACAAAAAGAAGTAATACCAAAAATCAACCGTTTTTTTAACGTTCGTAATATGGTTGATTAAATACTTGAATTGGCTGTTATTTTAGACTCCATCTTTATATTATATAGATGGGGTTTTTTATTTATTGGGGGTGTTTTTCATTTGGGAAATAAATAAAATGGTTTACTGGGGGAAAACCAAACTTCTTTAACTTCCCTATTGCCATGTAATAAAAAATCTGAAGTTATAAGTTATCTCTTTTAAACTGACACATAAAGGAACATATGTATTTCCGAAAACCCTTTTTAAGTATTAATCTGGTGTCTTTAATATCCTTATTATCCTTATTATTCTTTTCAAGCAGTTATTCACAAGACAATGAATTTCCTGCACCACCTTCCGGTTTTGATACACAAAGACAAAATATTGAACGTGGAAATATAACTACTGTAACTTATCATTCAACTACTGTAGGTGTAAACAGGCAGACATTGATTTATACTCCGCCCGGATATTCTGAAGAAAAGAAGTATAATGTACTTTATTTACTGCATGGCATCGGCGGAGATGAACGGGAATGGTTTAATAATGGCCGCCCACATATTATTCTTGATAATTTGTATGCCGATCAAAAACTTGAGCAAATGATTGTTGTTCTTCCTAATGGGCGTGCCATGCCAAATGATGATGCCGGTGGAGACATGTATGATCCGGTTAAAGTTAAAGCTTTCGAGACATTTGAATTTGATCTTTTGAATGATCTTATTCCTTTTATAGACTCTGCTTACTCTGTTTTAACAGGCAGGGAAAACCGGGCTATTGCAGGTTTATCAATGGGAGGCGGGCAGTCGCTTAATTTTGGATTGGGAAATCTTAACGTTTTTGCATGGGTTGGTGCTTTTTCTGCTGCTCCAAATGTAAAGTCCCCTTCAGCGCTTGTTCCTGATCCTTCAGCAGTAAGAGATAGTATATCAAAACTCTGGATTTCATGCGGCACTAATGACGGGCTTCTTCCTTTCAGCCAGCAAACCCATGATTATCTTGAACAGCACAATGTGCCTCACATTTATAATTTAGTAGATAAAGGGGGGCATGACTGGAGAGTTTGGAAATACGGCCTTTACCATTTTTCCCAGTTGTTATTTAAAGAAACAGCATCCGCTGTTGAAGAAAACGCACCTTTTCCAGAATATAATTTGTCACAGAACTATCCAAACCCGTTTAACCCTGTAACAACAATTAGCTACCAGCTTGCAAAAAATGATTATGTAACCTTAAAAATTTATAATCTGCTTGGGAAAGAAATTTCAACGCTTGTAAATGGATATAAAACGCAGGGAAAACATGATATACAGTTTAATGCTTCAGCTTATACAAGCGGCGTTTATTTTTATAAAATTCAGTCAGGAACTTTTACAGAGACAAGGAAATTTATTTTAATAAAATAAGTGCGAAATTGTCTAAATTAAAATGTCGAAAATAAACTATAATAATAAAATTTCGAGAATAAGGAACTGGCTCAAACCTAATAAAGGGGTAAAATGAAAACATTGTTTCAGAAATTCGTGAAAGTATGTCCAAAAACTGGTAGAATAAGAAAGATTACATTACCTGATGGTTTTTACAAGCTTTTATTTCCCATCATCGGGTTAGCTGCGTTGGCATGGATATTAATACGTGTAATACCTAAACCGAGCAGAGCCGAGTACCCCTGTGTTAAAGCAGCGGCACCGTTTGCCTCCGGATTTATAATGTATATGGCTGCCCTTATCGGGTCTGCACTTATTTACTGGAAAACTAAAAAGAAAATATTTCTTTCTCCTTACTATGCACTTGTTGCTGTTGTACTATTTGGTTTTGCAGTAGTTAATGATTTTTCCGATAATCCTGATGTTATACTTCCCAATTCAATTCATGAGGCCAATGCTCCAACCGGTGAAGGTAAGGGTATTTTCCCCGGAAGGGTTGTGTGGGTTTATGATCCAGCGGCAACAAATGAAAACTGTGTGCCTAATGCTGTGGGCCATGGATGGTGGATGCCTGAAAACAACGATCAGGTTGTGATTGATGGAATGGTAAGTAAAGCAATTCAGTCTTTAACAGGCCAATCAACTGATAAGAATGCATGGGATGAAATATTTAAATATCATAACAATACAAGAGGTAAGGGAACTGTTATTTATCAGCAGGGAGAAAAAATATTTATTAAAATAAATAATGTAAGCGGCTGGGGAGGAAATTACAGTCCCAACGATCTTTCTGTAACAGCTAATGGCTCTTATGGGATTTCAGAAACTTCTCCACAGGTTATTCTTGCTGTTCTAAGGCAATTGGTTAATGTAGTTGAGGTATCTCAAAACGATATTTATATCGGAGATCCGATGAGAAATACTTATAAACATTGTTATGATATGTGGCATGCAGAATTTCCGGACGTTCACTATTTAAGTCATGATGATTATTCTGCTCTCGGAAGGGAGCAGTTTGCAGCAAGCACTACTGCAAAAGTATTATATTCAGATAAGGGAGAAGTGCTTCGTGAAAATGTATGGGATGCTAACAGACCCGGCGGTAATCCTGTAACTGATGATTATTTATATCAAATTTTCGAAGATGCCGAATATCTGCTGAACGTTCCAATGCTTAAAGGGCATAAGCGTGCCGGAATGACAATGTTCGCAAAAAACCATTTTGGTTCACATACTCGTGCTGATGCATCTCATCTGCATAATGGCCTTATCGATCCGCAGGAAACACCCAACAAACCCGGAGTGAGCAGAACTGAGTATGGAATGTACCGCGTACAGGTTGATTTAATGGGGCATAAGCTTCTTGGCGGTAAAACATTATTTTATTTGATGGATGCTTTATGGACAGCCGACCAGGAAATCAGTTTTCCCAAAAAATTTACAATGCAGCCATTTAATACGGACTTCATGTCATCAGTCTTTGCTTCTTTAGACCCAGTTGCTATTGAATCAGTTGGATATGATTTCCTCCGCACAGAATTTACTGCCGCCAGGAATATTGGTGATGGTGCCGGAACTTATCCTCAGAAGCCTGCAGCAGATGATTACTTACACCAGGCTTCTGATACTACACTTTGGCCTGACAGTATTAAGTATGATCCGAACGGAACCGGTATTTACTTAACAAGCCTGGGTACACATGAACACTGGAATAACGCCTCCGATATGCAGTACTCAAGAAATCTTGGGCTTGATTCCGGCATTGAATTAATTAAGCTGATGAACTCTACCAGTGTTGAAGAAGAATTAAATATGCCGGCTGATTATAGTTTAAGCCAGAATTATCCAAATCCCTTTAACCCAACTACGAAAATTTCGTATTCAATTCCTGAGTATTCAAAAGTAACTATAAAGGTTTATGATGTTGCCGGAAAAGAAGTTGCAACTATAGTTAATAGTGACATGCCTGCGGGATCTTATGTGGCAAGTTTTGATGCAAGGCAGCTCTCAAGCGGCGTTTACTTTTATAAAATTACCGCAAACAATTATTCGGCTTCAAGGAAGCTAGTATTGCTAAAATAAAAAAGTATTTTTTATAAAATACATTTGAGAGGCGATAGTTTGAATAACCTGTTCAAAGTTTTTGTACTGCTGCTCTTTGCCGGCGGCAGTACATTTGCCCAAAATCCTCTTATAACTGATCAGTTTACTGCCGACCCTGCTGCCAGGGTATTTAACGGTAAAGTGTATGTTTACCCTTCACATGATATTCCATGTACTGAAAGCCGCGGGCGTATCGGATGGTTTTGTATGGAAGATTATCATGTATTTTCTTCTTCAAACCTGACCGACTGGACAGATCATGGTGTAATTGTTAGCCAGGAAAATGTAGAGTGGGTTGATCCAACCGGGTATAGCATGTGGGCTCCGGATTGTATTTCTAAAGATGGCAAATATTATTTCTATTTCCCCGCCGGAGTTAAAGATACTGTTGCTTATGGCAGAGGTTTTAGAATTGGTGTTGCTGTGGCTGACAAACCTGAAGGGCCTTATACACCGCAGGCAGAACCCATCAAAGGTGTTCGGGGTATTGATCCTAATGTATTTATTGATAAAGACGGACAAGCTTATCTGTACTGGGCTGCAAGGAACTTCTATGCGGCTAAGCTGAAAGACAATATGCTGGAACTGGATTCAGAACCAGTGCTAATTGCAAATCTTCCCGAAAAGGGATTAAAGGAAGGCCCCTTCTTGTTTGAGCGTAACGGCATTTATTACTTAACATACCCTCACGTGGAAGACAGCACCGAGAGGCTTGAATATGCTGTTGGTGATAGTCCGCTGGGTCCTTTTAAAGTTACCGGTGTTATAATGGATCAGCATCCTACCGGCTGCTGGACTAATCACCAGTCAATAATTGAATTTAATGATCAATGGTATTTGTTTTATCATCATAATGATCTGTCACCGGAGTTTGATAAAAACAGGTCGGTACGGGCTGACAGCCTGTTTTTTAACGAAGATGGTACAATTCAAAAAGTAATACCTACACTAAGAGGTGTTGGCGTAACAGATGCTTCAGCTAAAATACAGGTTGACAGATACAGCTATATAAGTGATAAAGGTGCATCAATAGCCTTTCTTGACACATTAAATAAATTTGAAGGCTGGAAGTCGGTGCTTGATACTGAAAGTTCATGGATACAATATAACAGTATTGATTTCGGAAATAATAAATATAATTCAGTTAATATAAGGGCTTCGTCAAAAACCGGCGGCACTTTGCAATTCCGTTTAAATAAAAATGATGGGCCAATCTTAGCAGAAATAAAAATTCCTGAAACTGCTGAATGGAAAATTACTAATGCCCCTTTAACAGGATATCAAACAGGAATTCATAACCTGGTTATACAATTGAGAGACAATGATAATGTTGAGATAGATTGGATAAGTTTTGAATAGCCGGATTTAAAGATTAACATCCTTAAGTGATGCAGCATATAGTCCTAACACATAATCGGAATAATTCATGAAAAAAATCCTTACTACATTAATATTTCTTCTTTTTATTTCTCTCTCTGCTCAAACAGCAAAGATCAAAATTGATATTGACAGAACAATCGGGGAAATTGATCCCAAAATATATGGTGTTTTTATGGAGCCTATCGAGTTCAGCGGAAGACGGATGGGCTTACCTGACACTGTTAGCTTTAATACTCTTTATGGAAACTTATATGATCCTTCCTCTCCTCTTGCCGATGAAAACGGATTCAGGAAAGACTACATTGAAGCGATGAAAGAATTAAAGATTACCAATATGCGCTGGCCCGGTGGGAATTTTGTTATGGGATATAACTGGCAGGATGGTATCGGGCCTAAGGATAAACGTCCTGCCCGTATAAATCTTGCATGGGGCGGAATTGATAATAATCATGTAGGAACTGATGAATGGTTTGCGCTTAACAAAGCAATAGGTAGTGAAAATATAGTATGTGTAAATCTTGGCCTTAGCGACATAATGGATGCTGTTTATTGGGTTGAATACTGCAATTATAAAAAAGGAACATATTATTCGGATTTACGAATTAATAACGGGCACGAGAAACCTTACAATGTAAAAATATGGGATCTCGGCAACGAAGTTGATGGTTTCCCCTGGGAACTTGGATATAAAAATGCTGAAGATTATGTTAAGATTGCAAGAGAAGCAGCTAAAGCTATGATAGCTGTTGATAATACCATAAAGCTGGTAGCTTCAGGCTCATCATATTACGAAAGTACCGGCCAGTGGGTTGATTGGAACAGGGAAGTACTTGCAGGACTTGGAGATATGATTGAGTATCTCTCTATACACCGCTATTGGGAAAATTCACCCGACTATTATACTTATATGGGCCAAAGTGCTATGGACTTTGAAGAGAAGATAATAATACCTGCCGCCGAGATTTCGACCATAAGGGCAATGAAAGACTTTAAAAATCCTATTTACATATCATTTGATGAGTGGGGAGTTTTTGGTAGAGATTTTTTATCTGTTTTGCCGGTAATTCAGTGCCTGAATTCCTTTGTACGTCATGCTGATGTTGTTAAAATGGCAAATTTTACTTTAGCAACATCCCTTTTAAATACTGATCCTGAAAAAGGAAGTTTTAAAACGCCATTATTCCATGCATTTAAATTATTCTCAAATAACTGCCTTGGCTACTCGGTTGATACATATGTTGAGTGTGATACATTCAATACTGAAAAATACAAGGGAATTTCTTTTCTTGATGTTACAACTGTCTACTCAAAGGAAACAAATACTATTTGTATTAATGTTGTAAACAGGCATAAGGATAAGGAAATTACAACCGAAATAATCAATAGTTCAGGTGCATTTAACGGAAAGGCTGAAGCTGCGCTAATAACCATTAATGAATTGAATGAAGCCTTCATTTATGATAAAAAAGAAGAATATATGCCTCTGGTAAAAGAAATTAAAACCAAAGACAATAAAATTACTTATACATTTCCTCCGCATTCATTCACTCAGATAAAAGTAAAGGATGGGAAATAGATTTGTTAGGGAAGAGCAACAGTCTTTAAATTTTTCACACTCTGGTCACTTCCTCCTACTAAAGCTGCTAATTCATTTTGTCTTAGCAGCTTTTTTATATTCAATACGCAATTGGTCCATTTAATGTAATTTGACCAAATTTTGATCGGGGAAATTTTTTTTTCCGGAACATTTTTTATGGTTTATAAAGCTTCCATGGTTAAAACTTATAATTCTAATTTTAACAATAGCTTTTTATTTTCTTGCTTTTTTAAAAATATAATTTTATGTTACCGGTAACAGTTATCGGTAACATAAAAACTTTAATAATTATGAAACCTCACTTTACTTTTTGGCTGTCACTTCT
>JAWOJF010000232.1:0-15480 GCA_046481785.1 Ignavibacteriaceae bacterium | reverse complement strand
TTTACCGGATAGCCTTCATTCCACAACTCAAAATGCAAATGTGGTCCCGTGCTTAATTCGCCCATATCACCTGCGGAATCAAGCAGTGCTTCTATGTATATCCTGTTAAGCTTATTTAGATCTGTCTTATTATAATTAAAAGAAATAGTAACAGTTTGATCTTTATCGGTAAACGATGTTTTTTCATCCGGGAAAAAACGTTCAACTGTTTTTGAAAAATACTTTAACTTTATTGATTTACCATCTCCTAATAAAACAGCTCTTTCAATAGCATTCCGGAATTCCCGGATATTTCCGGGCCAAGGATATTCAATAACAAACTTAACAACATCCTTATCCATTTTTTTTGCGGTCTTGTTAAACTGCTTGTTAAAATAGGAAATGAAATGTTTAGCAAGTACAAGAATATCTTTTCCTCTTTCCCTTAAAGCCGGCAGTTCTATAGAAACTACATTTAAGCGGTAATACAGATCATTCCGGAATAACCCGTCTTCAATCATTTGCGGAAGGTCTCTATTAGTTGCAGAAATTATTCTTGTTTTAATAGGAATATCATAAAGCCCGCCCAGTCTTCTTATTACCTTTTTTTCGATAGCTCTTAGCAGCTTTGACTGGAGATTAAGGCTCAGGTCACCTATCTCATCAAGAAATAAAGTTCCGTTTTCAGCCAGTTCAAATAGACCAAACTTCCGGCTTTGGGCATTTGTGAATGCCCCTTTTTCGTGACCAAAAAGTTCAGACTCAAGAAGAGTTTCGGGTATTGCAGTACAAAGCACATCAACAAACGGAGCATCGCTGCCGCTTGCCATCTGGTGTATAGTTCTTGCAAGCAGTCCTTTACCAGTTCCTGTTTCCCCAAGAATTAAAACATTTATTGAGGAATTTTTAGCAACCCTTTTTGCAGTGCTGTAAACTCTGTTAAATTTTCCTGAAGTACTTGGGATAGAAAAAAAATTAGTTACTAAATTACCGGTACCCATCATCTCATTGTTTAACTTATTACTGTGGATCTCAATAAGTTCGCTTAAATGAGAGGTAAATTTGAATGTTTCAAATGGAAATACAAAAATATCATAAAATCCTAATTTTATCAGCGTACTTACAAGCAGAGTTTTCCCATCAGGCACAACAAAAATTACCCTGTTTGCCAATGAACTTTTTAAATCAATTATTTTTGAAAGAAGTTTTGATTCAAGGCTGTCCAAATAAACAACAGCTATTTCATTAAAGTTGGCAAGAAGTTCTTTGGGGTCTGCAATAACTACCTGGACATTTGCTGCAGCCAGTTTATTAATCGCACTCATAACAGGCGATACATCTTTAATTTCAGAATAAAGTTTTAATTTTATTATTGTTAAATTCATTTAATTACTGCCTGCCTGAAATTGTGATATTTTTTCAAGGGCGGTTCTTCTTTCCTCTGTTGAAATATATGCCTGACAGATATCTCTATCTTTTATATTATTAGTAATATATTTCAATACCGAGCCTGCGTAAAGCATATATTCTTTTGCCTTGCCGACAATTCCCCTGTCTAAATATGATATTCCAAGTGCATAAAGAATACGCCATGTTAATTCCGTAATACTTTGTTCTTCAATAAGATTATAGGCATCTTCAAAATATTCAACTGAAGATTTCAGATCAGCACCGGTTATATTCTCTGAAACTCGTCCCAGGTAATATTTTCTTTCTGCGCCGGCTAATATATTCTTTTCACATTCCTTCAGAAAAACTTCACTATTCAGCAGCTCAAGGGCTTTATTATATTTCCCCGTTTTCATGTAGAGATCGCATAGAATAAAATTAACAAAAACATAATTATTTTTATCATCAGTTTCATAAAAATTCTTTAATATTTTATCTAATTCCCCGGGCAGTTTCTCATATTTCTCCTCATTATAATTCTTCAACTGAAGCATCAGGTTATAACTGAGATCATGCTTCTCAACCAGCAATTTTTTTTCAAGAAGTTTACTAAACTCAGAAACTGTTTCATTAAACACCTCCCGGCTGCCTATAGTAAAAAAGAATTTTCCAAGCAGAAAAAGAACCTGGGCTTCTTCTTCATAATTTTTTAACTCCCTGAATATTTTCCTGGCATTTTTAAAGCTTTCAAAAGAATTTTGAAAGTCACATACTTTCAGGTAAACCTCACCAAGATTAACAAGCACAATCCCCAGGCTGTTTTTATCTCCAAGGCTTGATACAATACTACTGGCTCTTTTATAATTTTCAATAGCTCTTTCGTAAGCAAGTTTACCAAAATTATTTAGCCCATACCCAATAAGCAGTTTAGCTTCCTGTTCTTCATTGCCAACCGACTGATTTATCTGCATTGCCCTGTTCCAGTGCAGCTCAGCTTCTTCATGGTTGCCTTTCATATCAAATACATTTCCAAGGTTAAGTTCCATACCGGAAACGTTTACAAGCAAACCTGCTTTATTATACACATCAAGCGCTTTATTAAGGTAGTTAATTGCATTTTCAAAATTCTCCTTTTCGTAAAACTCAATAAGGCCCAGAAGATTATATGATTTTCCCTGTGTCTCTGCACCCGCATTAATATTTTCTATAATTGTCCGGCATATCTCGCCGGCAAGATTATAATTATTCAAATCAAATTCCGCCCCGGCAATATCAAAAAGTATCTCCAGCTTTTTTGTTTCGTGCTTAATCCCGGGTAAGATATTATTTAAGATTTCAACTCCTTTTGAAAGTTCACCCGTGCTAACCAGGCAGTTGCCCTGCAATACTTTTAATTCTAAAAGCCACTCTTTCTTTATTTTTTTTGTCAAAAGATATTCAATAATATCAAGGGAGGTTTTTTTATCACCTAATCTGAAATATGTTTTAGCCAGATTAAATTTAATTTCATTTATATCACTTTCCAGTAAGGGGAGTTTAACCAGATGCAGAAGCAGTTTTTTCCTGTACGAAAATGCGGATAATCTTTCGGCTGACTTAAGCTCTTCCTTAAGATTTTCATAGCTTCGGTAAAAAAGTCCTGCGGTTTCATAATGCCGGGCTAATTCAGTTCTGCTGAAAGCAGGATAATTTTTTTCAAGTATTTCTGCGGTTGATAAATGGTAGTAGCTTTTATCGGTTATGCTGTTGTATAAATGTTTTCTTAAGCCTTCGGAAGTAAACTCCGGGTTGATACTTATATTAGCCTGGCAAAGTACATTTTTCTCTCTTAAAGAATCTATAATCTTAACAGTATCAGGAATATCCATATTTAATAAAGAAGAGAGAATATGTTCATTAATACTGATTTCAAACAAGGATAATATTTTTGATGTTTTTAATTCATCATCAGTCAAAAATTTAAGCTGCAGGTTATATATTTCTTCCTGCGTCCCTGATAATAACTTAAGTTTTTCTTCCCCTGTTTCCACCGAAAGAATACCGCCGTTAAATTTAAGTATATCAAATAAAACAATGTCTCTTAAAAATGAATCGATACTGCCGGGAAGAAGATCGGCATACCTCATTACTATTTTTTTTACCTCAGTCTTCGGATAAAATGGCGCAAAATTTTTATCAAGATATTCTATTAGTTGAGATTCGGTAAACGGCGTTAGATTAACTGCCGTTAAATTATTAATTTCTTCTGTTAAATAAGGATAAGATGAATCTTCTGAAACAATAAGTTTAATGTTTTGTATCTGGAGGACAGGTATAATTTCTTTCATCATTTCAAGACTGAATTCATCATACCGGTTATACTCATCAAGCAGCAGAATAAAACTTTTCTCCTTTGCAATACTCCTTAAAATTGTTTTTAAAGAACCTATAAGATCATCCGGTTCTTTTTTAAGAAGCTCAAAGGCAGAATGGAGTACCGTTTCGGGAAGAGAAGTATAGATAAAACCGGAGAAGATGATTTCCCTTAAAAGAAGTTTCCAGAAAGTTTTATTGCTTGCATACCTGGAACTTCTTATAAATATCGACATGTCATATTTTCTAAAAACTTCTTCAAGAAGGGATGTTTTCCCCGCACCCTCAGTACCCCTTAATGCAAATACTTCACTCTCGGATTGTTTATGAATAAATGAATTGATAATTGCCAGAACATCTTTCCTGTTTGTGAAGCTTTTAGCAGGAACCCAGTCCTTCCTGATATCATCATATGGAATATTTAACTCTTCAATTACCTGCAGGGTATTGGTATATCGTTTTTCAGGTTCTCTGGATAAAAGTTTTTTTATAACATTTATCAACTCATCCGAAAAATCCGAAGATGGAAACAGGAAATCACTGTCAAGATGAGCTTTATAAATATCAAGTTCCCTGGTGGTTTCAAAGGGAAATTTTTTGTAAACCAGCCTGTAAAGAAGCATACCGAATGAATAAAGGTCGACACGCTGATCATGAATGGAATTGTTGAGAATTTCGGGAGCTATATACTCTGCAGTTCCCCTGGCGTGGATAGTATGATTATTATTCGTACGTGCTAATCCAAGATCGATCAGCTTAATTGCGTTCTTTCCTTCGTTTTCTGCAATAAGAATATTTTCCGGCTTTAAATCGTAATAAATATAATTTGACTGGTGAAGGTAAAAAAGAACAGATGAAATATCTCTTATTATTAATCTTAACTGGTCTTCATTAACCAAATTAAAATCTAATAAATTTGTTCCTTCAAAATATTCAAGTGTAATAAAACTGCTGCCTAAGGGGATTCCAAAATTTCCGGAATCACAGCGCAGGACAGTTCCAACATCAATAGCCTGTATGATATTGGGATGATTTAATTTCCGCAGAATGAAATATTCATCTTTAAACGCTTCCCCCTCTTCGGCAGTAACCTCCGGCGGTAACACTTTAATTGCAATTTCTTTTCCGGGATAATCTGCATCTTCACAAAGAAAAACTTTGCTTCTGCCTTCTCCCAGTTTTTGCTTTATTATGTACCTTTCATTTATCATGTACTAATCTTGGATTAAAAAATAAATTCAATTCTTTACCTAAATTATTAGCTGTAAATAATGTAACAAATAATGCGGCACTGGGGAAAAATATCAGCCACCATGCCTCTGTTAAATACTCCTGTCCGGATTCAATCATACTGCCCCATGAGGGGTAAATGCTTCCTGTACCAAGCCCAAGAAAACTAAGTGCGGATTCAGCAAGCACCACAATACCATACTGAAACACAAGATTAACAACAACCGGGGCTACTACTACCGGTAATATTTCTTTAATAAGTATATTTTTACCCGACAGGCCGGCCAGTTTGGCAGAAATAAAATATTCCTTTTGTTTAATTGATATTACTTCACCCCTGACAATCTTAAAAAGGCTCATCCATCCGGAATAGCCCAGTACCATTATTACAGTTAATAAGGAGTTACCGAACAAAGCCAGGATTAATATTATTAAAAATATAATAGGGAAAGCAAGAAGCATATCTGTAAACCTGCTTAATACTGTGTCTGCTATTCCTCCTAAATAACCCGCAGTAAAACCTAAAATAACTCCAAGTAATAAAGTTATGCAAACAGCACCCAAACCAACAAACAGTGAAATTCTAGCCCCGTACACCAGTCTTGCAAAAACATCTCTGCCGTACTCATCAGTTCCCAGATAAAATGTTTTTGTTTTAATAACTATTTTATTTGTTTTAAGTATAGTTTCATCTATTTGTAATTGTCTCCCCTTCTGATAATACACTATTGTTTTCCCCCATTTAACACTATCAGCAAAAATAACCGACTCATTAAAAGAACTTTTCACTACCCGGTTTTTTACTTCATAAAAATCTTTTTTTATAACCGGCCTACTATCCAGTTGTATAACCTTAAGAGAACTAAGAGGAGGCAGAAGTTTGGTTATACGGAGATCTTTTTGAAAATCCGGGTTTACGTCTGTAATAAGAGGAGCAAAAATAAAGAAACATGCAAGTATTATTAAAACAAAAGAATTAAAACTTAAGCGGGCATTAAAAAAACGCCCCGCCCGGAAGACCACTGCTAAAACCGGAATTACTACAATTAAAAGTGCAGATGCAAAGTAATCAGCCAGGTCAGCATTAAGCTGGTTTAGTGCGGTGGTAAAACTGCTGAATGAGAGAGAAATAAATGAAAACAATAGTGAGTAAATATCAAATATAAAACCGATCCTGATAAAAAATATGAGTACACAAAATAAAATAACTGAGTGCCATATTCTAACTTTAATTTTCATTTAATTTATTATCCCCTTAAGAAGTCTTTTATCAAGCTTGGCTTTTAGTAAATCTGCAAGGAAATTACTAAGGATAACAAAGCCGCCTGCAATAAATGTGCACCCTGTAACCATTGGATAATCTCTTGATAGTATAGAGTTAATAATCAAACGGCCCATACCGGGAAGACCAAAAATAACTTCAGTAATAAGTGCTCCGTTAAACAATATCCCCAGTTCAATTCCGGCAATAGTAATTAAGGGATTTAATGCATTTGGAATAATATGTTTAAGCATTATTTCGTTTTCGCTAAAACCATTTGCACGAAGATTCATAACAAATGTTTTGTTATACACCTCTTCAATATTATCCCTCAGGTATTTATAATAAACAGCTATACCTCCAAACGCAAGAGTTAATACGGGTAATGTCAGATGCTTAATATAGTCAGCAGCTTTTCCTGCAAAAGAAAAGGAATAATGGTCATAAGACATCAATCCTGATGAGGGAAAAATATTAAGTATTACGGAAAAGATATATATCAGGAAAACACCCACTACAAATGTTGGTACTGAATACATGAATAAACTTAGCTGGGAAATAATTTTGTCGGTCCTGCTGTTAATTCTCCTAATTGCTATCAGAGCCAGTAAAATGCCAATGCTTGCCTGAACTATAAACCCTGAGAGAGTAAACATTAATGTAAACGGAACATGGTCCTGAATAACTTCGATAACGGGGGTTTTATAATTGTAGGAAATACCAAAATCACCTTTTAACAGATTGGAAATAAATGAACCGTACTGCTCCGGCAGGCTTGCATCAAGATTAAATGATTTGATTACTTTTTCTCTCAGTTCCGGACTGAGTTGTGGGGAGATGAACTTTTGGGATATGTCTCCCGGTGCAAGTCTTAATAGAATAAAAACAAAACTTAAAAGAAGGAATAATATAACAATTGATGAGAACAACCTTCTTAGCAGCAGTCTTAAGACAGTTTTATTCATATATTTTTACTCAATACTCCACTCCCAGCAATGGTGAATAAATCCCAGCGGGTCAACATTTACATTTTTTATTCTTTTATTATATGCTGTCATATTATCAATCCAGTATAGAAAAGAAACGGGCTGATCATCATATATTACTTCCTGGAACGCCCTGTACACCTCATTTTTACGAGTTTCACTTATTTTGCCTTCCAGCTCGGTTAAATAGTAGTCAATCCGGTTATTACGGTAACTTGCTGTATTTAATGGCGTAACTTCTAAATCAGAATACCAGAAAGGTTTCAGCTCAACTGGTATTGCAACAAACCAGCTTGCCAGCCATGCATCCATTTTTTTACCAAACATTTCATCAATAAAAATTCCCATCTCAAGGGTTGCAATATTTACGTTAATACCCACCGCCTTTAAATTGTTCTTAATCATTGTTGCAGTATAATTTCTTCTCGGGTTGCCGCCGGGTATATATAATGTAAATGAAAACTCAATATTATTTTTTTCAAGTATTCCGTCCCTGTCTTTATCAATCCATCCTTCGGAACTCAGTATTTTTTTTGCTTTATCGGGATCAAATGGATACGGTTCTAAGTTTGGATGCACAGCATTCTTAAAAATAGGAGCTACCGGCCCTGTTGCCATTTCCCCATTGTTAAACAGGTACTCTTCAAGTATCTCTTTCCGGTTAATTGCATAGGTTAAGGCTTTTCTTACAGATGAACTTCCAAACAGGCGATGGGGTTTTATATCACCGTTTTTATGATACATTTCAGAATCAATGTTATTCCATCCAATATATTCATATTCTCTTCCTTTTAAAGGAGCAATAACAAGGTGAGCATTCTTTTTAAGACCGCCAACATCATCCGGCTTAATATCCTCTACAAAATCTATTTCACCTCTTTTAATTTGTGTAATTCTTGATGTATAATCGGGAACTACCTTAAAGATAATTTCCGGTATTGATTCGGAATTAGTGAGATAAGACTGCTCATTTACTCTAAGTACTATGGACTGCTCTTTATCCCACCTTTCAAATCTGTATGCACCATTTGTTACTGGTTTTATTCCGGCAGATTCCGAAACAAAACTTTCCCTGTTTATCTTTTCAAAAATATGCCGGGGAAGTATTGCAAAATCAAGATTAAACAGACTTGGAGATGACCCCGGTAAAAAATTGATCTTTAGCTGAGACGAAGAAATTTTATTAAATGTTTTTTCCGGATCAACCCGGAGATCTTCTTTTGTGTAAAAAGAAATAAAGGTTCCATATAACTTACTTTGCACATCAGGATCCGAATAAATATCAAAAGAAAATATCACATCATCAGAAGTAACCTGCTCCCCGTCAGACCAGTAAACATCATCGCGCATAAATATCATAATAGAGCTTGAATCCTCACTCCATTCCCATCTTTCTGCAAGCATAGGTTCTGTATATATATCTCCATCCGAATCGTTCCACCGGTGATGAAAAAGATTGAGATACAAAAGCTCGGCTATATTCCCTTCATTTACATTAAATGCATATAAAGGATTCAGGGATTCTATATCAGCAGCCATTCCTATTACTACTCTGCCGGAATTCAAAGAGGATTCTTTATTACAGGAGGCAAACAGAAGAATGCTGAGAAGTGCTATGATCAGGTGTAAACGCAAAATTATCATAAGCAGAAGATGTATTATTTTTTATAATTTTGCCTCTAATTTATTATTTTGTTAAAGTAAATACAATCAATTACCTGGCGGCAGATGAGAAATAATTTTAATGCTGCCAAAGTAATAATTTATTGGGATTGACTTTTTATGTTAAAAGTTTCAATTGAAGAAATACGGTTAAAACTGCTTGAGGACAGGGTTTTGCTTTCGGATATAAATTTTACCCTTGCCGCTAACAGGATATATACCATACTTGGGAAAAACGGGAGCGGGAAATCTACACTGCTAAAATCAATTCCCCGGCTGCTTGATGAAAGATTTTATTCGGTTAAAGGGAAAATATTTTATCATGGTGAGAATATTCTGGCATTAACAGAAGATAAACTTCTTCAACTAAGAAAACAGAAGATAAAATACGTCTTCCAGGATGCAATGAACAGCTTTGATCACCTGAAAAAATTCGGATATTATTTCGAAAAATTGTCCCCCGGTAATATTATTGATATTAACATGGTAAATGATTTATTAAAATACTTTTTACTGCCCGGCTCTGACAAGCTGTTCAGGCTATATCCTTATGAAGTAAGCGGCGGGATGGCACAAAGAATAAGTTTTGTTCTTACTCTTATCTCTAAGCCCGAAGTAATTCTGCTTGATGAACCCACTTCGGGTATAGACAGCGCTATATCCAATCTGTTTTTATTAAAGCTGAAAGAATATGTATTACAGGATAACAACATGGCTATTCTTGTAACACATGATCTCAAATTTGCAGAGAGAGCCGCTGATGAGGCAGCCTTTCTTGCCAACGGCAGGTTATCCGGATCCATCTCTCCTTCCGGTTTCTTTAAAAAAAATCGTAATGCGGAAGCAAAAGCATTTCTTAACATTTATTCGCAGTTATCATGAATATACTTGAAGTCAGATCTGTTTCTTATAAACCCGAAGAAAATTCTATTATAACTAAAGTTTGGAATGATCTTACTCTGCGGAATATTTCTTTTTCAATGCAGAAAGGTGATATACTTGGAATTGCAGGTGAATCGGGGAGCGGGAAAACAACACTGGCAAAACTGATAGTGGGGCTTAATACTCCTTCTTCCGGTGAGATAATAATAAACAGATCTGCCGAATGGGAGAAAACCCGCGTAAATCCTGTACAGATCTTATTTCAGAACAATGGCGAAATCCTAAACCCGTTCAGAAAGATTTTTGATATTGTTAGTGAAACAGCATTAAACAGGAACAAAAATCTTAACAAAAATACGGAGACAGAACGGATATTCGAATTAGTTAATATTCCAAAAGAGTTATGGGACAAAAAGGGGTTTCAATTAAGCGGGGGTGAACAACAAAGAGCTGCCCTGGCAAGAATTATTGCCGCAAAACCGGAACTTTTAATATTGGATGAACCATTCTCTGCGCAGGATCCTGAATCACAGGTTAATTTTATGGAGCTCTTTAAAAGAATAAATGCAGAATTTAATATTTCCATGATTTGTATTTCTCATAATCTTAAGATCCTAAAAAACCTTTGCAGCAAGTTACTTGTTATGTATAATGGTGAAATAGTGGAACAGGGTAACTGTAAAGAAATATTCGATTCACCTTCACATCAATACACTCAATACCTGATAAGAGCTGAAAATTATGAACTGTCTCACGAAGAATTAAAATATATACCATAAATATATTAACACACCGCAAATGTCTAAAACAAATGTTATAAGAATACTTGAATCTGCCGGAGTCCCCCATACAACGCATGATTACGATGTTGATGAAGGTGATTTAAGCGGAGTAACTGTTGCAAATAAAATAGGAGCCGGGCCCGAATCGGTTTTTAAAACACTTGTTGCCTCAGGAGACAAAAACGGCATTAACGTTTTCTGCATACCTGTAACAGAAGAATTGAATTTAAAAAAGGCTGCCTCGGCAAGCGGTAATAAAAAAATTGAAATGATAAAAGTAAAAGATCTGTTTTCTTTAACAGGTTATATACGCGGCGGATGTTCACCTATTGGAATGAAAAAGAAATTTGCTACTTACATTGATGAAACGGCACTAATTTTTGATAATATATATATAAGCGCCGGAGTAAGGGGAACCCAGGTATATTTATCACCGGAGGATTTAATGAATATTATTCCTGCAGGGTTTGCAGATTTGATATAACCGCCGCATAAATCAATTATGAGTTTTCCCAAAAAAAATTTATTTAAAGGGATTTTTTACATACTCTGTTCTAATGCTTCCAAGTACATCTTTTACGTATTCAATTTTTCTCATACCAACAAGTGTACAGCTTACTTCAGAAAGAGAGTTTATCATAAGGATTGCTTTTTGCGATAATGATAATTTTTTCTGCTCTTCATCAAGGTATTTGGCTGTCTCTTCATGAAGCCTTCTGTTTGTTTCATTATGTTTCAGTGAAAGGTCGCTTTCAATGGAATCCAGAAGAATATTGGTAGTAACGGCATATCTCTTAATTACATTTATAAGCTCTTCGTTGTTAGTTAATTTCCCAACAAGCTGCGAAATTGCATAATTGGCACGCGGTATAAGGTAATATCCTTTTATCTCCTGGAAATGGTTGGGACTTTCGAATTTTTCATATTTTTGGGAAAGAATAGAAGCAAGCGACAGACAATCGTATAAACTTTTCTTTTCACTTGAAGTAAAATCAGTTTTATCAACAAACTCTTTCTGCAGAAAATTTTCCTGCTCATTAAGGTCTTTAATCAGTTCATTAATTTCCTCAAATGATCTGTTTTCCCTTATTGCAAAATCTGCCAGCCTGGTTAGTTTGTTATCTACAATGGCATTTAAAGGGCGGTTTATCAGTACTCCTAAATTTTCTTCAGATGCAAGTTCAAGAACTGATTTTGAATTATTTACCTGGTTTTTATTTTCCAGCGCACCGCGTTCTATAAGATTAAAAGGAAGCTGTATAACAGCAAAGTGGTTATTCGTACTAATTCCGCGTGCTATTTGAATTATTTTTTCCAGTGAAGTGAAGCTGCTTTTTGAAGAAACTTCTCCAAAGGTGTTTGATGAAATACCATAGTATGATATTCTTCCTCTTTTAACTTCTTTTTCAAGATGAACAAATGCTTTTTTGATCCTGTGATAATATTCCTTTTGACGTTCTTCATCAGATGAAATTGAAGAATAAGTGAGGAAATATTCGGGATTATGCAGCAGATAAATATCTGCCTTTTTGATTTTTAACCGTCCTAAAGATAATGTAATCTGATGCGAAAGGAATTCAGGATGAATGCAGTGCCATAAATCGGGTGAGCATTTAACAACAGCTTTAAATGGCCTTCCTTCACGTTCCCTTTCCGATGCTATTCTTAAATTTTCTCCCTGTATGTATCCTCCTTTTGTTACCACAACAAAATCTTCCAGTTTAAACTCACCTGTTTTAATAACATCCTCAAGAACCTGCCCAACCAGAACTTCACTGCCTCCATCTGTATAATTAGCTGAAGTATCAACCAGGTTAATACCATTAGTTAATGCAAATTCAAGAGCAGACCTGTGCTGGTTTATACTCTGATTAACCCGGTAACAGCCAAATCCGCAAATAGAAACAGTTAAATTTGTTTTACCTAATTTTTTGTATTTCATATCTGAAAATTTGTCCGGATACAATGTTCTTTTATCTGATACTCCCATAAATCCTTCAAAAACGGTAAAAATTACTGCCTTAAAGTAAAATATTTTATTGTTTTAGCAATATATTTTCTACAAAGGTAACTAACGGCACTTTGGCTTTTATTTAAAACTGTTATTTCCTATATTTGGCACACTTAAAAAGGAGATATTATGGCTAAACAACAATCATTTGCTGATAAGGCAAAAGCTAAGAAAAAAGAAGCAGGCGTTAACGTAAAACTTATTAAAACCGTTAAAACCTCAAAAGGTACATTTAAGTTTAATGAGCGTTTTGTACGTTTGGATGATGTTAATAAAGTTACAGATATAAAATAATACACCTTCTTTTATAAAAATTTTTAGATTCGGAATGTAAGGTCTCTATTAAAGCGGTCTTTTTACCGCTTTTTCTATTTCATCCTGCCTTGATTAAGTCATTTATTTTCTTATCTTTATAGAAAAGCCCAAAAGGCTAATGCTCATTACTCCTACATTGCTAACTACTATCTTCAGCAATCATACATTTGAGCACTTGCATCCGTTAAAATATACTGGAGAATAAAAATGATTACACCCAGAAAAATGAAATTTTACGGGTTGAAGGATATAGATACCATCCCTCAGCTTCAAAGATTATCGGAAGAGGAACGTTTTTCAATAAAAGTAGTTTCTAACGTACTCCCCTTCAGATCAAATAATTATGTTGTGGAAGACCTGATAAACTGGGATAATGTTCCCAATGATCCAATGTTTCAGCTAACCTTTCCTCAAAAGGGAATGCTTGAGCCTTACCAGTTTGAGAGGATGGCAAAAGCATTAATCGATCTTTCACCGCAGGGCATTACGAAAACTGCACAGGAAATCCGTCTTGAGCTAAATCCTCACCCGGCAGGACAAATGACTCTCAATGTTCCAAATATGGAGGGAGATCCTGTTCCCGGCATACAACATAAATACAGAGAAACCTGCCTTATTTTTCCTTCAACCGGTCAAACATGCCACGCATATTGTACCTTCTGTTTCAGATGGCCCCAGTTTGTAGGTATGAATGAATTAAAATTTGCTACCGATGAATCCAGAAAATTCCAGGAATATATCAGGAATCATAAAGAGCTTACAAATGTTCTTTTTACCGGCGGTGACCCCTTAATAATGAGTGCAAAACATCTTAAGGCTTATATAGAACCCTTGCTTGAACCTGAATTTGAGCATATAAAATATATTCGAATCGGGACAAAAGCGGTTGCATACTGGCCTTACAGGTTTACTTCAGATAAAGATTCAGATGAAATATTAAGGTTGTTTGAAAAAATTGTTAAATCAGGAAAACACCTTGCAGTTATGGGGCACTATAACCACTGGGTTGAACTTTCAACTGAGGTATCACAGGAAGCAGTTAAGAGAATCAGGAACACAGGTGCCCAAATTAGAACACAATCACCTTTAATAAAACATATAAATGATGATCCTGAAGTATGGGTTAAAATGTGGCGCCAGCAGATAAAGCTTGGCTGTATACCATACTATTTCTTTGTTGAAAGAAATACAGGAGCAAAAAGTTATTTTTCAATACCGCTTGAAAGAGCATATCATATTTTCAGGGATGCATATATACAGGTATCCGGATTGGCAAGGACAGTCCGCGGGCCTTCAATGTCTGCCTTACCCGGTAAAATTATGGTTGAAGGTATTACCGAAATTATGGGAGAAAAAGTTTTTGTACTGATCTTCCTTCAGGGCAGAAATCCCGATTGGTGTAAAAGACCCTTCTTTGCAAAGTATGATCCCAATGCAGAATGGCTTACAGATCTTAAACCGGCTTTCGGCGAAAAGAAATTCTTCTTCCAGGATGAACTGACTGAACTTGAAATTCAGAATAATGGCCAGCTCTTCTTCCATACCGTTGAGGAAGTGGATGAAAATACAGGTGCGGCTGCCTGATTGTTCCCCTTGTCTTTTCAGCCAGGCAGGTTCTTAATCGTAATCTGATTAAACAAAATACGGGTAAGATAGAATACGAGCAGGATTAAGAATAAGAGCTTGCCATGGTTGGTTCTGATATTTGATTATCCCCCTTGTTCCGTGAAAAAGGGGGACTACAGGGGGTTGGAACTGTTGATGAGATTTACTGCCTCAATATGCTGAACCCTGCATTGAAATATTTACTGAATTTTTCAGGAAATAAAAGGGGATTAAAATGAAATCAGAAACACGCCATATTATACTTATTACTTTTTTTGGATTGCTTGGAAGCATAATTATAGGATTAATTTTCTTCCAGGAAACAGTTTTTAATGTTAAGATGACTAATTTTCAGTTCGTTTCCTTAGGGCTGTCCGGGGCTTTGTTTTTTGCTATGCTTGAGTATAAATCATTAAAAGAACAGGCTTTTACCGTAATTATAATCCTGATACTGCATCTTTTATTATTTACAGGACGTGAAATATCAGTAACATTTATAATAAGAGATATATTTTATTTAACTGCACTCTTTACTTCAATAAAGCTTTACCACATTTTTATAAAAACATATATTAAAATAAATTTTTATGTAAGGAGCCTTGCGCTAGTTACTATTTATGCCCTGTTAAATACAGCCTTAGGAGTAATTTTATTCTTAATTGTTGCCGAACAGGGTTTCCCTCCTTTTGGTTTTATACAACTGCTGGCAAGTAGAGCTATACTTGTTGGTTTAGGTCTTGGAATAGGAATAGATTTTTATTTGCAGAATAAAGAAGGACTATTCAAGCAAAGAGATGTGTTAATTCATTAAATATCCGCTTCCCCACACTCACTCCGGAAATATTAGGAAAATATATATTGAATAATTAAATTATTATTCATCACTATCCGACTTTAAAAATTAATTCATGGCAGCCGTATGGTATTTTCTTAATGCCGGGTATTACTATACTTAATGAATGAGGATAAGGTTAAAGTACGGGGTTGGTGAACTTTAATAATAAATCTAAACATATTGACGGAAGG
>JAWOJF010000154.1:0-33044 GCA_046481785.1 Ignavibacteriaceae bacterium | reverse complement strand
CTTCGTATAAGTCGGAAGGAGGCGCTACTCTTACAACTATTATCAGGTTCTGATTCATATACTGCTGAAGATCAAAATCAATTGAGGCAGCATGGATCATCAGGTCCTTTGGGCGCATGCTTGTAAAGTATAAACAAACTTCTTTTTGTTTTGCACATTCCATAGCATATTGCAAACCCAGCAGCGTTCTGCCCGATTTGCGGGGACCAAGAAGCAGATAAGTTCCGCCAAGGTAAAATCCCCCCCATGAATTGTCCACTATTGATATTCCTGATGGAAGTAGTTGTATTTTCTTTTTCATAGTTATCACATCTTTTTTTTGCATAATATGCCAAATATTATGCCGGGTGAAAAATTGGCTGTTTTTACATCATTTTTGCTTATCTTTTTTTTTAATGATTTAAAAAGAGACAGTAAAATAATTGCCTGTTCTAATATGCAACAGCGCTTTTTTTAATAAATTAAGTGTTATTGAAGATACAATATATTAAAGAGCAGTTGTTAAAAGTAAGATTTTTATGAAGTTTATTCAGATTAAATAATCTTTATGTTTTTATTGTTGCCTTATAACTAAGTAATGATTGATAACACGATATATCGAAGTTACCTCTTCCCTGAATAATAGCCAAATACAAACAATCCCGTGGCATTGCTTACAATAGTGGGTTCGTTTGTTATGTAATCCATCTTATCGTCATAATATTTAACTGAATCGGTGTTAAAGTAGTTATAATCATCATTATCGCGCGGTATATCATACTGCTTCAGAACACTTAACGGTGCCGGACCGGCAGTAACAGCTCCGGGTAAATATCCATTCCTGAAATGGGCAACCTGCGAGTGAAGGTTCTTCGGAAAGTTCTCTCCGATATTATAGATAAAGCTAAGTCCCCAGGGATTTCTTCCAAGTACATAATCTCTATGCAGTATTTCTAAGGAATCATAAAATTTAGACCCGGTAATATCCTTATATAATATTGCCTGTAGTGAAATTCCCAGGAAGGTATTAGTGGTGCCCCATGTATACGGCAGCCCCTCACTAAAAGCGGAATTATTTTTATTTGTATTAAAACTGTTTAGATTATTCCTTATATAATCAGCAAAACGGCGTTCAATTTTGGCAAGTCTGTAATGAGCAAGCGAGTTTATATTGCCCCAGCTCCACCAGAAGTCTGACCCGGCACTATCAGCATAAATCTTAGCATCATTAAGATAAGCTTCATCATTTTTAGTTAAATATAATTCTATGGCACCTAAGGCCAGTTTACCCCAGAAATGCGTGTCCTGGTAAAACCCCGAAGCAGATTTATCTATATCAGGCACATTATCTCTTATTGCATAAAGCTCTTCCGCTGCCTTTAACAGCTTAGCTGAAAACTCATAATCATAAAAACGGGCTGACCATATACGTGAAGCAGCAGCCATAACTGCGGCATATAAACCTACCTGGTTTTTGCCTATTCCAACAAAACCGGGACGATCATAACGGAGGGTATCATTTTCCGGTAAACGCCAGCCCACTTCATGATCCTTTAAATCCTGAACCTGTGTAATTAGCTTTCCCTTTGCAAAGTTGCACCTTAACAGCCAGTCAATGCCGACACGTGCTTCCTCAAGAATATCCGGGGCACCGTTATTGTTATTATCAAACTCAAACTTGTCCTTTTCAAATTCATAAGCAAAAAGCATCATATATGTGGTGTAAGCAGTAGTAGATAAAAATTTCACATAATCTCCTGCATCATGCCAGCCGCCTGTTACATCAACCATGGAGTTATTATAACCTATAACCCTTGCCACATCAGATAAATGACATGGTTCATGCAGGTAAGGGTTTGTAGGGCCGCATCTTTGTACTTTATAAAAAAGAAGAAGTGAATCAACAAGCGGGTTATAAAGATTATTATTTATCTCGAAGGGATATGATTCTTTCCCGTCTACCTCAACAAAATATGAACCAGCTTTTTGTAACCGGCTGAAATCAATAACATAACAATGTTTAAATTTATCGTAGGAATATAAGCTGTCGGTAATTTTATCCTTATGTATTGTGTTTTTTGAGGAAGTTTCCTTAATAAAAAATTCCTTTTGAAATAGAGGATATTCCGAAAAAATGACGGCAGTTTTAAGATCATCAGGTAAAAATCCCACCTGGTTTAAACGTATATAAAACTGGTTTGGATTAACAGCCGCACAGCCGTAAGAATATACTGAAACAACCAGAATTAAAATAAATCTGATATTATTACCCATAGTATAGTTACTGTATTAAAGATTTGAAAAGATAAAGATATTTTTTTTCTAAAACTATAAATTCATCCGGCTCTAAACTAATTCTACAGTCTTCATTAGCTTAATTTCTTTTGAAGAACTCCCAACATGAATAATAAACTCCCCTTTTTCAGCAAACCAATCCCTTGTTTCAGGATTCCAGAATGAAAAAGCTTTTTTAGTTAAAGTAATTGTTACAATTTTACTTTCACCGGGAGCTAAATTTATTTTTTCAAAACCCTTTAATTCCTTTATCGGCCGGGTTACTGAAGCTTTAATATCCTGGATATATAACTGAACTGTCTCCATTCCCTCTCTGCTTCCGGTATTTTTCACCTTAAAAGTAACTGAAATATCATCTTCTCCGTTAAATGTATCCGGTGAAACTTTAAAATCACTGTACTCAAATGTTGTATACGATAGTCCATGCCCAAAAGAATATAATAGTTCTATTTTTTTATTTTCATACCACCTGTAGCCGGTAAAGATCCCCTCTCTATAATGTATATCATAAACAGGGTGTTTCTTTTCTTCTTCATCATTCCAGCCGGTGTATAACTTTTCTCCTTCAGGAATATAACCAAACCCGGGGGAGTCCTTAAAATCTCTTTCAATTGAAATAGGTAGTTTACCGGATGGATTTATTTTACCTGTTATAATTTCTGCAAGTGCCTGGCTGCCTGTTTGTCCACCGTACCATGCATATATAATTGCCTTTGCCTTATCATTCCAGTCAGTCATTCTTATACCGCCGCCCGATGTTACTATTACAATAGTGCGGGAATTATTTTCAACGCACTGTCTAACTTTCCTTTCCTGGTCCTCAGGCAGTTCAAACGGCCTGTCCCATCCCTCGCTGTCATCTGTCCCAACATTACAAAATACCATATCAGCAGATTTGATCTGTTCTATAGAAGGATTTTTAACATAAAATATTATATCACCAAACTCCTTCTTTAATTCATCAAGCATTATTTTATTATTATATCCATCAACCCCTGCAGAACCTCCGCCGGCAGCAATTTTTACACAATAGTCGCCGGTTAAAAGAATATTTTTAACACTGCTATTTACGGGAAGGATATTATTATCGTTTTTTATTAATACAATCCCTTCTCTGGCGGTCTGAAGGGCAATCTGTTCGTGACCGGGATATTTATCGTAATAAGCAGGTTCTTTTTTATCCTCATCAAATCTCATATAAAAATATGTACGGAGTATACTTTTCGCCATCCTGTTAATATCTTCAACCTTTATCTTCCCCTGTTCAATAAGCTGATTAGCATTTTTAAGCGCAATAGTATAGGGCATTTCAAGATCCTGTCCTGATTTCGCAAGCTCTTCACCATCATAAACCGACCACCAGTCAGTCATTACAAGCCACTTAAAACCAAGCTGATTCCTTAAGAGATTATTTATCACATACTTGCTCTGCCCTGCCCACTCACCATTTACAAGATTATAGGAGGTCATAACAGCAGCGGCACCGGCATCAATTCCTGCTTTAAAGGCAGGCAGATAAATCTCATGCAGAGTTCTTTCATCAATAATGGAATTACTTTTCCGCCTGAAATAATCAGTATTATTAGCAGCAAAATGTTTTAACGTGGCTGCAGTTCCAGTGCTCTGCACTCCTTTTACATAATTCTCAACCATTCTTGCAGCAAGGAAAGGATCTTCACCAAAATATTCAAAATTCCTGCCGCATTGGGAATGCCTGTATATATTCATTCCGGGACCAAGCAATATTCCAATTCCGCCTGCTTTACATTCTTCTCCAACAGCTTCAGCATATTTAAATACTAGTTCTCTATTCCAGGTTGAAGCAAGCAAAATTGGAGAAGGAAATGCAGTTGATTTTTCCAGTTTATAATCAGATAAATCTGCATCGCCGAAAGAATCTCTTATATGAATACCTTGTGTAGCATCAGCCATATAAACCTCACGAAGGTTTAACCGGGGAATTGACCTTAAAAAAAATGATTTATCACCGCCGGTTAATGCAGTCTTTTCATCCTGGGTCATTTGTTTTAATATTGAATCGGCTTTAATATCTGCTTCTTCATAAGAGCGGGGCTGAAACATTTTTTTCTCCATATAAAGGATTAGTTATAAATTATATTTAGGAAACACAAAGATAACCGGGATCAATATCAGAATAAAATGGATTTATAAATGTTATCGGACTTTGCATTTATTTTGGTAATAAATCAATGACACCTTATTTTTTAATTAATAACAAGACAGGAGTTACAATTTAGCGAACAATAACTCAAAATATTCCCTCCCGGGAGGGGCCTAGGGTTGGTATGTTTGTTAATATATTAGCAGCAGATGCAGTATACAGGACATAAAGTATATTCCTGGACTAGAGAATTATTTTTTATTTTTTGGGGAATTCTATTGGGTTAACCTGTACTTCATGAATTAATTCAAGAGCAGCTTTTGCGGCATTTTGCTCAGCACTTTTTTTATTTCTCCCTTTTCCAATGCCAAATTCTCTTTCACCAAGCATAACTTTTATTGTAAAAATACGGTTATGCTGCGGGCCTTCTTCTTTTATAACCGAGTAGATCGGATTTTCAAGTTTATTTGCCTGTGCATATTCAAGGAGCTGGCTTTTGAAATTTTCATCAATAAGATATACACCTTCCCGGGTATTCGGATCAACAAGAACTTTCATAATAAAATCTTTTGATGCATCAAGCCCGTTATCAAGATATATAGCTCCTATAAGAGCTTCCAGTGCGTCTGATAAAACTGTTCTTGATCCGCTTGCAAAAGTACTTGATAAGTTTTTGCTTATCAGTAAAAAGCTTAAAAGGTTAATCCTGTCCGCTGCTTCAGCAAGTGCAATCCTGTTAACTAACTTTGCTCTAACCTTTGTAAGAAAGCCCTCATCTTTTTCCGGGAATGCTTCAAAAAGATATTCTGCAACAGTAAGGCTTAAAACAGAATCACCAAGAAATTCAAGTCTTTCATTTGAAACATCATATTCGTTATTCTGTTCAAGAAATGAACGGTGCATCAAAGCCTGGATGAAATATGAACGATTCTTTATATGGAAGCCCACTAATTTTTCAAGCTCGGCAAATTTTTGAGGGGTGAACAGACGCGAGATGTATTCTGTACTTTTTCTTTGTTCTCTTTCTTTTAATTTTTTTATAACCCAGGAAATGATCGATCCCACAGAACTATTCCTCAAAATACTTAAATAATAATGATGCGTTATGCCCGCCGAATCCGAATGTATTACTGATAGCACAGCCTATCTTCTTTTGCGTAGCTTTATTCGGACTGTAATTCAGGTCGCATTCAGGATCAGGGACAGAATAATTTATTGTTGGCGGTATTATACCATTTTTTACCGAAAGAACTGTAGCAATTGCTTCTATACCGCCTGCGGCTCCCAGCAAATGCCCTGTCATAGATTTTGTAGAACTAACAATCATTTTATAAGCATGTTCACCAAAAACAGTTTTAATTGCTGTTGTCTCTGTTGAGTCATTGTGCGGAGTAGAAGTACCGTGAGCATTGATATAATCCACATCGGTTGCAGAAACACCGGCATCTCTTACTGCTTCTTTCATAGAGCGCACAGCACCCTCACCGCCCGGTGAAGGAGCAGTAATATGATAGGCATCCCCGGTTAGACCAACACCGGCAATCTCACAGTAAATTTTTGCTCCTCTGTTTACAGCATGCTCATATTCTTCAAGAATTAATGTAGCTGCGCCTTCACCCATTACAAAACCATTGCGATCCTTGTCAAACGGGCGGCTGGCTTCCCAATACCTGTCGTTCCAGGTTGAAAGAGCCCTCATAGCATTAAATCCGCCGATAGACATTTCAGTAATTGCGGCTTCTGAACCGCCGCACATCATAAGATCGGCGCTGCCCCGCTGTATCAACATAAATGCATCGGCAATTGCATGAGAGGATGTAGCACAAGCTGAGGTTGTTGCGTAGTTGGGCCCTTTTAGTCCAAACTTAATTGATATTTGTCCCGCAGAGATATCGGAAATCATCATAGGGACAAAAAACGGACTTATTTGTTTTGGATTTTTAGTATCATGATAAAGCCAATGCTGCTGCTGGTTTGTTACAAGCCCGCCTATTCCGCTCCCAAAAATAACTCCGAACCTTTCTTTATCCGTTGCATCCAGCTTTATTTCAGAATCACATACAGCCATTTCGGCAGTTACCAGGGCATATTGAGTAAAAGGGTCCATCCTTTTAATGGCCTTTTTTTCAAGATAGTTTTCAGGATTAAAATTTTTAACTTCAGCAGCAAAACGGGTGTCGAATTTTGAAGCATCAAACTTTGTGATAGGAGCAATACCATTTTTCCCTTCGAGCAAGGCGTTCCAATATTCCTGGACACCAATGCCGATTGGAGTAATTGCACCCATTCCGGTAACAACCACCCTTCTCCTGTTCATAAAATTTCTCCTGAATTCTGTAATTTTATAGGTATATAGGTATGCGGTATATGGGTATAAGGCATAAAAAGTAATTAATTTTATACCCTATAACTTTACACCTTATACCAAAATCTTTTAGGTTGGTAAAAAAGCCGGGAAACCCCGGCTTTACAGACTTATCCTAATTTCTCTTTTAAATATTTAGTAGCATCACCAACAGTTCCGATTTTTTCAGCATCTTCATCAGGAATAGAAACATTAAAAGCGCTTTCAAAGCCCATAACCAATTCAACTATATCCAACGAATCAGCGCCTAAGTCGTTTGTAAAAGAAGCTTCGGGTGTAATCTGAGATTCTTCAACACCTAATTTGTCAATTATAATCTCTTTTACTTTAGCTTCAACATCCATTTTATTTTCTCCTATTAAGTTTAAGAATAATTTAAGATAAAAATTAAATAAAAATAAGTTAAAAATTACATTGTCATGCCGCCATCAACAGCAATAACCTGGCCTGTAATATAATCTGCCTGGTCACTGCAAAGAAAGCCTACAACTTTGGCAATATCTTCAGGTTTGCCAAGACGGCTCATAGGAATATTTTTCATAAGGCTTTCTCTTTGAACATCGTTAAGTTTAGCAGTCATATCCGTTTCAATAAAACCGGGTGCAACAGCATTAACGGTTATATTTCTTGATGCAAGCTCTCTTGCCATAGCCTTTGTAAAACCTATAACTCCGGCTTTTGATGCAGCGTAATTTGCCTGTCCGGGGTTACCGATTATTCCTACTACAGAAGCAATGTTTACAATCCTGCCGTAACGCTGCTGCATCATAGGTTTCATAACGGCTTTGGTATAGTTATAAACACTTTTTAAATTAGTTGCAATTACATCATCAAAATCTTTCTCACTCATCCTGATTAAAGGGTTATCCCTTGTTATACCTGCGTTATTAATCAGTATATCCACGCCTCCAAGTCTCTGGATTGCATCTTCAACTGTTTTATTTGCATCTTCAAAAGAAGTTGCATCAGCTTTAAATCCAATTATCTTTACATCAAGTTCACCAACTTCTTTTTCAATTTCTTTTGCACATTCATCACAACTGTTATATATAAAAGCAACATCAGAAAAAAGCACACCGCAGCAGCTTTTTGCCGCCAGTTCCCTAACAATAGCACGGCCTATGCCCCGCGTGCCTCCTGTTACAATTGCTCTTTTATTCTTTACCATTTAAGATTTCTCCCGCTTTATCTTTATTCAAAATTTCTTCCCTGTAATTTTCAAGTTCAATATATCCTTTTTCACCCAGAAAATGAATTAATTCTTCTTTGCATGCTTCAAAAATAGATATATCCCTGCCGTTTTTGTTACAAGTTTTTAAACGGTCAATATGCTCATTATCAATGGTTAACGCACCTTCAAAAATTGTTAATGGAAACAGGATACAATAAAGAGGCTTATATTTCCACTTATATTCACCTTCAATTAGCGCAAGCTTTTGTAAAGTACAAAGCCCGTTTTGATCAAGAAATACACATTTCCCGTTATATAATTCAGTACCTACAGCTATCCCTGAATCAAAGTCTTCATCTTTTTCAGGTGCTTCAAACCAACTATTTACCTCCTTTGGCTGGGTGTCATCAAGGAGAGGGATGATTTTATCCTGTATGCTTAAGATAAGTTCATGTTCTTTCAAATCTGTATATACCCCGTAATTGCAGCATTCTCCGCCGCACTTACAGGAGAATTTGAAAGTGAATATTGCCGGATCGATTTTAATTCCATTAATAATTTTAGTAAAGGGTTCACTCATTAAAGATACTTCTCCACATCTGTGTATTTGTCTATCCCGAAACATTTAACATCCGGGTTAATTCTTTTTACCAGCCCCTGCAAAACTTTTCCGGGGCCAATCTCATAAAATTCATCAAAACCATCGGCTATCATATTCTTAATTGTTTCTTCCCATCTTACAGGAGAAGTTAATTGGTCCAGCAGTAACTTTTTTATTTCCTCTTTATTTGTAACCGGCTTTGCAGTAACATTGGCATAAACAGGAAATTTTCCATCATAAAAGTTAGTACTATCCAGGGCTTCTTTTAAATCAGCCTGTGCCGTTTCCATTAGAGGAGAATGGAAAGCTCCGCTTACAACAAGCTCTTTTACAAGTTTAGCGCCTTTAGTTTTGCAGATTTCCATTCCTTTTTTTACACCGGGAACAGAACCGGAAATAACAATTTGGCCCGGTGAGTTAAAATTAGCACACTGCACAATTCCTTCGGCCGAAGCTTCCCTGCAGCATTCTTCAACCTGTTGAGGTTCAAGGCCTATTATTGCAGCCATAGTTCCCGAACTTTCTTTACCGGCTTTCTGCATAGCCTTTCCACGTGCTCTTACTAATTTTATTGCTTCATAAAACTGAATGGAACGTGCGGATACAAGCGCTGAATATTCACCCAGCGAATGCCCTGCCGCCCCCTCGGCATCAAGAATTCTTATTATACTGGCAAGAATTACACTATGAAGAAAAATTGCAGGTTGTGTATACTCGGTTTGTTTCAATTCATCTTCGGGACCATTAAATAGAATATATGAAAGATTAATTCCCAAAGCATCATCAGCAGTTAAAACCATTTCTTTAGCTTCAACAGAATTTTCATAAAGATCTTTTGCCATACCTACATACTGGGATCCCTGTCCGGGAAACAAAAACGCACGTTTAGACATTGCTCCCCCCAATATTAATCCTTCTCCCTTCAGTCGAAATGACAGAAACTAACGATCTATCAATCACTTTATTATTCCAAAACTCCATTATTCCGATCTTCATACTTATATTCCCCACTTTAACCATGCAGAACCCCAGGTAAAACCTGCACCAAAAGCAGCAAGTATAAGATTATCTCCCTTTTTAACTTTACCGCATCGGTAATACTCTGCAAGGCACAAAGGAATTGTAGCGGCAGTTGTATTTCCATACTTATTTATATTAATCATCACCTTATCCTGACTAATACCTATTCTTTCGGCAGTAGCAGATATAATTCTTAAATTAGCCTGGTGAGGCACAAGATAGGAAATATCGTCGGAAGTTAGCTGATTTTTATGCATAACTTCATAAGCTATATCAGCCATGCCTTTAACAGCAACCTTAAATACGGCTTTACCATCCTGATATATATAATGCATTTTGTTATCAACTGTTTCATGAGAAGGAGGATTTAAACTACCGCCCCCTTTCATATATAACGCTTCTTTTCCGGAACCATCAACTCTTAATATCGAATCCATTAATCCAACATTTTTATCTTCAGTAGGTTCAAAAAGAACAGCAGCACCCGCATCACCAAAAAGGATACAATTGTTTCTATCGGTATAATCAACAATAGAACTCATTTTATCGGCGCCAATAACCATTACTTTTTTATAACCACCGCTTTCAACCAGGGAGGCCCCGGTTTGAAGAGCAAAAAGAAAACCGGAACATGCCGCAGAAAGATCAAAACCCCATGCTTTTTTTGCACCTATTTTTTCCTGTACAAGACAGGCAGTTGCAGGAAAAAACATATCGGGGGTAACAGTAGCTACTATAATTACATCTATGTCACCGGCAGATATATTATGGGTTTTAAGCAGGTCTTCAGCAGCCCGTGAAGCAAGATCACTGGTTGCGCCGTTTTCTAAAATCCTTCTTTCCTTTATACCTGTTCTGGTGGTTATCCATTCATCTGTTGTATCTACTATTTTTTCGAAATAAGCATTGTCCAACACTTTTTCGGGAACATACATTCCAACACCGGTAATTACCGCATTAAACTTTTTATTATTGTTCATTTAAAAAACCATTAAGTTAAGGATGAATATTTTTTTATTGAACTTTCAATTTTAGCAACAAGATTTTTCTCATACATTTCATTTGCACGAAGAACCATATTCCTGAATGCTTTGGGAGAGCTGGATCCATGTCCTACAATACTAATGCCGTTAACACCAAGCAAGGGTACGCCGCCATGTTCCTGGTAATCAAAATCTTTAAGTATTCCCTTGAGAGCACCTTTTAATAATCCAATTTTCAGCTTATTGAAGAAACCCGCTGACGCATAGTCTTTAAACTTAAACTTAAGAAAAGTAAGAACACCTTCGCCAAATTTAATAAGAATATTCCCTATAAACCCGTCGCACACAACTACATTTACATCTCCGTTAAGAATATCTCTTCCTTCAACATTGCCTATAAAATTCAGATTGGTATTTCTGATAAGTTCATAAGCAGCCAGGGAAATCTCGTTCCCTTTAGACTCCTCTTCACCTACGCTTAAAATTCCAATTTTAGGATTTTCTATTCCATAAATTTCGCGTGTATAAATAGAGCCTATAATAGCATATTCAAGGATGTGTTTTGGTTTGGAGTCTACACTGGCACCTACATCAAAGAGAGTACAGATACCTTTTGCATTTGGCATTAAGGCTCCGATAGTAGGCCTGCCTACTCCGGGAATTCTTCCAATAATAAGAGTTGATGCTGCCATCATAGCACCGGTATTCCCGGCACTTACAAATGCATCAGCTTTTTTTTCTCTTACTAACATTGCTCCCTTAACTATAGAAGAATTAGGTTTGGCTTTAAGTGAAGTGGTAGGACTTTCTCCCATCTCTATAACTTCTTCTGCATTAATGATAAAGTTGTCATCAAAAGAGATATTTTCAGAAGAGAGAACTTCCTTAATAGCTTTTTCTTTACCTACAAGAAAAAGATCAAATTTTTTGGATTCGTTGTATGCCTGTACGGCCCCAACAACGGCATTCCGGGGAGCAAAATCACCCCCCATCGCATCAACAACTATTCTGCACTTTTGCCCGCCTCGTCCTTCGTTTATATCACTTGTACC
This sequence comes from Ignavibacteriaceae bacterium, assembly GCA_046481785.1. Lineage (GTDB taxonomy): Bacteria > Bacteroidota > Ignavibacteria > Ignavibacteriales > Ignavibacteriaceae > JAWOJF01. Next base: position 21,456 of record JAWOJF010000154.1, on the reverse strand, counting down.
GGTTGGACGAGCCGTGCCGAGCTTGTTGGGTTCAGAATTGTTCATTAAAAAAGATTAATATATTATTTAGCTTTTAGGAATAAACATCGAACGTTCGTTATAATAGCCGCAGGAAGGGCATGCGCGGTGAGTTAGTTTCATTTCGCCGCAATTAGGACATCCTCCCAGTGATGGTGCCGAGGCCTTATAATGTGTTCTTCTTTTATCTCTACGGCTCTTGGACCATTTTCTTTTAGGATTTGGCATCTTGTTTCCGTTTTTTAATTATTATTTAATTTACTTTTCAATTCCTGAAGCGGCATCCACCTGGCATCAATTTCCTGGTCGGCACAGCCGCAGCTAACTTCATTTAAATCACTACCGCAGTTCCTGCATAAACCTTTACAGTCTTCTTTACACAACATTTTCATTGGTATTGCAAGAACTGAATAATCTCTTAGTTCTTCATCTAACTTTATTTTATCTGCTTCATGAGGAAGATATTTTATATTAACTTCATCATCACCGGCCGGCTCTTTTCCAAAAAAGTATACCATCCGGTACTTACTTTTTACAACAGACTCGTAATTTGCAGTGCATCTGTCGCATTCAAATTCAGCATTCAGAGTAATTTCTGCGCTTAAAACCAACTGGTTATGAGATTTTGTTAACTCAGCATCTAAATGAAAATTTCCAAAGAAAGGTTTTTTTAAACCTATTTCTTCAATTGCTTCATCAAAACTGAAATTATGAACACCGTCGCTAAGACCAGCAATCTTAATAATCATCGATTTTTTCCCACAATAAAGCAAAAAACGACCCAAAATATAGACATACTTCGCCTGATAGTCAACTTTAAGGAACCAGTATATCTTTAATTTTTGTTGTTTTTTACGGGTTTATAAATAATTAGCTTAAATATAAATAATTGACAGGATATGTTTTGTTTTTATCCGTTTATTATCCAAATTTTATAATGATTTTTACCAATTTTGTTCCATATTTCTTCTGTTAGCATGCTAATTGTAAAAAACCTCAGAAAAGAATATAAAAATATAGTGGCAGTTGATAATCTTTCATTCACTATTGATGAAGGGAAGATATTTGGGCTTCTTGGCCCTAATGGTGCAGGAAAAACAACAACTATCAGAACAATCCTCAACCTTATTAAACCAACTTCAGGAACCGTATCATTTAATAACAGGCCTATTGCAAACGAATTTTATGAGCAGGTGGGGTATTTGCCTGAGGAAAGAGGCTTATATAAAAAAAGTAAAGTTATCGAGGCAATAGTTTATTTTGCTGCATTAAAGGGCCTTTCACATGAAAAAGCACTAACCGAAGCAGATAACTGGCTTAATAAGCTTGAAATACATAATTATAAAAACAAACGTATTGAAGAACTTTCCAAAGGTAATCAACAAAAAATTCAATTTATTATTTCCGTTATTCATAATCCCCTGCTTCTTATTCTGGATGAACCTTTCCAGGGATTTGACCCGATAGTTCAGCAGCTTATTAAAGAGATTATTTTATCTTTTGCCGGCTCCGGAAAAATTATTATCCTTTCAACTCATCAAATGGAGACGGCTGAAAAGCTGTGTTCCGAAATTCTCCTGATGGATAAAGGTAAAGAAATTCTTAGTGGCAATCTTTCATCAATAAAACGGAATTTTGCCAGGAACAATGTAAAGATAGAATATGAGGGGGACGGCTCATTTATTGGTTCACTACCTTATGTACTTAATATAGATAGTTACAGCAACTATGCAGAAGTTGAGCTTAAAGAAAATTTTTCCCCGGATGATTTCCTGAAAAACATAATTGATAAAGTTAAAGTAAAACACTTTTCTATTATTGAGCCTACGCTGAATAAAATCTTTATTGATGCAATTAAAGGGAATGAAACGGCATGATTAAAATATTTGCAATTGCTAAATGGGAATTTTTACAAAAAGTTAAAACTAAGGCTTTTTTTATTTCCTTAATTATCACCCCGGTTATTCTTATAAGTTTTACTATTGGGGGTACTCTTCTATCAGGCCAGGCGGAAGATTCTACCAAGGCAATTGGTTTTGTTGATACTTCGGGCATTTATTTTCACCCCATGAGGGAAAAGATAGAAGAATTTAAATTGCAAAACGGACAGCAGAATTACCTGCTGATAAATTTTACCGAAAGAAATAAAACATTAGCTGAATTAAAAAAACGAGCCGATGAAAATGTACTTAAGAACAGGATTGAAGGTTATGTGCTTGTATATAACGGGGGTACTGATTCGCTCAGGCTGGAATTCCGCAGTTTGGTTTCAATTAACCTGAATGATACAAGAAAATTTGAACAGGTTTTTAATGAAGTAAAAACCAACATAGAATTAAGTAAATATGGAATTGCACCGGATGTAATTTCGAAGATCTCAAAAGAATTCAGCATTGAACAAATTAAAATAAAAGCAGGCGGCGAAGAAAGTAAAACAGATTTTATACTTACTTTTTTTTCATCAATTATTTTTATTATGATGCTGATGACCGTTGTTATGGCATCAGGGGGAATGCTTGTTAGAAGTCTTGTTGAAGAGAAATCAAACAGGCTTATTGATATTATAATTTCAAGCTGTACTTCAAGCGAGCTGCTTTCAGGAAAAATTATTGGTTTAAGCAGTGTAGGTTTATTTCAAATTCTTATCTGGGTTATAATAGGCATTTTAATATCGGGATATGCCGTAATCCCTCAGCAGGCAATGGATAATATTCCTCTTATTCTTGTTTACTTTATACTGGGATTCTTTTTTTATACGGCTATATTTGTCGGCATTGGTTCAATAGTAACAACAGACCAGGAAGCACAGCAGTTAACAGGTTATTTAAGCTTAATCCTTGTATTCCCGGTGGTGCTTGCATTGCCGGCAATTGAAAACCCGGATGCCTCCATCATAACTTTTTTTTCATACGTTCCTTTAACACTACCCACAATTATGATGCTCCGCCTGAACCTCTCCCCTATTTCACTGCCGGAAATTTTAGCAACAGTAATAATTATGATTATCTCAATTTTTCTTACAATAGTTATTACTTCAAAAATTTTCAGGATCGGAATTTTATCGTATGGTAAAATGCCCTCTCTTAAAGAAATGATACGATGGATGAGAGAAAAGGAATAAAATAATTTTTGCAGGCTGAGGTCTGTGCTTTTGTTTTATCCAAACTCCATTTAACATTTTTTGTTTTCCTTTTTAATTACAATATTTATATAGATATTTTTTACAAACAGATGAATATTTAAGATATATGATCTATTTAATTTCCGCAGCGGCAGCAATTATACCTATGATCATTTATCTTATTATCATCTGGAGGTTTGACAGGTATGACAGGGAACCTTTCGGGCTTGTGATTCAGAATTACCTTTGGGGGGCTGCCGGAGCAATATTATTAACCTTTATTTTTGGCTCAATCCTAAACCTGGTATTTTCTTCTGTTATTGCAGATGCTAATGATCTTGATAATTTCGAGACAATTATTCTGGCTCCCATAGTAGAAGAGTCAATGAAAGGACTTTTTCTTCTCATAACAATTACCAACAGGAAATTTGATAATATTACTGATGGATTAGTATACGGCGGCGCTATAGGGCTTGGCTTTGGAATGACTGAGAATTTCTTATACTTTATTACTTATGCAGTTTCAATAAGCGATTGGATCTTTTTAGTAATAGTAAGAACCCTGTTTTCCGGTGTAATGCATTGTGTTGCAACTGCAATTTTTGGTGCATTTTTAGGCTATGCAAAATTCAAAGAAGGTACACAAAAATTCATTTTTGCTTTATCCGGTTTACTGCTTGCCGTAACACTTCATTTTACCTGGAATCTTAGCGTTAGTTTTGACAGTACCATTTTTTCAGGCTTTGCTTCAATGATCTTAATTTTTGCCGTATTTATTATTGTATTTTCTTTTTCAGTGTTAAATGAAAAAAAGTTGATTTATAACGAATTGATTGAAGAGGTAAAAACCGGGATAATTCCTGTTGAACATTTAAACATTCTCAACTCCAAACAAAGAAACAGGAACGGATGGATTGATGAAGAGAAAAGAAAGTCTTATGTTAATGCAGCAATAACTTTAGCTTTCAGAAAGGTACAGCACCGCAATTCTTCAGGAGCTGACAAATATTTATATGAACAGGATATTGAACATTACAGGCTTTATATTCGCGATCTTAACAATAGTGTTATCAAATGAGCAAAATTAATTCCTGTATATATTTATTATGCCGTTTCCCAATGCTGAACCCGGATGAGGTCCCCCGGTTTGAGTCATTTGATAAGCCTCATTCTTCTCTTCTTTACTCTTCATTACTGCTTAATCACAAAGAAATATTTGATTCAATTCCGGGCTTAGCAAATATCTGTTATTGTATTGACCACAAAGACCGTGATTTTATTCCTGCCGAATTTCAGAATGTTGATAGTGTTATATGGATTGATACCAGCCTGAAAAATGAAGCATTCAGAGTTTTAATTGATAAATATTTTTCAAAATTTAATAATAATATCATTGTTACTGCAGATTCAATTGGTATGACCGGCGAGGACTTTAAAAAAATCCTGAACCTGCTTTCTATTGATGATAATGCTGTTGTTCTTGGCAAGACATTTAACAACAAGCTCTGCTCTATCGGTTTTAATGTTCTTGACAGAAGTTTTTTTACAGAATTTAATTTTGAAGATCTCAATTATAATAAGGCTTTAACTCCTGTATGTAAACAGGATGTGCATCTCCATACATTAAACAGTTTTCTTGTAATTGAAACCCTGGATGAATTTAAAAAATTATACCAGGAGTTATCAAAAAAAGAAAGTCTTGCTTACTGCAGTCATATTATGCATGAAAAGTTCACCGCTCTTTTTATAGAGTATAAGGGATTGCTTAAATGAAAGCAGTGGGAATATTTGGGGGGACGTTTGATCCTATACATAACGGTCACCTGCTGACTGCCTTATCGGTAAAAGAAGCCAGGGACCTTGACAAAATAATTTTTATGCCTGCCTTCATTTCTCCTCACAAAACAGAGAAACAACATTCCGATCCTGTTCACCGTCTGGAAATGGTAAAACTTGCCGTAAAAGGGGTAAGTTATTTTGATGTTTCAGATTATGAAATAAATAAAAAAGACGTTTCATATACTATCGATACCATAAAAGAATTAAAAAAATCATACAGCTCTATAGAATTAATAATAGGATATGACAACCTGCTTGTATTTGATACCTGGAAAGATCCCGGTCAGATTTTTAATATGGCAAAAGTTATAGTGCTTAAGAGAGGAAGTGATGATGCAAAAAAACGTAATAAATATTTTGATAAAGCCATATTTGCAGAAACACCTGTTATTGAAATAAGTTCAACAGCGGTAAGGGAAAGAGTGAAAAATAATTTACCCATAGATTTTTTTGTAACCGGAAAAGTAAAAGAATATATTTATAAACATAATTTATATAAGGAAGTATAATTTGAAAATTCTGGTAACCGGCGGCGCAGGTTTTATAGCTTCTCATGTAGCTGATGCTTTTATTGCTGAAGGCCATGATGTATTTATAGTTGATGATCTTTCTTCAGGTTTTTTGGAAAATGTAAATCCTAAAGCCACATTTATTAAAGCCAGTATATGTGATAAGAATTTATCCCTGCTTTTTGATAAGGAAAGATTTGATATAGTTAACCATCATGCCGCCCAGATGGATGTAAGAAAATCGGTGAAAGACCCTGAATTCGATGCTTCAATAAATATTCTTGGAACGATAAACCTTCTGCAAAACTGTATTAAGTACGGTGTTAAAAAATTTATGTTTGCTTCCACAGGCGGAGCGATATACGGCGAACAGGATTACTTCCCTGCTGACGAAAACCATCCTACTGCCCCCCTTTCTCCGTATGGCATTTCAAAGTTGGCTGTAGAGAAATATCTTTATTTTTATGCGGTTCAGTATAAATTGAATTTTACGGTTTTAAGGTATGCAAATATTTACGGCCCGCGGCAAAATCCTCATGGTGAAGCAGGTGTTGTTGCTATCTTTACAACCAGGCTTCTTAAAGGTGAACAGCCGGTAATAAATGGAACCGGAGAACAGACACGTGATTATGTTTTTGTCGGCGATGTGGTTAAAGCTAATTTATTAGCATTAAAAGATTCGGATAGTGGCTTTTACAATGTAGGCACCGGGAAAGAAACAAATGTAAACCAGATATTTGCAGTAATAAATAAAGTTACCGGAAGGAATATTGAAGAAAAGCATGGTACTGCAGCACCCGGTGAACAGTTGCGCAGTGTTATCACTTCTAAAAAACTTAAAGAAAAATTCGGCTGGCAGCCCGGCACTTCCCTGGAAGATGGATTGACAAAGACAGTTGAGTTTTTTAAAGAAAAACTGAATATCTGAATTAGCTCTATATTTTAGTATGCACTGCAAAATTCCATCTCTCAATAGAGCTTGTGTGAAAATAAAGATTGAGGAATAAATATTAGTTTTATTGATTAACCCCATGTTTTAACATGGGGGAGCCGCTGAAGCCCCGGGTTAATTCATATTTATTCACCACCTTCTACTTTTCACACAATTTCTAATAAGGAATAAGTACAACTATTAATGTATTTACGATTTAGAAATAAAAAATGATACTGTCTTAACAATGATTGAAAATTCATTTCTTGAAAAATTATATTCGGCTGATAAAAGAACAATTGCACGTTCAATTTCAATAGTTGAAGAGAATAATACTATCTCACCTGAACTGCAGAAAAAAATATACCATAAGACCGGTAATGCATATCGTATAGGTATTACCGGCCCTCCCGGAGCAGGGAAAAGCACAATTGTAAATCAGCTTACAAAATATTTCAGAGATCAGAATAAAACTGTAGGGATAATTGCCGTGGATCCTACTTCCCCATTTACCGGCGGGGCACTTCTTGGCGATAGAGTTAGAATGGGTGAAATTGGCAGTGATCCGGGTGTTTTTATCCGGAGTATGGCAACCCGCGGAAGTCTTGGCGGCCTTAGCCGTAAAGCTATTGATGCTGCAGATGTTCTGGATGCAGCCGGATTTCATTATGTTTTATTTGAAACTGTTGGAGTTGGACAATCAGAACTTGATATTGCAAATGCCGCCGATACCACAATTGTTGTTCTTGTACCTGAATCGGGAGATTCTGTGCAGGCAATGAAGGCAGGCTTAATGGAAATAGCCGATTTTTTTATCCTTAATAAAAGCGACAGGCCCGGTTCGGAACAGGCAGTTACTGCACTAAAAACCATCCTTATGATGAAGGCACATGATGAAAAATCATGGCTTGCCCCTATCTTAAAAACAGTAGCAAGTGAAAATAAAGGAATTCCTGAGATAGCAGATGAAATTAAAAAACATCATAATTATCTCCTGTCTAATAATCTGTTTCAAAAAAGGCGCGAAATACGGACAAATATCAGGATAAAAGAGATTGTTGAAGAAAAACTTAAAGAAAAACTGTGGAGTAACACAGGTGAAAAGAACTTTAATTCTTCATTAGAAAAAGTTGTGCCCGGCAATTTTTCTCCCTATCACATAGCTGAAGAAATTATAGAAAATTTCAAAAAGCATCTGTAATTTTCCAAAAATTTAGTAACTTATACTATAATCCAAAAGATTGTTTCCGGTTAATCTCAACTACAAGTTGAAGACTGGCATGCTTTAAACAGCCTGCCATCTCTGAAAGGAGTTTTTATGGAAGTTTTAGAAAGTTCATTTCTTACTGACCTTAACGAAAACCAATTAATAATAAAAGACACCCTCCGCAATTTTGCTGAGAACAATATCAGGCCTGTCATTATGCAATATGATGAGTCACAGGAATTTCCGATGGATATTATAAAACAACTTGGAGAGCTTGGATTTCTGGGTGTTGTTATTCCGGAAAATTACGGCGGTGCAGGTTTAGGTTATTTGGATTTCGCTGTTATTATAGAAGAGCTTGCAAAAGTAGACCCTTCCGTTGCATTATCTGTTGCCGCACATAATGGATTATGTACCAACCACATTTATAAATTTGCAAATGAAGAGCAGAAACAAAAATATCTTCCTGATCTTACTTCAGGGAAAAAAATAGGAATGTGGGGTCTGACAGAATCATCCTCCGGAAGTGATGCCGCAGGAATGAGCACAACTGCTGATAAAAAGAACGGGTATTATATTTTAAACGGCAGTAAAACTTTTATTACACACGGAACAGTTGGTGAAACCGCTGTTATACTGGCCGTTACAGATAAAACCAAAGGTAAAAAAGGAATATCAGCTTTTATTGTAGAAGCAGGCTTTGATGGTTTTATAAAAGGGAAAAAAGAAAATAAACTTGGAATGCGGGCAAGCGATACCACACAGATAATTTTTGAAAACTGCAAAGTACCGGAAGAAAATCTTTTGGGGACTGAAGGTGAAGGCTTTACTCATTCAATGAAAATACTTGAAGGGGGAAGAATAACGATAGCAGCATTAAGTACAGGACTTGCACAGGGAGCACTGGATGCTGCAATAAAATACTCCTCAGAAAGAAAAGCCTTTGGTAAATCTATAAATGAATTCCAGGCAATTCAGTTTAAGCTTGCACAGATGGCTACTGAAATTGAAGCAGCCAGGCTGTTAACTTACCGCGCAGCTTCACTTAAAGATAAAGGAGAGCCTGCAGTAAAAGAAGCAGCAATGGCAAAATTATTTGCCAGCGAAATTGCCGAGAAGGCTTCAAATGAGGCTGTGCAGATTTTTGGAGGTTACGGCTTCATTAAAGATTATCCTGTAGAAAAGTTTTACCGTGATGTTAAACTTTGTACAATAGGTGAAGGAACATCTGAGATACAGAGAATTGTAATTGCCAGAGAATTGTTAAAACAAATTTAATTACCCTCAACAACCCTAATTATGAAAAAAATCGGTACACAGGCTCCACAAAACGAAACTTATCTCAAAAGGGATGACTATCAAAAAAACCTTGTAAGGAAATTACAGGCAGAAAAAGAAAAAATAAAACTGGGCGGTGGGAAAAAGGCTATTGAAAAACATAAAGCTAAAGGAAAATTAACTGCCCGGGAAAGAATAGACCTGCTGGTTGACAATCCAAAAGAGTTTTTTGAGTTAAGTACTTTTGCTGCCTATGGAATGTATGAAGAATACGGCGGCGCACCGTCATCCGGCACTGTGTACGGTGTTGGAAAAATACATAACAGGTACCATGTAATTGTAGCTAATGATGCAACAGTAAAAGCGGGAGCATGGTTTCCCGTTACTGTTAAAAAAAATCTGCGGGCACAGGAAATTGCATTAGACAACCACTTACCTGTGGTATACCTTGTTGATAGTGCAGGTGTTTTTCTTCCGATGCAGGATGAAATTTTTCCGGATAAAGAACACTTTGGCAGAATATTCCGGAACAATGCAGTATTATCTTCCAGGGGTATCCCCCAGATTGCAGCTATAATGGGCCCATGTGTTGCAGGTGGAGCTTACCTCCCCATAATGAGTGATGAAGCATTAATTGTTGAAGGTGAAGGTTCGGTTTTTCTTGCAGGTTCACATCTTGTAAAGGCTGCAATTGGTGAAGTAATTAATAATGAAAATCTCGGCGGTGCAAAAGTTCAGTCTAATGTTTCAGGCGTAACCGATTATATAATGAAAAATGATGAAGAATGTATTGCCCAAATAAGAAGCCTTGTTGAAAAAACCCGGATTATTGAAAAAGCTAACTTTAACAGGGTTGAGAGTAAACCTCCCCGGTTTTCTCCTAAAGAAATATACGGTCTTCTTCCTGAAGACACTCTAAAGACTTATGATATGTATGATATTATTGCCCGCATAACAGATAACTCAGAAATAGATGAGTATAAAGCAGGATACGGAAAAACACTTATTACCGCTTATGCCAGGATTGACGGATGGGCAGTAGGAATTGTTGCAAATCAACGGAGTATTATTAAAAATGAATCGGGTGAAATGCAGGTAGGGGGCGTAATATATTCTGATAGTGCTGATAAGGCTGCAAGATTTATAATGAATTGTAATCAGAAAAAAATTCCCTTACTGTTTCTCCAGGATGTTACGGGTTTTATGGTGGGAAGCCGCGCTGAACATGGGGGTATAATTAAAGATGGCGCTAAAATGGTAAATGCCGTTGCCAATTCTGTAGTGCCGAAAATTACAATTATTATTGGAAACAGCTTCGGAGCCGGAAATTATGCAATGTGCGGCAAGGCTTATGATCCCAGATTTATATTTGCCTATCCTAATGCAAAGATAGCTGTTATGGGAGGATCACAGGCAAGCAATGTTTTGCTTGATATAAAAATTAAGCAGACAGAAAAGAGCGGGGATAAAGAGTTAGGTGAAAAAGAAAAACAAAAGATGCTTGATGAAATAACAAAAAGCTACGATGAAAAAAGTTATCCTTTGTATGCTGCATCAAGATTGTGGATAGATGAAGTGATAGACCCGGCTCTTACAAGAGAATATATTTCAATGGCTTTGGAGACTGCAAATAACAATCCGGATATGCCAAAATTTAATGTTGGCGTAATTCAAACATAGATAAAAAAAATCCCCGGGCACATTTGCACCCGGAGATTATGATGGGAATTGAAAGAAATCTATTTGAGAAGCTGCATTTTCATTGTTCTGCTAAAATCACCTGCCCTTAGCTGATAAATATATATTCCGGAAGCTAAATCAGCGGCATTAAATTTTACTTCGTGATACCCTGCCGGTAAAACATTATTTACTATGTCGGCTACTTCGTTTCCTAAAATATCATATATCTTCAGGCTTACATACTCTGTTTCAGGCATTGAAAACCTGATATTGGTTGAAGGATTAAAAGGATTTGGAAAATTCTGAGAAACCTCATAATCTGATGGAAGCATTGCAGGAATATTTTCAATCTCCTCTTCCGAAGATTCTTTACCAAGAACAGAAGGAGTATAATTGGGATCGTTTGTTAAAACAATCTGGTCAATCCATAAAGTAAACCCGGGTTCTCTGCCGGAAATCATAACAGTATTAAGCCCGGCATTTAAAGTACCCAGTTCTATTTTTGTCCCGCGGTATCCATCCCAATGCCATTGATTAAATTTACTATCATCATCACCAAGAATATGTTTTGTATTATTTACGGCTATGTAAAAAGAATTTTTACCGCCGGAGCTCATATAATACATTCTTGCCCAGGCGTACCATTTACCTGCTTCAGGTATTTGAACATTATATGTAACTCCGCCACTGGTTCCCTGGAAATAAACAGCACGGTAATTTTTCATTCCAATTCTGCTGCCAAGCCTTGCATCTCCCGTAAATTTACCATTCATAGCATCTATCAGAACAACTGTGCCTGTTTTACATGAAAAATTCCATGTATCCGACCATTCACTTTCTATATCGTTATCAAGAGATTTTACTCTCCAGAAATACCTTGTACTGTATTGAAGCCCGCTGATAACTTCGGCGGTGTCAGTTATTGTACTGTTATGTACTAATGAACTGAAAGATGAGTCTTTACCAATCTGCAGACTGTAAGATTTAGCCGCAGCATCTTTCCGCCATTTTAGAGTTTGAAGTATAACTTGCTCCGAAGCATTATTTAAAGGAGCAGCTAACTTAACCGGCATTACTGAGGACTCATCCTGAGGAATAAAATTAGGATCAGGAGATAGTAATATTTGATCGAGCAGGACTGTTTCACCAGGTTCTCTTGGTCTTATTGTTATTGTAAGTATATCACCAGTCTGGAACCTTCCCAAATGTATATCTGCATGCTGATATCCATCATAATGCCATTTGTTACGTATTGCAGGGTCATCACCTAAGATATGTCCCCTGTCGTTTGCTCTTATTATAAAGGAATTATTAGGACTTGAGCTTCCATAATATAATCTTGCCCAGCCATACCAATATGCGGATTTGGGGATCTTTACAGTGTATGTTATTTCTCCGGTACTATTGTTAAAATATGCTGCTTTAGCACTAAGAGAACCGGATTGAGATTTTAAGGCTGCTGAACCTGACAGAATTCCCTGATCAGCAGAAATTCGTATAACGGTATCCGCCGGACATGCAGTAAAACTGTAAGTACCCGAATAATTTGATGTGCTAATTAAATTACCCGCAAGGTCTTTTATATTTGCAACTTTAATTGTAAAATTCCCTGAGGCATGTGCAGTTGTTAAAAGAGTAACTTTACTGCTGCAAGGATCAGCTACTGCTGATAAAACCTGGATACCTTCCGCAGAAACATAATTTTTAATATTTTGCAGGTCAGTAAGGTTGATCTCTTCCGAAAATATTACCCTGACATTAACATCATTTATAATCTGAACGGAATCAACTGAAGGCGCTGTATGATCAACATAAATATATTCCATCGCTCCCATATCCGGAGATCCGTAGATCGCCTCACCAAGAAAATCATTCAGCAAGCCTAAGTTTACACCTTTATTTATTGCAGGCGAAGCTGCTTTAAGGGAGAAGTCCCCTGCCCCGGCATTAACAAACATAGGATCAGCATCAATAGAATTTTTATCCCACCCGGAGTGATTTGATTTCCACTGAGTAAGATTCTGTTTTCCTTTTAGTCCGTCATACAATATTTTTGCGCCTGTTCCAAGATCACTATAAACCAAATTATTATCTAAAACAAAACCGCTTGCACCCGAAGGGCCATAACAATAGGCATAACCATTAACGGAAGCATAAGCTATATTATTCTTGAAAACATTATTTTTACTATACCAGCCAAAATACATTTCCGAATCTATATTCTGACCTTTATTGTCACCATTATAATTTTTATAAAAAATGTTATTGTATATTTCGTTATTGTTAGTAGATTCTAACTTGTCATTTCTTGTTGAAACTGTAATTCCACCATCATTACCATACATTATATTATAATAAACCTTACAATTGTTGGCATTCCAGATATAAATACCTCTGCCGTAATTATTATAAATAAGGTTCCTATACACTTCAACATTATTGGCGTTATAATCCAATGCAATGCCGTCAGAATCCGGTCCATTAGGTACTTTAAGTGCCTGACTGTTATGAACAACATTTTCATAACAATACCATTTCATATAGGGTTTGGTTAACTCAGTACCTTTTCTTATACCATCATTAAAATGAATACCGGAAGCCTGAGTACCATTACCGCCAATATCACCACCAAGCCTGTTGGCAAAGCTTACATTATTTTTAAAAACATATCCCTTACCGCCTATACCGTCACCCGATCTTGTCTTAAAGGCTGAAATTCCTGCTTGCCCGGTATACTCTATGATATTATCATGAACTTCAATAATATCACCCTTTTGAGAATATCCGTTCAAGAAAACACCATTACTTCCCACATGATATATATAATTGCCGGCAATTTTTATCTTTCCACCATACAGGGTAGCCCTTATACCGTAGGCATAAGAACCATTTCCATTTTCGTTTTCTGTTGAATTGTGGAGAAGTTTATTATTAGTTATCTCAGTATTTTTTGCTTTCACCACAATTGGTACGAACCCGGCCCACTTCTGATCATCTATATCATTACCGGTCTGTTTGCCAAATGTTGAATTTTTTACAACACAGTTATTTCCATTAATAACTATTCCACCTTTGGCACTGGTTTCTTCATCAGTCCATTGCAAAAAAGTTATATTGTCAGCAGTTATGTTTCCGGAACTGCTGGGAATGGAAAAAGCAGTAGAAGATGTCTTTTCTATCTGCATATCTTTTACAACTACAAAATTTGAATTAACATAGACAGAATAATTCCTAACCGATGCTTCTATGCCGGGGGATTTATAAAGAGACGCGGGATTTCCCGAAGAATACACATATAAATATCTTGCAGATTTATCATAATACCAGTCTCTTGCAGAACTTAGAGCACCTGCTGATGTTTTCCTTTTTCCTCTTATCCCGTTAAAAAATACCTGCTGGGAGGTAGTAATATAAACGGATTTTCTCCAGACATTTCCTGAATACGAAACAAAGCCTGTTATAATATCAGCGCCACTGATAATTGGTTTTTCACCGGTTCCATATGATGCAAAAGTAACAGGCTGATATGACTGACCGGAACTTTTTATAACTAATGCTTCCCTCCATATCTGCCCGGTTTTGAATAAAATATTATCCCCCGGCTTAAAACTGAAGGAATTGACCTTAGAAATAGTTTTCCATGCTATAGAGGGGGTTAACCCGGAGTTTGAATTATTGCCGTTTACCTGATCCACATAGTATGTCGATGCATTTAATGTAATAATTGATAGTAAAACCAATATAATTGAACAGAATTTTTTCATTTGAACAGCTCTTCTTTAGTTAAAAAATACTGTTCAAACTTAGTGTTCTATATCACATGGAAGTATCGGGGAATACCTTATCAGGGAATATCAAATACCCTATCTTCTCATCAAGTTAACCTTAGTTCAATATCTCGCATTTAAAACAAAAAAGGCTGCCTTTTTGAGACAGCCTGTTAAACTTATTCTTAAAAGTTCTAAACTATATTTTTGGTTTTAGCAGCTTTTCTTTTATCTTTTCCATTTGGCGTATGATTATAATAATAATAATATTTATAGTAAGTGCCGTAACCGCCTTTATAATTGAAGTTATTAAGAACGGTGCCAATAAATGCTGAGCTTTCATTTTTTATAAGTTCAATAGACCTGTCAAGCATTTCTGTTTCTGTTTTTTCAGCAGATACAATTAGTATTGTAGCATCTACCATCCGGTTAAGCAGTTCTGAATCTGAAACAGCAATTATTGGAGGTGAATCGATAACAACTATATCAAACTTTTCCCGGACAAAGCTGATAAAAGCACGCATTTGCTCTGAATCAATCATTTCAACCGGGTTTGGCGGAATTGTACCGGAAGTTATATAACTAAGGTTATTTACTTCTGATTTGCGGACAACTTCCTCAAATTTTACCTGACCAAAAAGATAATCTATTAAACCCGGGTACCTGCTGCCATTAAAGACAGTATGTATCCTGGGTTTTCTTAAATCGCAATCAACAAGTAAAACTCTTTTGTTTGCCTGGGCAAAACTCCCGGCAATATTAATGCTTACTGTAGTTTTTCCTTCCTGCGGAATTGAGGATGTTACAAGAATAGTTTTTACATTATTCTTTCCTATTTTTGAAAATTGTATTCTTGTTCGTAAGGCTCTAAATGCTTCGGCGGATATTGAATCAGGTTTTCGGGCAATAATAAATTCAAACTCATCTTTTGTGCTTAGTTCCATCTCTTCAAACTTAGGAATCCATGCAAGTACATTAACATTTCTGTTCTGTATGTCTTCAGGGGTTTTAATTGTATTATCAAAATAATTTTTAACAAAGATATATCCATAAGCCAGTCCCGTACCCAGTAAAAATCCAATTAATATTATCATTTTTCTGTTAGGTTTGGCAGGTAAAGATGGAACTCTTGCATTATCTATTATAAGAACATTACCCGGTTGAGATAACTCATTAATTAGGGCTTCCTGGTATTTTTCCTCAACAATACTGTATAGTTTCTCCAGTCCTCCCCGTTTTCTTTCAAGGCGGGCATACTCTATTGCTGTTTTCGGAAGCCGGTTAAAGCGGGCATCATACCTGTCAACAATACTTGCAAGTTCACTATGTGTAGTTCTTAAGGTCTGGTTTTTTATTTCTTCCTGGATTATTTTCTGTGAAAGATCTTTTACTTCTTCAGGGCTGCTGGCATAAATACCGGATTTAATAACTTCCAGTTTATCATTTAGTTTCTTTTTAAGTTCGTTAATTCTTTGGTCATATTCTTTTACAGCGTTTGAGTTAGCATTGCCGCCTGAACTTAAAACATTATCCTTATTCAATTCCAGTTTGGCTATCTGTTCCTGTAATGATTTAAAATATGATTCAGAAGCTATGCTTTCGAGATAATCAGCCAGCCGCGGATCCTGTTTTTCAAGTTCAGCCTTATACTGGTTCAGTACTTTTGATGATGCAGATAATTCAATTTGTGCTGCATTTTTTTGCGCTTCAAAATTAGAGAGAGTATTAATAAGAGATGATGCCTGTTCATCCAGGGCTATTATTCCCCCTTTTTGCTGATATGCAGTCTGTAATTCTTCAGCTTCCTTTAATTCATTAAGCTTCTCCAGCCTCTGGTCTTTCAAAAAGTTTTTTACAAGAGTAAGCTGGTTCCTGTTCTGATCAAGATTTACATTACGGTATTCATCTGCATAAGTATTAGCCATTAAAGCTGCACCTTGCGGTGAAGGAGACTGAACCGATATCTCTACAATATCCATTCCTCTTTTTTGTGAAATCTCAACATAGTTAGACAGCATATCTGCAACTTCAGAAGTACTCAGTACCCTGTTATTTTGATTTAATGAAAACTCAAAATCTTTGTTCATCAGGGTAGAAAATTTTTTATCATTATTCTGCAGGCTGTCATATAAAGCACCGGCTACTTTTTCACGAACAGTATAGCTTTTAATAACTTCAATTTCATTTGTTATAAATCTGTCATTATTAAAATTCTGGAATTCCGGCATTGGGGATTCGAGTATACTTCCTTTAGGCTGCGCAATTTTTAAGGTAACAGTTGCAATGTATATATCAGTTGAATTAACAGCATAAATTATTGCAACAGTTGAGCAAATAATTACTATTGCTGCTACAGTAACTATATTATTTCTTAAAAGGCTTATATAATCCTTTAACGATTTATTCTCTTCAATACCGTATCCATTATTAGAATTTTCCATCATACCCTTTATTTAGCAATGTTTAAGATTAAAATTGACAATGAAATCAATGTTGATACAACTGAAAGAGTTATAGACAGATAATCCTTAAAATACAGCCTGGGTTCACCCGGGGCTATAAGAACATCCCCCGCTTCAAGTTGCGGTGGTTTATTTATTACCCGCATCCTTTCATCAAACAAGAAATCAGTATATTTAAGTTCAATAAGACTTTGGGATGAATCTTTATTTGTCCGTATTAGTGACATATTTTCGAGCTGTGTATCATTACTGGGTCCGCCGGCATACGATAACAGGTCATTTACATTACTGTTAGCAGGTATAATATACCTGCCCGGATAACGGACATATCCCCACACTGAAACTTTAATATTCAAACCTTCGGGATCCGCATAATCATAATATGCCCCCTGACTCTGGTATCTCTGAAGAAGACTGGCACCTACCTGTACATCTTCGGTTTGAGAGTAAACAGCAATATTAAAAAAAAGAAAAAGCAATAAGCCGGGAAGTATAGTTTTCATTTAAGCCCTATGTGAAATGAAAAAAAATAACTAAAAACATATATAAAAGTCAAAAATGTTAAAATTATTCTTTTTTACAGTTTTATAGTCCGTATGATAAGGATAAATCTATTGAGTATTTATAACCTATCTGCCAAAGAGGGGTTCGTTGAATATCCTCATCTGAAATATCCGAATAGAAAACTTTTGCTTCAGCAAGCAAATCATATAATGGTTCGTATCTGATACCTAAACCAACAGTTTTCTCTACCCTTAAAGAACCATATAAAAAAGGCAGATTAGTTCTGTTTTGATAGGCATTTATAATATCGTTCATTCCGCCCTTGCGAAACCTTTCATACAAAAGAGATACTTTAAGCCCTCTTATAATACGGTAATCCAGGTTAACAGATAACAAATCTGCATTCTGGCCAATCCAATGACCAAGCGAATATCCTAAATGCTTATAGGTGGTACTTTCATCATTGTTTTCATATAGCCATGGATTCGTTTTAGTATATTCAAGAGTAATATCAAGATTTGGAATAATGACATCAGCATATTGCCCCCCAATTGAATACCCAAACCAGGATGTGTACCAGTTCCCTTTAAGAATTTGCCTTATTTCCAATACATCAATTAACAGAGAGGAATAAATAGATAAATTATCCCAATAATTAACCTTAACATCAAAGAAAATCTGCCCATTCCCGTCACCCCACCCTTCTCTTCCTGTATTATGATCCATTACTTTATAATACATAAACGGGATAAACATTTCAGGTCTTAAACTGCCGCTGTATACATAGGAATTGCCTGCTGAAAAATCCAACCATTCCCATGGCGATATAGTAAGCATATTAGCAACAATATATTTATCTACATACTTTCTTCTTAAAAAAGGTTTTTCCGATTCCAAATGATTATAATAAAATGAATTTGAATCAGGTATAAGAGAGTTTATCCAGCCATGAAAATAATTAAAACGGAACCAGTCCACAGGTTTAAATGACAATAATACCTGTGGGTATGAGGCAGATTTATTTGAAATAAACAACTGACCAAATCTGCCATGCCCCCATAAGTTATAGTCTTTACGAACTGAAACGAATCCCCAGTCCCAGTTTAAACTAATACTCCCCCTTACATCGCTAAACTCTATACCTGAATTATGCCTGGAGTTAATAAAATACCCGGTTCTTCGGGTCAGATCTTTTTTTCTGTCAACATTATCACCAAACTCTCCCATGTCCTTGTATTCGAAAGATGCACTAAACCAATTTGAGTATGTTCCATAAAAGCCGGCACCAATAAGTTTTGTATGACCATCATATTCTCCAAATGCAGATACACCGTACCCCGCAACAGGGTAACCTCTTACCATAAATAAACTATCAGAATAATCTAATGCATACCATCTTTGATGAATATCAGAATTATTATTAATACTATTCACCTCATACGCATATTCTTCTAAATACCATTCAACTTCTTCCTTTTCAATCCTGTTTAACTGCTCTCTCTTATGTGAAGCATCCAGGAGCAAAGCTGCTATTGAATTTCTTGAAAGAGGAAGTGTCTCATCATTAAATGATATTATTTTCTTTAGTGACAGGTGATTTAATAATTTATAAACTTCACTATTAATATCTTCAAATACAACCTGGGGGAAAGTAAAATTATTTAAGATTAGTAAAAATAATATTAACTTTAACTTATGAATATTTCTCAAATATCAGCTTCCCTGAAAAATATATTTAGATCCAACTTCCCGTTGGAAAATCCTAAAATTTTATTCTCCGAATTTATTTTATGCTCATCCTTTATTATTTATTTTTTTGCTGCTCCAATTTCTAATTACAGACTGTCTTCATTCCTGCTTAAAATAATTTTATTAAGCATCAATATAGCCGCTATAGTATTAAACAATTTGTACTTAAATAAATACAATCCTGTTTTGTTAAAATCTCTAAAAGCAGCATTTAAAGCAAGAGTAAATAAATTTGGAATAATCCTTCTTCTCATATTTTTTACATATCCTCTCATTACGGTCTCCTGGTCGCTTAATCCATCATTTGGTTTTTATAAGTGGCTGAATCTGCTGCTAAGTACAGGGGGTGTTATTCTTGTTATTTTCTATTTAATAATAACCTATACAGAAGTAAGAGGAAAATTATTTGTATTTATTATCCTTAGTATCGCCCTGATTTCAATTCCTTTTGTTTTTATAGTTAAACCCTTTTATTATGATGGTACTGTAAACATATTTAATTTACAATTAAGCCATGTAATCTATGGAAGATTTCTTGGTGTTGCAGCCCTTCTATCCTTATACCTGATTTTTGGAAAGCAGTTAAAACCAGTACTAAACACCGCAGTACTGATAATAATACTTTTTGGCCTGTATTTTACTGGTTTAAGAGCGGCATTAACAGGAATAATATTAATTACCGGACTTACAATCATCAGGTTTTTATACAAAGAAAAATCGCTCAAACCCCTCATTATTTCTCTTGGATCAGCAGTTATAATAGGTTTACTTGTATTTTATTTTAGTGAATATCTCCCTCAGCAAAGATATTATTCATTAACAAATCTGCTTGAATTAGAGTATAGCGGCGATTCCGCCATTGACACCAGGATTGAACTCTATTCTAAAAGTATTAAGGTAATCTCAAATAATAATTTTATGGGTGATGGCTTTGGCGGATTTAATTATGGAGAACAAATATTTAAAGATAATAAGTACCCGCACAATATTTTCCTGGAAACAATTATTGAACTTGGTTTGCCGGGACTTGCAATTATTATTACACTTATATTCCTGATATTTCTCCGCTCTTACCGGATATCCTTCTTCCTATTCATTTTTTATTTATTTGCCTTCTGGCTTGCCCTTTTTTCAAAGGATATTCCCACCCAGTCATTTCTTTTTTCCGGATTGGTTTTATTGATAAAACCTGTTAGCAAAGAATAATCATACCACTGTAAAAGAGAGCAATTTTAACCGCTGCGAGCCTTCTTAAAAACAATATTATAAAATGCCATCCAGAAATATTTCCAATCTGTACTTATAGGATTCTTTTCATAGCTATCAAGATATTTTAATTCAGATAATACCATTTCCTCTACGCTTTTAGGAAGGTCTGCATAGTATGGTGGCACAAGGCCTGGTTTAAATTTAATCCTTTTTTCCTGAAGATATTTTGGATAAATGCTGAATTTATGGAAACTAAGCGGACGGACTCCAATTAGCTTTACATCCCCTTTTAATAAATTAATAATCATCGGGAACTCATCAATCCACAATTTTCTAAAGATGGCTGCCCATTTAGTTATTCTAAAATCGTTATTAAATTTATCACCTGTAGATGTACCGTTTATATTATAAACGTATTCCTGCAGGTATTCCGCATAGGGATGCATTGTTCTCAATTTATATACATAAATTGTTTTGCCGTTTTTTCCTATACGTCTCATTTTAAATATCGGGCCATAGGAAGGATTTTTAGGGAAATACGGTTCCCTTATCTTATACACAACAAAGTAGAGCAGATTATTAATTTCCCTTACATCAAAAATATCAAATCCGCATGAAACCAACCTGCCAAGTACTTCGGCTTTGGATAACACCCTGTTTCTTCCCTGTGTTAAAAAGAAATACAGCTTTGTTGTAAGCCTGAATTTTGGCAATATCCTTTTAACAATAAAATCGAGTGCATAATAAGGATAAGCTATAAACTTATTAAACTTCCTGAGGATCCTTGCGGCACGTTCCTCATCAGTTTCAACACAGCCTATAAAAATACCATCTTTTTTAAGGCGGGCATTAACTGACTCAAAAAACTTATTAAGGAAACGGATATCATTAACTTTCCTCAGGTTTATAAAACAATCCAGTTTCCTTTCTTCAATCAGGTCTACATTAAGTTTTGTTGAAGTATCAATAATCTTTAGACGGGGGGAATCGGTATCAACATAACTTTTAATAAGTTTAAGGACTTCCTTATTAACAACTGCATCAAGCTGCGTTACCGGCTCTGGTTTAACCAGGCGAAACGGCACCTTACTTTTAGGACTTGTTAGTGTAAACATAGTTCATCTTATGGATTAGTTATAAAATACTAGCGCCCCGTGAATTATAATAGCTAATTTGTTTATT
>JAWOJF010000128.1:0-16942 GCA_046481785.1 Ignavibacteriaceae bacterium | reverse complement strand
GGCGGGGATGTTCTGTCGAAGACAGAACGGGGGTGGTTGTCTGTTATTCTATCAGAAATATTTTGCCTGTCACTCAAACCTTTCCACCTCTCCCAGCAAAAATTTTCTTCTTTCTGTAATAAAAGTCTTAAGGGACTGGACTTCTTTTTCAAAATCATTATGTCCAAGGTATGGATCATACTGGTAGTAGGGACTTATCCTTGCGGCAAGTTCATCTATTATAGGATAAAGTCTCCCTTCAGTAAAAACAGTATTAAGATAATATCGCATATACTCTTTATAAAATGCTCTGCAGGAGTCATTCAGGAATAATTTTCTAATAATATCATTATATCCATAAAAACCAACGCGGCCCACTATATCAAACGTTTTATCAAAATCCCATGGAATAACTCTGAATGGAGACATTGGTGTTTCTTTGTACAAAAAGAAATTATTATTAAATGCATCAGGGTCGTGTCTTATTGTTGTTATAACATGATATTTTAAATATTCTTCCACATCAATCAATTTATTTAATTCAGTATAAATATCTTCAGGACTGACTTCATCAATTGCAGCAATTAAAACTTCAATATTTTCATAATTATCATCATTTGGAATCTCTTTATCAAAATTTTCTTTCACATTATTCTTCCGTGAGAAGGTAAACTTTGCATCAAATTTAACCTGGTAATGCTCATAAACAGGGATGTTATATTTCGCAAAATAATATTCATCAACCTCCTCAATAAATGCATATAACCCAAGATTCTCACTGTTCATTGTTATAAAAACAGGTTCGGTATAAAAAACCGGGAAACCGCCCTGCTCATACATATATTTTGTTAGAACAGATTTTACCATCACTTTATCATATACCTGCGCACTTATATTAAACTCAACCAGATTTTTTACTTCCCCTTCCTTTAATGTTATCTCATATGAATACTTGGGAAAATATCTTGATCCCGCCCCGGATGGCTCCATCTCCCCCTTGTAAACATTCCCTTCATAATCCACTTTAACAGGAATTTCAAGATTAGTAAACCGGTTATTATATACATTTAGTAAATCTTCTTTTGAAGCGAACAAGTGAAGTGTGGTAAGTGTATTTAAATTATTAACAGGATTATTATCCGTTACCGTATCGCAGGACGTAAGGAATAGTACAAAGAACAGAGCAATAAGAACTGCGGATTTCTGATTTCGAATTCCGGATTTGTTTGTGACATTACGGTTTCTAATCTCAAAGGGAAACGGCTGCCGGCAGATCCTGCTGTACACCTCCAAAATGTCATTCCGAAGTCCGCCTAGGCGGATTCGACTGAGGAATCTCAACTTAATTGCGGCGATAATATCCCGACATGTCAGGATGCCAGGAATTGTAGTTCTGCAACAGAATCGGAATAAAAAAAACAGGGCTCTCAATTTACCTATTGATTCCATAACTGCTTTACTTTTAATTTTTAATACCGGCAAGAAGCCGGGAAAGGCCTTTTAACTTTTTCACTAGTACCTTACCTGTACTTCTAAAATTATTCTTGAATCATGCGTATTGTATTTATAATTAAATTCATTCCTTGTAAACAGGGCATCTGCATTTAATCTTAATCTTACGTCCTTATCAAAATAAAAGTTTACTCCTACCAGTGTTTGTATTGTATGCTGATCTGCAATTTTAGTATCAGGCTGAAAATAAGATAACAGGACAAACGGTTCTATCTCTTCAATTATTTTATCACCTGTATCAAATTCAATTACCGACTGCACCCTGGCACCCCATGCAATAACATCTTTATCCATTTCCTGCAGTCCCCGCCTTATAGCCTCAACAGGATCCTGCAAAAACATCAATTCGCTTTCAACTAAAAAATCTTTCTTTTTGTATAAAAAGCTGGCAGCTAAACCGCTGGTAGTAATCGGGTAATCTCCTCCTGTATTAAGCAAAAAATAACTTCCGCCAATATTTATATCATCAAAATGGTGTACATATCTTCCGGTTATTCCGTTCTGCAGGTTATTATTTTTAAATATATAAAAGTAATATGAATGCGGATACGCTTTTTTGTCTTTTGTTTTATAATATGCCATTACACCAACACTTCTGCCTATATACCCTATTTCACCTGCCGCCTCAGTAAGAAAGCTTCGGTTTACAGCAGCAAGGTCTTCCCTGCTTTCAATATACTCTGCGCCGAAAGGTTTTTTTATATTGCCTATTTCAAACTTAAGATGTTCCAGAAAAGAAAACTTCGCCGAGAATTCCCGAAGCTCCACCTGCTGATCTTCCGAATTGCCCCTGAAATCAAGCTGTGCCTCAATATGTTTGTTAACTTCAAACTCAGCCTGAAATTTCCCTTCAAAATAAGTTTCCTGGTTATACTCAATAATTCTTATCCTGTCTATAAACCTGTAACCGGCCGCTCCATACCCCTTAAATTTAATGTCCTGTGCAAGGTTTACGGCTGTTAATAAAAATAGAAAAAGCAGGATTTTTTTCATCCCGTCTCCTTGATACTTTAATTTAATATGCTAATATAAGGGAAGTAAAATTAAAAATTAATCATAAACAATTACATTATTCAATACTTAGCCTGGTACATATAATATAAAAATGAAATTAAAGCTTTCAGTTTTTTTAATCCTTTTTTATTTCATTAACATTTACTCTCAGGATTCTTTAAGCCCTGGTAAAACAGTTCTTCAAAAATTTCAGGAGGATGCAGTAATATTTGGTGAAGATGCAGCGGCATTTTTTACTGCTCCGCTTCATTTTTCAGATAAAGAATGGTTCTATGCGGCAGGTATAGCCGGCGGATCTTTTCTTTCAATGGCTGCCGATAACACAATAAGAAGAAATATAAGCCGGAAAACAATACTTTCGTTAAATAAAGATTTTTGGGATGTGCCAACTACCTATGGCGTTACTGCTTATGCCAATGCCCTCAGCCTTACAACCTATGCAGTGGGACTATTTTCAGGTAATGATGAGCTTCGTGTAACCGGCCGGTTAATGTTTGAGAGTTTATCATTGTCAGGTATTAGCGTTATCGCATTACGTTTTGTTTTTGGAAGAATTCGTCCCTATTATGAAGAAGGCCCCTGGAGCTTTTACTGGTTTGAAACAAGTAATGAAATCCAGTCATTCCCTTCCGGGCATGTAGTGGTTGCATTTGGTTTATCAACAGTACTTGCAGAACGAATAGATAATATCTGGGCTAAGATCGGATTTTATGGAATAGCCTCCCTTACGGCTTTTTCACGTGTTTATAATAACCAGCACTGGTTTTCTGATGTTGCTGTTGCATCGTTACTTGGTATTGGATCAGGCCTGTTTGTTTTAAATAGAGAAGAAAAAAGAATGAACCCTGATAAGGATACAGGTATTGGCTTTTCAATAAGCCCTTCAATAAATGGAATCAATTTAAAGGTTGAATTTTGATTTATAGCAACAGGACTTATTACCATAATGTAAGTGCCCTTTCATTTAGCATAATCACAATATGATACTTAAATTGTTAACTTATAATTCTCATAGTAGTGTATTTGGGCAGGTATGAGAATTTTCTTTTTAATTAAAATAGTATAATTTTCTCCAAACCATATTTTTAAGGAAAAATAATGGGAGACATCCTAAACAAAGTTTCTGAGTATGTTAATAAACTTCAAACGGAAAACCTGCCGGCTGGCTGTGTTTATCATAACATAACCCACATTGAAGAAGTAGTTGAGGGGGCAAGGGAAATCGGGGAAAATTCAGGCTTATCGCAGGAAGAACTGGAAATGGTTCTTATTTCTGCATGGTTTCATGATTCAGGCCTGGTTAAAGATTATCAGAATCATGAGGCAGCAAGCGCTGAAATTGCCCGGGAATTTCTGCAGACGAATAATTATCCCGAAGATAAAATAGCCGTTGTTGTTAAGAATATACTCGCTACTACTATGCCTCAACAACCCTCAAACCTTATGGAAGAAGTTCTTTGCGATGCCGACCTGGTGCACATAGGCAAAAAGGGATACAATGCCAAAGCCGAACTGCTCCGTGCTGAATGGGAAAAAATGAATAATGTTAAGTATACTGATTTTGAATGGACAAAAAACAATATAGACTTTATTACAAACAACAGTTTCCACACAAAGTATGCAAAAGAAAAATATAATGAACGAAGATTTACAAACCTTGCAAAGCTGCAAAATAAAATAAAAGAAGAGTTAGGTGTCCCCCCGGAAATACCCGGAGATAAAAAAGAAAAGAACCCTGATAAAAGTTTTGATAAAAGGGTAGCCCGCGGTATTGAAACAATGTTCCGCAATACTATACGTACTCATGTTGAGTTCAGCGGACTTGCGGATAATAAAGCAAATATTATGATAAGTGTAAATACACTTTTACTTACAGCAATTATTGCAATTCTTGCAAGAAAGCTTGATAATAATCCTCATTTAATATTGCCCACGGCAATAATAACTACGGTAAGCCTGGGAACTTTAATTTTTGCGGTTCTTGTAACACGCCCAAAAATTACTGCGGGTATTTTTACTGCTGAAGATATCGAGAAAAAAAGAGCTAACCTGTTATTCTTCGGTAACTTTTATAAAATGGATTTAAAAGATTTCCAGTGGGGAATGAATGCAATGATGAATGACCGCGATTTTCTTTATGGCAGTATGATCAAGGATTTTTATTATCTTGGGCAGGTGCTTGGACAAAAGTACCGGTACCTAAGAATTTGTTATACTATTTTTATGTACGGTTTAATTATTTCTGTTATTGCTTTTACGCTTGCCGTAACTCTATACCCGGGAAAAACAATTATCGGACCAATTTTAGAATAATTATGAAAACACTTTACCTTGTAAGACATGCAAAGTCCAGTTGGAAAGAACCTAACTTACCGGATCATGAAAGGCCTCTTAACAAACGCGGGAAAAGAGATGCCCCTTTTATGGCTAAATTCCTGGAAAAATCCAGGGTGTTGCCCGATCTTATTATTACCAGTACTGCAAAGCGTACAACGACTACCGCCGCGGTTTTTGCGGAAACTTTAAACTACGCACCTGATAAAATCTATGCTGAACCGGAACTATATCTTGCAAGTGCATCTGAGATGCTCCAGGTAGTTAAAAGAACTAATGATAATGTTTTTTCACTTATGCTCTTTGGCCATAATCCCGGGATAACTGATCTTTCAAATTATCTGTGCCTTAAAGAAATTGATAATATTCCAACATGCGGCATTGTAAAGATGGAATTAAAAAGATCATCGTGGAAAGATTTTGATGAGAATTTGTGTGAACTCAGGTGGTTTGAATATCCTAAAAAATATCTTAGCTGATTATTATGAAAAACGGGATCTATAACAGGGAATTAAGCTGGCTGTCGTTTAATTACAGGGTTTTACAGGAAGCAAAAGATACAGCAGTTCCGCTTTATGAAAGAATAAAGTTTCTCGCAATTTATTCATCCAACCTTGATGAATTTTTTCGTGTGCGGGTAGCCTCATTAAGAAGTTTGCTTGATTTGAAAAAAAGAACACGAAAAAAATTAAATTTCAGTCCGGAAGAATTACTTCTGAATATTCAGAAAACTGTTCATAAACAACAGGAGGAATTTGGTGCCATTTTCCGCGAACAGATCATCCCTCTGCTGAGAGAAAACAGTATACATATTGTTAATGACGACGAGATACTGCCGGAGCACCATAATTTTGTGCAGGAATATTTCCGTGCAAGCCTGTTCCCTTTTATCCAGCCGGTATTAATAGAACAAAAAAATATCTCACTCTTTCTTAAAAACCGTTCAATATATCTTGCAGTAAGATTTCAAAAAGCCGGCGGCAGTATCAAACGGAAAAGGACCCGCTGTGCTCTAATTGAAATACCGGTGGGAGACTGCGGAAGGTTTATAGCGCTTCCCGATATAAATGATCAAAAATATTTTATGTTTCTTGATGATCTTTTGCGTGCAGGCTTAAAGCAGGTTTTCCCGGGTTATGAAATAGTGGAGTCATATTCTGTAAAGCTTACACGGGATGCTGAATTATATATAGATGATGAATTTTCAGGCGATCTAAGGGATAAAATTAAAAAATCATTATCGAAAAGAACAACCGGCGTACCCTGCCGCTTTTTATATGATCAAAGGATGCCGAAGGATTTTTTAACTTATTTAAGGAAGGCATTAGGGCTAAAAAAAGATGACCTTTTACCGGGCGGACGATATCATAATTTCCATGATCTTTTCTCATTTCCAAACCCCGGCCTTGCTGAACTTGAATACGAACCCATGAAACCTCTTTATTGTAAGGCAATGGATGAGAGTAACTCCCTGTTCGAATTAATTTCTAAAAAGGATATTCTTCTGCACTACCCTTATCAGTCTTACGATTACGTTTTAACATTTTTAACCCAGGCAGCAAATGATCCTGCTGTTAAATCAATAAAAATATCTTTGTACAGGACAGCTAAAAATTCAAAAGTAATTAAAGCCCTTATCGATGCAGCCAAAAATGGGAAATCGGTAACTGCTTTTGTGGAGGTAAAAGCAAGGTTTGATGAAGAGCTGAATTTTCAGCATGCTGAAGAAATGGAAAAAGCGGGTATTAAAGTTTTGTATAGTTTCCCCGGGTTAAAGGTTCATTCAAAAATCTGCCTGGTAAAGAGGGATGAAAAATCCGGTAGTAAATATTTTGCCTATCTTGCAACCGGCAATTTTAATGAAAAGACTGCACTGATATATTCTGACTTTGGTTTTTTTACTGCCAATGATGATATAACTAATGAGGTGAACAGGGTGTTTTCTATTCTTTCTAAACCCGCTAAACCCGAACGCCTTTCCCCCGGTGATAAATTTAATCATCTTATGGTTGCCCCTTTTAATCTCAGGGAATCATTCGTACAGTTAATGGATAATGAAATAAATGCTGCAAAAGAAGGAAAGAAAGCCTATGTAATATTAAAGCTGAACAGCATTGAAGATAAAAAAATGATAAAAAAGCTTTATGAGGCTTCAAATGCCGGTGTTAAAATTCAAATAATTGTAAGGGGAATTTGCTGCCTTGTTCCCGGAATTAAAAACTTAAGCAGTAACATAAAAGTAATCAGTATTTTAGACCGGTTCCTTGAACATTCAAGAGTATATATCTTTTGTAACGGAGGTGATGAAAAAATATTTGTTTCTTCCGCTGACTGGATGAGACGAAATCTTAACCGCAGAATTGAGTTATGTTTTCCTGTTTATGATGATAATATAAAAAAAATATTACGTGATCTGATTAATATCCAGCTTAAGGATAATGTAAAGGCACGGGTAATAAATATAAAGCAGACAAACCCTTATAGAAAATCAACGGCTAAAAAGAAAATCAGGGCACAATATGCTTCATATAATTATTTAAATATTCAGTCTGTGGAAAAAATGTCTGAATTATCAGATCAGAATGAGCAGGAATTGACATTAATGCAGTTTAACGGATAACCTAATGCATCTGGGATTTAAAACATTTTTCTGTTTACTTATTTTTATCTGTCCTTTCTATGCACAGCAGATAAAACTACCCCCTGAATTTATCCTCGAAAAGAGAGTGGTAATTCCCGGTGAGGAATATAAGGCGGGAACGTTCTACGAATTTTTTTTCGGGGCACACTGGCGAAAACTTTGGATAACTCCTATTGAAGTCCCTGTTATTAACCTGGATAAATTTGCGGGGGGCATTACCCCGGTTAAAAGAGGGGGCGGTACACAAACCAAATCAGTTCGTTTTGAAAATAAACTCGGTATACAGTACAAATTCAGATCAATTGATAAAGACCCGAAACAGAACCTGCCCGAAGAATTACAGGAAACAGTAGCCGCAGATATTCTTAAGGATCAGATAAGTTCAGCTAATCCGGTGGCTGCACTTATTGTGGTACCTATTCTTAATGCAGTTAATATACTGCAGGCAGAGCCTATTTTG
Organism: Ignavibacteriaceae bacterium; assembly: GCA_046481785.1. Classification (GTDB taxonomy): domain Bacteria; phylum Bacteroidota; class Ignavibacteria; order Ignavibacteriales; family Ignavibacteriaceae; genus JAWOJF01. Next base: position 9,002 of record JAWOJF010000128.1, on the reverse strand, counting down.
TGCATCCTTCCTGATGATCCTAAACTTGGCAAATTCCGTGAAGAATTCGGCAATATGCTTGGCATGATGGAAATTCATCCTGATGTTGATGAGGATGATAATGTTACTTTTGAAGGCGCCGAAAAAGTTGAGGGTACTTTCGATCTGCTGGATAGGCTTGAAAAAGATACTGATGAATTTATTGCCTCATCTGAATACCTGAAAGCAAGGCTTATTGATATGTTTCTCGGTGATTGGGACAGGCATACCGATCAGTGGCGCTGGGCTATGTTTAAAGAAAATAATAAAAAAATATGGTACCCTATACCCCGCGACCGCGACCAGGCTTTTTCAAAGTATGACGGACTTTTTCCATGGATCACAGCCTTGTCTATTCCCCAAATCGAAAGTTTTTCAGATACTTATCCTGAAATAGAAGACCTTACATGGTCCGGCAGGCACTTGGATAGAAGATTTCTTGTATATCTTAATAAGGAACAATGGGATTCCGTAACAAACTTTGTTGTTAAAAGATTAACAGATTCACTAATAGAATATTCGGTTCAGCGCCTGCCCAAAGAAATGTACTCCGCAGCAGGGGAGGAACTAATTACTACTCTGAAAGCAAGGCGGAATCATCTTGCTGAAGCTTCAGAATGTTTTTTCAGGAATACATTAAAATATGTTGATATTAAAGGGAGCAGTAAAGATGACTACGCTGAGATAAACAGGACGGATAATAATGTAGTTGAAATAAAATTATACAACCGGGATAAAAACTCGGGTGAAAAAAAAGGCCAGCCATTCTTCAACTCTGTTTTTTACAGCGAGTACACAAAAGAGATCCGTATAGAGCTTTATGACGGAGATGATAAAGCCGTGGTAACCGGAAATGTTGATTCAAGCATACCCGTTTATATTGCAGGGGATGAAGGAAAGGATGAGCTAATCGACAGTGCGGAAGTAAAAGGAAGTTTGTTGAACTTCCTTCCTTTAATTTCTTTGGCAGAAACTCAAACTCATTTTTTCGATAAGGGAAAAAAAACAACTTTTATATCCGGACCGCGAACAAGAATCAGAGATAAGGAATTACCGGAACCGCGTGATGAGTTTGAAAAATATGAACCACAGCTTCGTACATGGGGGCATGACTGGAAATTTGCTCCATGGTTTGGTGCTAATCCCGATGATGGTATTTTTATCGGCGGCGGACCTGTGCTTTATGAACATGGTTTCAGAACCAATCCATATGTTTACAGGATGGAATTAGCCGCCGGGTATGCATCATTTCTTGATGCTGGAAGGATAAGATACTTTGGTGAGTTTAATTCGATTTTTGATAATAATAAAATGACTTTTGAAGCAAGGTTTTCTGAACTTGAGATAATTCATTTTTATGGGTTGGGTAATAATACTGAAAGAATAGAAGGCCTTGATGATACTGATTTCTATAAAGCAAAACAGCACCAGTTATTAGTTACTCCTGAAATAGAATTTCCACTTGATAAAAATTTAAATTTGTATTTCGGCTACAGGTTCCTTTTTTCTGAAATGGACCTGGAAGAAGGAACTCTTATTTTCAGCCAGCGTCCCTACGGCTCCCACAACATGATACTAAATAGTTTTTTGATGAGATTTGTTTATGATTCAAGAGATGATGAGATAATTCCGCAAAATGGTTTTCTGTTTAGTGGTTTGGCTTCTTTTTATCCCTCTTTTAAAAAAGACCTGAATAGTTTTTCAAAAATTAAAGGAAGCTTTTCATCCTATATTCCGTTGTTTTCACTCCCTTACTCTACACTTGCCTTAAAGGCAGCCGGTGAAAAAAACTGGGGAAGATACCCGTTTTTTGAATCAGCATTTCTCGGCGGACTTGAAACACTCCGCGGGTTTGACAGGAACAGGTTTGCAGGCGATGCTTCAATATCGGGAAGCGCTGAAATCCGCTTGTTGTTATCCAGGTTTAAATTTATTGTTCCTATTTACCTTGGAACCGCTCTTTTCACTGATGCAGGCAGAGTTTTTTACAGCAAAGAATCATCAAATACATTCCATAAATCAGTTGGTGTGGGTTTATGGTTCTCCTTTATATATCCCGAACTGCTTTTATCAACATATGCTGTTATATCAGATGATGATGAAGCATTTTATTTAACAACAGGTTTTGCATTTTAAATCGTATTGTCCCAAATATATATTAACCCCAGGCTTCAGAGTCTGTTGCACCTACAACTTCTGTCATCCCGACCGTAGGGAGAAAGTTCACCGCCACATTTGCATTGAGATTCCTCAGTCGATAACCTGCCTGCGGCAGGCAGGCTCCTTCGGAATGACAATTCCGGGTTGTGCAACATACTCTGAATCGAGGTGTTAATCTTTAATGAGTTCTGCAACACACTCTAAAACGTGGGGTTAATCAATAAAATTAATATTTATGATTGATTATGAATGTAGATTAATATGCCGTTATACTTCCGGTGAAATTTGGTTTGTTAGTGCCCTGAGTGCCTAAGCGGTAATTCCGCTCAGACACTAAGTTCACTACTTATGGGGAGCTGAAATATTAGAAATATAAATCTTTTACTTCAACTTCTTCGGCAAGATGATCGAATTCATGCAAAAAGTTTACAAAATCCTGCGCGTAAACTTTTTCTTTCCTGTTTTTGTACTCAAGTACAAGTTTCTCTAGACTCTGATGATCAAGAGAGCTGCTAACATAATGCTTCTCTTCATGGTCATCAAACAGCCTGTATACAGTACGGACCTTTCTCATAACTTTACCTCCTATATAAAGTTAAATTAAAATAACATCTGCGTGTAATAAATCCGAATATAATTCATTCTTAACTGCTTCCCAGTTTTTTCTGGATTTAGATAAAGAATCAAGAATAAATCTGCGGGCAGTAAATACCTTCCGCTGGCCTGCCTGTCCGCCGGGCAGGTCATCATTAGCTTCGCTAAGGAGCAGGAAGCCAATATAAAGGTATCCGTAAAGATCAACAAGGTCTTTTGATGCAACATCCTGGAAGTTAGCATCTTTTTTGTCTTTAACATACTTTAAAGCATCAAGGAACAGGCCTCTAATTTCTTTAAGGTGATCCAGTAAATTTATCAAAGAACCCTTGTATTCTTTCTTTTCACAAGCATCAAAGTATTCTGAAAGAATATCATTAATAACTCCCCCCGCAGCAGCAACTACCTGTAATTGCGAGGTGCCTTCATAAATATTGGTTATACGTGCATCGCGTGCCAGCCGTTCAATATTAAACTCCTGCATATAACCGGTACCGCCGTGAATCTGTAATGCATCATATGTAATTTTATTGGCAGCCTCTGACAAGATATACTTAGTTAACGGCGTAAGCAAGGCGGTTATCTTTACCGCTTCTTTTAATCTTTCATTCATATCAGCGAATGATTTTTTTTCTGCCTTTAACCTGTCAACTTCATTTTCGTAAGCTTCTTTTTTATCCAGCCAGATGCAGGTTGAATAAAATAGTGATCTGTTTGCTTCAAGTGTAACGCGCATATCTATAAGAATGTTTGAAATAACCGGCATGTTATAAATTGGTTTTCCAAACTGCTCTCTTGCTTTTGCATATTTTAAAGCTTCCTCATATGCCTGCTGTGAAATACCGAGAGACTGTGCCCCTATACCAACACGTGCGCGGTTCATCAGGTACATAACATATTTTAATAAACCGAATCTTCTTTGTCCTATTAATTGTGCGGGAGTATCGTTAAACTGCAGCTCGCAGGTAGGTGAACCATGAATACCAAGCTTATGTTCAATTCTTCTAACAACAACAGTATTGTCACCATAGCAGGCAAACATACTTAACCCGCGCGCATCTTTTGTTCCGGCTTCTGTTCTTGCAAGAACAAGAAGCACTTCACCGTTTCCGTTGGTAATAAATCTTTTAACACCGCGTAAAAACCATTTCCCTTTTTCATCCTGGTAAGCAGTAAGTTTTACTGCCTGAAGATCAGAGCCTGCATCGGGTTCAGTTAATGCCATGGCACCCGTATATTTTCCTTCGGCAAAACCGGGCAGATATTCGGCTTTCTGCATTGTGTCGGCAAATTGTGCAATAGTTTTACCTATATCCTGAAGTCCGAATATATTCATCAGTGATGCATCAGCTCTTGATATTAATTCAACCGCCATCATATATATAGTTGTAGGAAAATTAAGTCCGCCGTATTCTCTCGGCAGTATCATCCCCAATAGCTCGGCTTTTGAAAGCATTTCAAGTGCTTCGGATGTGCCTTTAGCATAACGCACTTTTCCGTTTTCAAAAACAGCGCCTTCCTTATCAATACCAGGGGAACGGGGGGCAATATAATTTGCCGCAATATCACCGGTAACTTCTAGTATGCGTCTATAATTTTCTTTTGCATCATCATAATCAACAGGAGCGTGATTATATTTTTTAGCCTGCTGATAATTTTCTTCAACAAGCTCCACAATCTCTTTTAAATCAAGACGGTCAAAATGAAAAAGTATATCCGGATTTTCTGAAAAAAAGTTTGCCATAAAGTAACTCCGGTCTCGCCCTAACCCTCTCCGTAGAAGAGGGACTGCAGTTTCCCGACTCATCGGGTTTAGGAGCGGCCCTTATTTTAATTTTTGTTTAAATACATTTATAAACATTGGGATAACCTGCATGCAGTCTCCCACAATTCCATAATGTGCAACACCAAAAATAGGCGCATCGGGATCACTATTTATTGCAATAATTTTATTTGACTCCTGCATACCGGCACGGTGCTGTATTGCGCCTGAAATACCGCATGCAATATAAAGTTTGGGACGTACAGTAACGCCTGTTTGTCCAACCTGCCTGTCCGGTGTAATAAATCCTGCATCAACTGCAGCGCGTGAACCCGCAACTTCTCCGCCAATCAAATGAGCCAGATCGTGAAGTAAATTAAAATTTTCCTTTGTTCCCAATCCATATCCGCCTGCAACAATAACTGGTGCGCCTTTAAGATTAACCTTATTTTCTTCACGGTGCTGTTCAATTATTTTTATAAGCTCATCAATCTCATTTTTAATATAAGGAATATTTGTAATTTTACCTTTAACTGGTTTGCTTAGCGCTTCCATCTTCATAACGCCTTCGCGTACTGTAGCCATCTGCACTTCAATACCGGGGGATATAATAGTTGCAATAATATTCCCGCCGAAAGCCGGCCTTATCTGAAGCAAAAGATCTTTATAATCATCCTTAAGATATTTAACATCGGATATACGGAGTTCGGTACAGTCTGCTGTTAACCCGCTTTTGGTACGTGATGCAACGCGGGGTGCAAGATCCCTTCCAATTACTGTAGCACCAAACAAAACAATACGCGGTTTATGCTGCTCAACAAGTTCAATTAAAATCCGGGTGTAAGGCATTGTTCGGAAATGTTCCAGCTCCGGAGCATCAATAACAAGAGCTTCATCAGCGCCGTATTTAAATGTCTCTTCGGCAAGTGATTTAACATTGTTTCCTATTACAACTGCTTTTAAAGAACCTTTTAATTCAGCGGCTAACCTTCTTCCTTTGGAAAGAAGCTCAAAACTTACATCAGCAGGTTTGCCGTTTCTTTGTTCTACAAAAACCCAAATATCTTTATTAATATTCCCCATGTATTATCCCAGTATGTGGTCTTCTAATAATTTATCTATTAATGAACCGATTCCTTCTTTATCAGGCTTTATAGATTCATGATTGCCGCCTGCAAGCACTACCGATTCTACCTTATGTACCTTAGTCGGTGAGCCGTGAACACCGCACCTTTGCTCATCAAGTTTCAGATCATCCATTGTATATGTTTCAATGTACAGGTCTTTTGAAATGTATTCATCCTTTAGCTGATCTATATATAGAAGTGAATTCCCCTCTGTCATCTTTTCAAGCTCCATAAGTGTATGGGCATTTTTATAAGCCATAACTCTTTTAGCTTTATAAGGGCGGGGGAAGCAGGCATCCTTAAGTACAGTAATAAGCACCGGCAGAGATGATTCAAGTATTTCATACCCGCCGTCAATTTTGCGTTTTATTCTTACACATGTGTCATTTACATCAATAATTTCTTCAGCGTAGGTAATTTGAGGTATGTTCAGTTTTTCAGCAGTCTGCGGACCAACCTGGGCAGTATCGCCGTCAATGGCCTGCCGGCCGGCAAAGATAAAATCAAATTTCCCTGCTTTTTTAATAGCTTCGGAAAGTACATAAGAAGTGGCAAGAGTATCAGCGCCGGCAAATTTCCTGTCGCTTATAAGTATAGCCTCATCGGCACCCATAAACAGGCATTCGCGCAGAATATCAGAAGCACGGGGCGGACCCATGGTAACTGCGGTAACTTTTCCGCCAAACCTGTCTTTTATCTGTAATGCAAGTTCTAATGCTACTTTATCTTCGTAATTAAAAATTGCGGGTAATTTGGCTCTGTTTACCGTACCGTCTTCCTTCATAACCTGCCCGGAAATATTAGCAGTATCCGGAACCTGCTTAACCATAACGATACTATTTTTCCCCATACATATCCCCTAATTATTCTACCCAAAGATAAGGAAATTATTAAATGAGTGGCAACTAAAACGGAGGGTAAAAAAATAATTTAATACTGTGTTTTTAGGGAATTATCAAAGATAATTGCCGTTTGACAATAGTTTGTTTTGGTTATAAGATATCTCGTTAGTATTCTCCTTTGTATTGAGATATGAGTATTGAGTGCAGAGATGAAATACATTTAGGGATAGCCGCCTCTTTACCTGATGAGAGCTCCATGGGAGCGAAACATTAATAGATAGATGATATTCCCTATATTTTTTTAGCTCCGGCGGAGAGTACATGTACTAAACTCCCTAATAATGAAATGTAGCACAGGCTTTAGCCTGTGACTCTTCCAACTTTAATTTTCACAGGCTCAAGCCTGTGCTGCAATGATATTCATTTTATATGCTTTTTATTTAATTTAATATTTGTTGTATTAAACCACATGTAACAAATAAGTGTCTGCTCTTTTTGTGGTTTCAACGGTAAATCATTCGAATAACTTAAGGGAAATATGAAAATTATAAGTTCTTTATTAGCATTTATCTTAGTTTCAGTTCTGCTATTCTCTCAAAATAAAGGATTAAACTCTTACAATTTAAATCAGGGTGAATCATTAAAGCTTGATAAAAGACTGGTGGAAATTTCCGGGTTAACCTTTGCATGGGATAAGTTATTTGCTCACGATGATGAACAGGCCGTTATTTACCAGCTAGATGTAAAATCAGGTAAAATTATTAAAAAATTTTATGTCGGCAATCCTGTATTAAGGGCTGATTTTGAAGGGATTTCTTTTGCCGAAGGTAAATTTTATCTGATTACAAGCGACGGTGATATTTATTCTTTTTCCGAAGGAAGGGGTGGGACAACTCTCCCTTACAAAAAATATTCTACAGGAATAAGGAGTAACATAGAAGGACTTTGTTATGATGAATCAACAAATTCATTACTAATTGCATGTAAAGGAAATGTAAAAGATTATAAAGGTAAAAAAGTAGTCTATTCTTTTGATTTAAAATCAAAAAAAGCCGGATCAAAACCAAAGTTTACAATCTCACTAAAAGAATTAAAAGATAAGTATGGAATAGATAATTTTGGACCATCAGGAATTGAAAAAAATTCTGAATCAGGAAATTATTTCTTAACTTCAGCAAGTGACAGGGCAATAGCAGAAATATCACCCGATGGCAGGATACTTTCAGCAGTTAAATTAAATAAGGACAAACATCTTCAGCCGGAAGGGATTTCATTCAGCCCGGATGGACTGTTATTTATAAGTGATGAAGGAGGCCGCGGTACTGCAGCATTAACAATATATAGAATAAATAAATAATTGTGGTTTGAAGCAGGTATCAGAAAATCAAAGTAAATGCAGTACATATCCGGAAAAGTTTAATTACTTAATCCAACTTTTTCCATTAGCAAGTTAAACCGCGGGTCATTTCTTACTTCTTTCCAGCCGGTCCGGTGGCGGAGCATTATTATTCCGCCTAACCTTTCATCATAGGCTTTATTAAGATAAAAAAAGACTTTGTCTGTTTCCCCAAGTGCAGAATAAAGTACAGCAAAATCTAAGCTCAGCGATATTTCAGGTTCAAGCACTTCTCTCTGTTTTAATTTTTCAAGACAAGCTTCTGCCTTTTCCGGCATTCCGGCTTTTGCATACGCATAGCCGAGCTGTGTTACACCTTTAAGAGCGTGCCCGGTTAATTTATGAACCTCTTCAAAAATTCCAATTGCTTCATCAAATTCACCTCTTTCAAGATGAATCCATCCAAGGTTATTTAATGCGGCACGAAAAGTAGGATCAAGATCAAGAGCATGCTTGAAATAGCTGACTGCCTTCTCAAGCTCCCCCGCAACAGCATAAGTCTCCCCCCTTGAATTATTTATTACAATTGAAAGAGGATCAAGCTGATAAGCTTTTTCAATGGCAGCAATAGCTTCATCATACCGCCCGGTTATCCCAAGAAAAATAGAATACCCATGGTATAAAAGAGCAGAACCGCTGTTAAGTTCAAGTGCCTTACGAAACCGTTCTTCGGCAGCCTTCCAGTCCCAGTCAAAAAAAGTATTAACCAATGCAAGCGCAAGATGCCCTTCCATCAAACATTTATCAAGCTCAATTGCAGTTAATGCAAGCTCTTTTGCAAGCGGGTATGCAATTGTGTTTGGCTTATAACCGGTTGATCCAAGGTAAACATAACAGTTTGATAAACCGGCATACGGAAGAACAAAGTTTTCATCAAGTTCAATTGCCTGCTCAAGGCACTTTAATGCTTTCTCAATATTATTCGGATCCCACCTGTTCCAGTAATAAAGTGACCTTAAGTAAAGATTATAAGCATCAATATTTTCTGTATATGTCTTTACTAAAGGTTCTTTTACTTCCTGCAGTGTTAACTTTTCTCTAAGCCTGTTTGCAATTTTTTTTGAAATTTCATCCTGCAGTTCAAATATATCTTCAAGTTCACC
>JAWOJF010000041.1:0-15623 GCA_046481785.1 Ignavibacteriaceae bacterium | reverse complement strand
TGGTGTTATTACTACTATAATTATATTTTATATTACAGATATACCTATGGCTACAATGGTCGGTATCTTATCCGGGGCTGTTACTAATACACCCGGATTAGGTGCTGCACAGGAAGCTTATTATAGTATATTCGGCAGAGACAGTGACAGCTCAAGTATTGCACTGGGTTATGCAGTGGTATACCCGCTTGGAGTTTCAGGTATAATTTTTTCTTTAGTGGCTCTGCGAATTATTTTCCGGATAAATTTTGCCAAAGAGAATGAACAAATTGAAAAAGACAGCGGAAATAAAGAAGCTGCCAACACTATAACTTTTGAGGTAATAAATCCGGCTGTCTTCGGCAGAAGTATACAATCATTAATGAATCTTATAGACAGGAAGTTTGTTATTTCCCGTATTATGCGCCCAAACGGTTCAATTGAAATAGCTTCTTCCGAAACAATATTAAATCAGGGGGATAAAGTTCTTGCTATTACTACCCCCCAAAATATGGAATCAGTTGGCGTGTTTATTGGTAAAGCTGTAGATATGTCTGTTGAAGATTGGAACAAACATGCTAAAGACTTAATTGCACGCAGAATTCTTATTACTCAGGCTGAGATACATGGCAAGGCATTATATCAAATTAATCTCAGACATCGTTTTGGCGTAAATGTTACCAGGATTAACCGGTCAGGGCTTGACCTGGTCGCACGTCCTGATCTTAAACTTATATTAGGTGACCGTGTAACAGTTGTTGGTACTGAAAAATCTATTGCCGCTGCTGAAAAAGTTCTTGGGAATGAAATGAAGCGTTTAAATGAACCCAACCTGATTCCCATATTTGTCGGAATATTCTTAGGGGTTCTGCTGGGAAGCATTCCTTTTTCTTTTCCAGGGATACCTCAACCGGTTAAACTGGGATTAGCCGGCGGCCCGCTTATTATTGCGATACTGATGAGTTATTTAGGAACTAAGACCAAACTTGTTACCTATACTACTATGAGTGCAAATCTTATGGTCCGTGAAATTGGGATTTGCCTGTTTCTTGCATGTGTTGGTCTTGATGCGGGTCAAGAGTTTGTCGATACAATAGTAAATAAAGCTGGTCTGAACTGGGTGGGTCTTGGTGTAATAATAGCAGTTGTTCCACTTCTGGTTGTTGGAGTAATAGGGCGTTACTTTTTTAACATAAACTTCTATTCGCTAATGGGGTTGCTGGCTGGAAGTACTACCGATCCTCCCGCCCTTGCTTATGCCTCTGCTACGGCTGGAAATGACAATCCAACCGTTAGCTATGCAACCGTTTATCCGCTTACCATGTTTTTACGGGTTATGTCTGCTCAATTACTTATTTTAATATTTTCCTGACAGGCAAGGATTAATAGCCGATAAATGAAAGATTTGCCAGGAATATTTTAAAAATTCATTATTTAAAGATTAATAATAACATAAATTGATAAACTAAGCAGGTATTGTTAAATTTATATTTCAATTAATTGATTGTATAACCTGAAAAACTTCCGGCGGAAGAATGAAAATATCCGAATTGTTAAAAACAGACTTTGTTATTGCTGATCTCTCGGGAAACAGTAAAGAAGAAGTAATTAATGAATTGATTGATTTGTTTAACAAGGACCCGAGAGTACTGGATCTTGAAAAGGTAAGAAGTGCAGTACTTGAAAGAGAAAAGATCATGTCTACCGGTGTTGGAAAAGGCTTTGCAATTCCTCATGGCAAAACCGGTGCTGTAAATGAAATTTTAGCTGCTTTTGGAAAAACAAAAAGGCCTATTGAGTATCAATCACTTGATAATCAGCCTGTCCATCTTGTTTTTCTTCTTGTAGGAAAGGATAACCTTGTCAGCACGCATATAAAACTGCTCAGTAGAATATCCAGGATGATGAACAAAGATGAATTCAGGAAAAGGCTGGTTGAAGCAGGCTCAAAAGAAGAGGTTTTGGAACTTTTCAGTAAAGAAGAAGAAAATTATTTTGAAGTTTAATAAAGCATTACACTCCTGCAGATGATAAAAGCTATTACAGGTACAAAAGATATTCTTCCTCATGAGTATCCTTCCTGGAAACATCTTGAAGATATTGTAAGAAAAGTTTTTACCAGCTTTAATTATAAAGAAATCCGTACTCCGGTATTCGAAGAGACTGCACTATTTGCCCGTGGTATTGGCGAAGAAACCGATATCGTTGGAAAAGAAATGTATACATTTCTTGACAGGAGTGAAACAAGCGTTACCCTGAAACCAGAAATGACAGCCTCCGTTGTCCGTGCATTTATTGAACACTCATTAGCAGCAAAACAATCCCTTAATAAATTATATTATATTTCCCCAATGTTCCGTCAGGAAAGGCCGCAGGCTGGAAGGCTGCGTCAGTTTCATCAGTTTGGTGCCGAGGCTTTGGGCAGTACTTCTCCATTATTGGATGCCGAGATTATCCTGATGCCTTATGACATTATGAAACTGCTTGGCCTCAATGACCTTACTGTGAAAATCAATTCACTCGGTATTCCTGAATCAAGAGAAGCATATAAAATAAAGTTAAGGGAATTTTTATCGGATAAAAAAGAAAAACTTTCTGAAGACAGCAGAAAAAGATTTGAAAAAAATATACTCAGGATATTTGACAGTAAGATAGAATCGGACCAGGAATTAATCAAAGATGCTCCGCTGCTTCTGGATTATCTTGACGAAGAAAGTAAAAATGATTTTGAAGTTGTAAAAGATGCCTTAACGAAAGCAGGTATTCCTTTTGAAGTTGATCCGAAACTGGTGAGAGGATTGGACTATTATACCAAAACTACATTTGAAATTGTCAGCGGAAAAGTGGGTTCTCAAAGTGCATTGTGCGGCGGTGGAAGGTATGACCTTCTTGTAGAACAGCTCGGTGGAAAACCTGCTCCGGGCATTGGGTTTGCCGCGGGAATTGAAAGAATACTTCTTGCCTGCACAAATGAAAACTCTCTTAAACTTCCTGATGAAAAAATTGATTTATATATTGTTAAAATTGATAAGGAGCTTGGATCTAAAGTTTTCGAAATAGCTTTACAATACCGCAGGCGGGATATTTTGGTTGAATTTGATTATCTTGACAGAAGTGTGAAAGCCCAGATGCGCGAAGCGAATAAAATGAATGCAAGATTTGTTCTTTTTGTCGGCGGCGATGAATATAAAACCGGCCATATGAATCTCAAAAATATGTCTTCGGGAGAACAATTCCCGATTCCATTGGATAATCCGGATGCATTAACATTATATTTATGAGGGAACCAATGCCAGTTCAAAAAGAGAAGTCAGATTCTGACATAGAGAGGACAAAAAAGAACAGGTTTGCAGATAAAGAAAAAGCTTCAGGAGATAGTAATCAAGAGGTTGAGTTTACCTGCAGTCTTTTTTTTAATCATACCCATACTGAAAATGGAAATAATAAAAGCCAGCTTTGTATAAAGCTTGAAACTGTTAAGCTTTTTGCAATGATGAATTATGAACTGACTGTCGAAATGGAGCAAAGGGAAAAAGAAATAGATATTAATATCCTCGGAATTAAAACAAATCACAATTACCTGAAAGAAGTAGAACCCGCAATTGCTAAAATGTTTTGTGAAGAATTATCCGGCAGGTTTACTTTAAATATCATCCGACAGGATGGCTGTACAAATAGCGCTGTTCTGGATGTTGATTCAACTAAAAATGGTATTAACATTGTGCAAGAGTTAATTCCTCCTGAAAAAGAAAATTATAAGTTCTGTAATTTTATTGTAACATCTGAGTAATCCACATTACTCTGAATCGAGGTTAGCTGATGTATCCTGAGTTATTTAAGATAGGCCCCTTTACTGTTTATAGTTACGGACTAATGCTTGGAATAGCATTTATTATCTCCAGCTACATAATTACCAAAGAATTTGAAAGAAGAAAATTAAATCCTGCAATGGCAACAGAGGTAACTCTGCTTGCAATTATATTCGGTATCATTGGCAGCAAACTCTTTCATTTAATTGAAAACTGGGACAGGTTTTTAAGAGATCCGGTTGGAATGGCATTTAACCCCGGCGGTTTAACCTTTTACGGCGGACTGATACTTGCCACTATTGCTATATGGATGTACAGCCGCAGAAAAAAAACTCCATTTCTTGTAATTGCCGATGCTACTTCGCCTTCACTTGCTCTGGCCTATGGTATTGGAAGGATTGGATGCCATCTGGCAGGTGATGGTGATTACGGTATTCCCACCGATCTGCCATGGGGGACTAATTATGAAAACGGGACTGTTCCGCCATCTCAAATGTTTGAAGGGAGCGACATAGCTCAGCAATTCCCCGGAGGCATTGTACCCGATAATACTCCATTACATCCAACCCCTATATATGAATTCCTTACTATGCTGGTTATCTTTTTTATCCTTTGGAAACTTAGAAAAAAAGGGTGGGCTGACGGGAAGCTTTTTATGTTCTATTTAATCTTTGCAGGTATTGAAAGACTTTTGGTTGAGTTTATCAGGTTAAATCCGCGGTTGTTATTTGGATTATCAGAGGCACAGTTAATTTCAATAGGATTAATTATTGCCGGTACAGCCGGGTTATACTATTTTCAAAAACATCCAAATTTAAAAAGGTTTGTGCCGCCTCCGGTAAAAAAGAAATAAACCTTGATTAAACGGATAACAAAGCAGAACCTTGATTAAACGGATTCACAGGATTAAAGGATAAGACAAAACCATGATTATACGGATTCACAGGATTAAAGGATAAGACAATTTAAACTTGCATAACGATAATCTTAAATATGATGATATAACCAGGAAAATTATCGGATGTGCTATGAAAGTCCATTCCGCTTTAGGAAATGGTTTTCAGGAGGTTATATACCAAAGAGCATTGGAAATTGAAATGCCTTATTTAGAATTGGCATTTGAAGAGAAAAAGAAATGCCGATTTATTACCGTGATCAGCGAATAGGTACCCGGCGTGTTGATTTTTTCGTTGAGTCTTTAATTATGGTGGAATTAAAAGCTATTGTTAAATTAGAAGAAGTACACCTTGCTCAGGCTATTAATTATCTTGAAGCATACAATATGGAAATCGGTTTACTTATTAATTTTGGAAGCAGAAATTTAGAATTTAAACGTTTATATAATAAAAAGTTTATTCCAGTTTAAATTAAGGTTTTATCCTGTTTATCCTGATAATCTGTTTAATCAAGGTTCTGACGTTATCCTGATAATCTGTTTAATCAAGGTTCTGACGTTTATCCTGATAATCTCTTTAATCAAAGTTCTGACGTTTATCTGTTTTATTAAGGTTCTGACATTATGAATCTCATCATCGGCAGAAAGCCCGTACTTGAAGCAATAAACTCCGGGGAAGAAATAGAACAGGTTTATCTGCTCTATGGACAAAAAGGGGGAATAATTGATGCCATAAGAATTGCTGCAAAAAAAAGAGGGATCAAATGTACCGAGATCCCGGTACAAAAATTTAATGCCCTTACTGCACACCCTAATGCTCAGGGTGCGGCAGCAAAAAAATCTTCTCAAAAATTTTATTCATTCCATGATTTAATAAAAACATCAAAAACAAAAAAATATCCCCTCCTGCTGCTTCTTGATTCAATTCAGGATACGCATAACCTTGGTGCTATAATACGTACTGCTGATTGCAGCGGAGTTGATGGGGTTATTGTAACAAAACATAATTCTGCTCCAATTAATGAAACAGTTGTAAAAACATCAGCCGGAGCAACAGAACACATTAAACTTTGCCAGGTAAATAATCTTGTTCAGGCTATGAAAGAAATTAAAGAAAACGGATTCTGGATTGCCGGTTCTTCCCTGGAAAATTCTAAAAACTATACAGATGCTGACTATAAAATTCCACTTGCTCTTGTTGTTGGAAATGAAGAAAAAGGAATAAGGAGACTTACCGCCGAAAATTGTGATATACTGGTAAAAATTCCTATGGTTGGAAAAATTCAATCATTAAATGTTTCGGTTGCAGCCGGAATATTATTATTTGAAATTCTAAGACAAAGAAATAGCTGAGTGAAAAAAATACTAATTTCCCGCCTTACAAAAGTAATTTTAATAATACTTTTTTTTTGTATACATACACTGGTTTTCGCTCAGTCAGAACCAGATACCTTAAAGCATAAACTGGAACAGATAACTATAACTGCAACAAGATCAACGGAAAAAATAATTGATGTACCATACGCCGTATCCCTGGTTCCGGAAGAAATAATAAACAATTTGAGGGGATATGGGCTTGATGAAGCAGTATCATTAATACCGGGAGTATTAGCCCAATCAAGATCAGGCAACCAGGATGCAAGGATTACCATCAGGGGGTTTGGTGCCAGGGGGGCGGGAGACCGTTCCAATTCAGGAACTACCCGCGGAATAAAAATTCTTGTGGATGGAATACCTGAAACAGAACCTGACGGCAGGACCTCCTTTGACCTTATTGATATGAGTGCAGCTAACAGTGTGGAGGTAATAAGGTCAAATGCTTCTGCATTGTGGGGAAATGCCGCAGGCGGTGTTATAAATATTTCTACTGAAGAGAATTTTCATAAACCCTTCTTAAACCTGCAGCAGCAGGCAGGCAGTTTTGGTTATAACAAATCTGTTCTCCGGGCAGGAACTTTAATGGGTAGCGGCAAGATTACCTTAACACTATCCAATACTAATTTTAAAGGCTGGAGAGAACATTCGGCAAGCAGCAGACTGCTTGTAAACCTGAATATTATTTCACCATTGGCAGAGAAATCAAGGCTGGGAATATATTTATCAGGTACCAGTAATGTTTTTCATATTCCCGGGCCGCTTAGCCTGGCTCAGTTTAACGCTGATGCTTCTCAGGCATATCCGGTTTACCTTCAGCGTGATGAAAGAAGATTTAACCGCTCCGGCAGAATTGGCCTCTCACTTGATCATCAGCTTAATGATAACAACAATATTTCTGCAACAGTATATGCAAATCCTAAATATCTGCAGCGGTCAGAACGTAATACATTCCGCGATTTTACCCGTTACCATGTAGGCGGTAATTTTATTTTCAGGAATACTGCGCAGGTTTTACCCGGCATTCGGAATCATATTATGGCAGGACTTGATGAGGCTTACCAGGATGGCGCAATATTATTTTATTCTCTATCTGCTGTCAATGGCAGAGGTGATCAACTGAGAGATAATAAAAGGGAAGGGGCTAATACCTTTGGTGTTTTCTTACAGAATGAAATTGAATTTGGTGAAAGGGTAAGTCTTTACCTTGGAGGAAGATATGATAATGTTACATATTATAGCGAAAGTTTTTTTGATCCCGCCCCCGGACTGCAGGACAAATCATTTGAAAAATTTACCCCTAAAGCAGGTATAGTTTATACCCTTTCGCCGGTTCATTCTGTATATTTTAATCTCGGCGGGGGAGTAGAGGTACCCGCCGGAAATGAAACTAATCCTTCTCCTGCATTGGGACAGGATACTATCTATCATTTAAACCCACTGCTTGAACCAATCACCTCCCGGACATTTGAGGCAGGAACAAAACACATCCTATACTTTGGGCATACCGGTTTTATTCATGCTCTTTCGTATGATGTTGCTGCATATTATATCAGTATAAATAATGATATTATTCCTTACAGCGGCGGAAGATTTTATTTTACTGCCGGAAAAACAAGAAGAACCGGGCTGGAAACATCCCTTAACCTTCTGATGAATAATGGGATATCTCTTAATGGCGCATTTACTATTTCATCCAGTGAATATGATGAGTACCTTGTTGATTCTGTTCATTATGGAAAACCAGGTAAAACCGGTGACTTCAGCGGGAATAAAAGCTCCGGCATACCGGATATGTTTTTTAATGCGGGAGTAAAATATTCTCCTTCATTTTCCGGCAGCTTATATATAGGTCTAAATTTTAGTTATGTCGGTAAATATTTTGTTGATGATGCAAATACAATTGAAGTCCCCTCCTATAATATCTTAAATGCTTCAATCGGAATGAATGATGATATAAAATTAACAGAACATATTTACTTAAGAGGTTTTGTAAATATTTATAATATTGCTGATAAAAAGTACACCGCATCCGCATTCATTAACCCCGATTATGTTAACGGTATACCTGTATATATAGAGCCGGGCCTTCCTCGTAATATTGCTGCAAGTATTCAGGTTAGTTTTAGATAAACCTTACCTAAAGATGACATCTTGTATGAAGATGTTAATTTTATTCAGCTTTTAGTAATACTATCTTACAAGCGGGGTATATTTTTATACACTAAAAGCCGGTGATTACCGCAATACAAAGAAGATGATCCTGTTGCGGTAAATAGAGCTTAAATACTATAAAAACGGGCTAAAACATACAAATCCCTGATATTTGCTTTCCTTGACTACCTATGCCCATTTCTCTATATTTGAAAGCGTTTTTAACCATTTTTTACAAAAATTACCATAATTACCATCGGTATGAATTACCAGAACCAGTATAAAAAAACAGTCCTTCCTAACGGAATCAGAATTTTATCAGAAAATATTCCACATGTAAGATCCTTTTCCTTAGGCTTTTGGTTTAATGTTGGATCGCGGGATGAAAGTTTTGCATCGAACGGAATAACCCATTTTATTGAGCATATGCTTTTTAAAGGAACTCAGAAACGATCGGCAAAAAGAATTGCCACTGAAATTGAATCATACGGCGGATATCTCAATGCTTTTACTTCAAAAGAGCATACATGTTATTACGGCAGAGGTTTAAGCAATCATCTTGAAAAAACATTTGACGTGCTCTCCGATATGATACAGTATCCCGCATTTAAACCTGCGGAAATAAAAAAAGAAGCAAGTGTGGTTGTTGATGAACTCTATGATATTGAAGATAACCCCGAAGAATTGATTTTTGATAAATTTGAAGAGATATTATTTGCAGGAAGTTCTTTAAGCCTGCCGATAATTGGAACTGAAAAAAATGTTAAAGGTTTTTCCCAACCCGATCTGTTTAATTTTGTTGCAGAAAAATATGGTTATAACAGACTTCTGATTTCTGCCTCAGGTGCTGTAAAACATGAAGATATTATAAACTATACTGAAAAATACGTAACTAAAAACCTGGGTATAATAAACGGTAGAAGAAAACAGAGCCCTCTTTTAGCAGTCCCGGCAAAAATTGAACTGATTGAAAAAGAGATTCAGCAGGTACATGCCATTATGGGAAAATCAACATTCGGCTATAAAAGTGAAAAAAGAGTAATAGCTGCTTTGCTTACGCAGATTCTTGGTGATGGCAGCAGTTCAAGATTATTTCAATCAGTTAGAGAAAAAAACGGCATAGCCTACCAGATCAATGCATTTTTAAATTCTTTTTATGACATTTCATCTTTTGGTGTTTATTTTTCTACCAATGAAAAGATGATGGACAAAGCATTGGTGCTTGTTAATAAAGAATTGAAAAAAATGAGAGAAAATAAGATCTCTGAAAGAGAGCTTAAAAAAGCTAAGGAATCTTTGAAAGGAAATATGATCCTGAGTCTTGAGAATACTTCCAACAGAATGATCAGGATGGCTCAGTCAGAGCTTTATCATAACAGGATAAAAACCACCGATGAGGTAATAAAAAATATTGATGCTGTTACAAGAGAAGATATTATAGAACTCGCAAATGATTTGCTTGATGAGAACTCATTTATTAAAGTTATTATTAAATCTAAGAATGCTTTATTAAAAACTGCAGCCTAAATTTAGAGAATCTTTAATGACTATAAAAAAGATAATTCCCGCAAAAAGAACTGAAAACATTACATACGCAATACGTGATATTGTAGTACTTGCAAGTGAAGTTGCAAAGTCAGGTAAAGAAATGTTGTATCTTAATATCGGGGATCCGAACCTTTATGATTTTGCTCCGCCTAAGCATATGGTGGAAGCAACTTATAACGCAATGCTGAAAAATTTTAATGGTTATGCTCCTTCTTCCGGAATTAAAACCGCAATTGATGCTGTGGAAAGGGATGCTGAAAGAAAAGGCATTAAAAATATACGTGACATTTTTATTACTACCGGTGCAAGTGAGGCTATTGATATCTGCCTGACTTCTCTTGTTAATGAAGGTGAGAATGTTCTTACACCCACCCCGGGTTACCCGTTATATACTGCTATTGCAAGCAAACTGCAGAATCATGAAAATCCTTATTACCTTAATGAGAGTAATGGATGGCAGCCGGATATTGAAGATATAAAAAGCAAAGTAAATGATAAAACTAAAGCTATCATTATAATTAACCCTAATAATCCCACCGGCTCAAACTGCAGTGTGGAAACATTAAATCAGATAATTGAGATAGCAAAAGAGCATAACCTTGTAATTCTTGCCGATGAAATTTATGATAAGCTTTTATTCGAAGGGCAGAAACATACATCAATTGCTTCTCTTAACAGCGAAGTGCCAATGGTTACTTTCAGCGGTTTGTCTAAAAGCTACCTGGTACCGGGATTCAGAATAGGATGGGGAGTTGTAAGCGGTAATAAAAATATTTTAAGCGATTATGTTGAGGCAATAAATAAACTGTTGAGAGCCCGGCTGTCTGCAAACCATCCTGAACAGTATGGAATTGCTCCCGCACTTGACGGTGACCAGTCCCATCTTATAGAAGTTAATAAAAAACTTACAAGAAGAAGAGATTTAACAGTAGAAATGCTTAATAATATTCCGGGGATTTCCTGTGTAAGACCCGAAGGAGCTTTTTATGCATTTCCTCAACTGCATAATCTGCCGAAGCCGGATAATCATTTTGTAGCTGAATTACTTAAAGAAACAGGTGTTGTTGTTGTTCCGGGTACTGGTTTTGGGCAGGTACCGGGTACAAATCATTTTAGAGTTGTTTTCCTTCCGCCCGAAGTAATTCTGGAAAAGGCTTACAGGAAAATTGGTGAGTTTTCCGAAAAGTATTTTGAAAAGTATAAAGTTCTTGTTTAATCTGTATGGATGAATGAATTGTATTGTTGTATGAATTCATACCCAATCATTATTTTTATGTTTAACGGTATTAAGGATTGAAATGCCAAAATTTGTTTTAAATGGAAAAGAATTAGAATTCAAACCGGGCCAGACAATTATTGAGGCTGCCAAAGACCATGGAATTATTATACCTCACTTCTGCTGGCATCCCAGTCTTAGTGTGTCAGGTAACTGCCGTGTTTGTCTTGTTGAAATTGAAAAGATGCCAAAGCTGATGATAGCCTGTTCAACATTAGCCGCTGAAGGTATGGTGGTTCACAGTGAATCGGAAAAAACATTATCAGCCAGAAATGCAGTAATGGAATTTCTTTTGATAAATCACCCGCTTGATTGCCCCATTTGCGATGAGGCAGGCGAATGTAAACTGCAGGATTATGCTTATCTTCATTCTGTTGGTGAAAGCAAGTTTACAGAAGAAAAAGTTCACAAGGATAAACGTGTGCCGCTTGGGCCCTATGTAATGTTTGATGCAGAGAGATGTATTTCCTGTTCACGCTGTATCCGTTTTTGCGATGAAATTGCCAAAGATCCCGAATTAACTTTTGTAAAAAGAGGAGACCGCGTAACAATTGTCACCTACCCGGGTGAAGAGCTTGATAATCCTTATTCATTAAATGTAACTGACATTTGTCCGGTTGGTGCATTAACAAACCGTGATTTCAGGTTTAGAGCACGTGTCTGGGATATGTCCGCTACAGATTCAGTTTGCCAGGGCTGTGCAAGAGGATGTAATATCGAAATGTGGGTTCGTAATAATGAAGTATTAAGGCTTACTCCGCGCCTGAATGAAGATGTTAACAGCTACTGGATGTGTGATTACGGCAGGATAGAAACTTTTAAATTTATTAATGCTGAAGACAGGGTTAACGGACCATATATAAAAAAAGAAGGCTCATTAACAAGATTAGAGTGGGACGAGGCCTTTACATATGCAGCTAATAAACTTAAAGTTTTTAATAAAAATGAAATTGCTTTTATAGCATCTCCATATGCAACATGTGAAGATAATTATGTATTTGCAAAGTTTGCAAAATCTGTTATTGGCTCTGATAATATAGATTTCTTAAAGCACATAAATCTTTCTTTTGGTGATGATCTTCTGCGCAGGGATGATATGACTCCAAATACAGCGGGTGCAGAACTGGTTGGTGCTGTACCATCCAAAAATGGTTTAACCTTTGATGGGATAATCAAAGGAATTAATGAAAAGAAAATAAAAGCCCTTTATGTAATTGAAGAGGACCTTGTTTCAGCAAATCCTGAATTGCAGAATATTCTTCATAAACTTGATCTATTAATTGTTCATGCTTCAAACATGAATAAAACAGCCTCACTTGCAGATATTGTTTTTCCTGCCGCAACTTATGCCGAAAAAAACGGAACAGTGGTTAACTTCCAGGGAAGAGTTCAGAGGATAAGGCCTGCCGTAGAAACTGTAGACAGTGACAGGGCTCTTGACGGCATGTCCTTAAGCAGGCTTGATAAGTTTGGAACTTCGTTTGACAGATGGGCGAAGAAAAACAGGCACGATGCAAGAGCTACCTGGAAAATTCTTATATCTCTTGCCGGTGTTATGGGGCATAAAATTAAATATAATATGGCAGAAGAGGTTTTTGCCGATATAGCTAAATCAGTTGTTGAATTCAGCGGCCTTGATTACGATGTGGTAGGAAGTAAAGGAGTAATGTTAAAATTAACCAGGCCTGTTGAATCAGGTGTATTCACTGAAAAGGTTTAATCCGGAGATTTTAATAAATGAGTATCTGGGAAATAGTAATTGTAAGCTTAATTAAAATTTTGGTTGTTGCCAATGTAATTCTTATTACGGTATCATACCTCGTTTATTTTGAACGGAGAGTAAGTGCATGGGCTCAAAACCGCCTCGGTCCGAATCGCGTGGGATGGGAAGGTATTCTGCAGCCCTTTGCTGATGTATTAAAGCTTTTATTAAAAGAAGATATAGTTCCTAACCAGGCAAATAAGCCAATTCATACACTAGCTCCAATTATTGCTTTATTTGTTGCATTTACAACTTATGCAGTAATTCCAATTGGTCCCGATATTACTCTTTTCGGGTATAATATTTCATTAGTTGTAGCAGATGTAAATATGGGTATCCTTTATGTTCTTGCTTTAACATCTCTTGGCGTTTATGCAATTACATTTGCCGGCTGGTCTTCCGGAAGCAAGTACTCATTATTGGGAGGAATAAGAGCATCTGCCCAGATGATCTCTTATGAAATTTCAATGGGATTTTCAATAGCTGGTGTGCTTCTGATGGCTGAATCGCTAAGGCCCATAGCTATAGTTGAAGCGCAGTACGGGTGGATGTGGAATGCCGTGCTTCAGCCGATAGGATTTATAACTTTCGTTGTATCAGCATTTGCGGAAACAAACCGTCTTCCTTTTGATCTTCCTGAAGCAGAGCCTGAACTAGTAGGCGGTTTTCATACTGAATACAGCAGTATGAAGTTTGCAGGATTTTTTCTTGCAGAATATGCCAATATGATTATAGCAAGCGCCCTTATAGTTACATTATACCTGGGTGGCTGGCAGGTTCCATATATTGAAACATTAGGCTTTTCAGAAGGTGTAACAAAAGGAATACAAATAGCCTCCTTCTTTGTAAAAGTTGCGGCTCTTTTATTCTTCTTTATATGGGTTAGATGGAGTTTACCAAGGTTCAGATATGATCAACTGATGAATTTAGGCTGGAAAGTAATGTTCCCCTTATCATTAATAAATCTGGTTTGGGTAGCTTTATTGATAATGATTTTTGGATTATAACAAGTTAAAAGTTTCAGCAGATTCACTTTTAACTTAAAACTGGAGTTTTAATGGCAGTTAAAAAAAGAGAAAAAGATTTAACATTCTGGGAAAGAATATATATTCCGGAAATAGTGAAGGGCTTATCTTTAACACTTAAGAGTATGTTTAAACCCAAATTTACATTGAAATATCCGGAAGAAAAGTTTATTCCGCCTGCATCATACAGGGGAAGGCCGGTACTTGTTCAGGAAGAGAACGGCGTAGAAAGATGTGTGGCTTGCGGATTATGTTCACGTGTATGCCCGGCTCTGGCTATTGAAATTCAGGCGGCTGAGACCCCCGCTGAGAAAGAAAGATACCCGGAAAAGTTTGAAATTAATATGATTAGATGCATTTTTTGCGGTTTTTGTGAAGATGTGTGCCCTGAAGAAGCTATTGTTATGAGCAAAGATTATGAATTAGCATTTTCTAACAGGGAAGAAGCCATCTATGGAAAAGATAAACTCCTGGTCCCTGTAAGTCAGGTACAGGACAGAATTAATTTCCTTAGAGGGTATAAATAGTTGCACTAAAGATATTTAGTTCTTATTTTTTATATGCTATGCTTAGGACTATAGGGCTAATTTATGGTTTTCCCTAAAATATTAGTTTTTCTGTTAGTCGCTTGCTCCCTTTGGGGTAAAAATTCTGAGGATAGCTATAAGTTAATCTCTCCGAAATTCATCCCTCAGAATTCAAGTTTTGAAATATCTTTAATAGCTAACAAAAAATTCCCTTCTGCTGACAGGCTGGAAATCTATATTCTGCCTGATAGATTAAATCTTAATAAAGTTGAGTTTAAGTCTGTATATGGAAGTTCTAAGCTTATTATCTCTTCTTCTTTTCTTGATGCCCTTGATGTACCCGCATTAAAAGCTGAAATAGATTTTAGTGATTCTTTGCTTTACCCTGAGGATTTTTTTCAGCTTCTTTTTACATTCAGGTCTGATAATAATTTAAATGCCTCATTAAAGTTTTATGGAGTATTCAAGAATAAAGAAAAAGTATTGGGGTATCTGTCTGCACGAAGTGAGGATAACCTGATTGTATCTAATCTCAGGTTCTTTAAAACGCAAAAAAACGCAGGCAGGGCTCTGCAGATAGGGAAACATTCTCAGTTTGAAATATCTTTACCGGAGATAAAAGTTCAAAATCTGCTGACCGAATTCTGGATAAAACCCAATGATGCAAATATTTCATTGTTAAAAATAACCAACAAAAATTTCCCTGATTTTAAAATTGAACTTTCAACAAATGAATTTCAGATGCTTTCAGCAAGCTCTGAAAGAAATCTTGAGTATCTGTCTCCCTATTTTACAAGTAAAAAAGCGTGGTATCATATAGCTGCACTTTTCTCCAGAGAAAAAGATAAGCTTTATTTATATTGTAACGGTGTACTTTTTGCCAAATATCAACTGGATGAATTTTTAGAGCCCGGAGATTTTATTTTTAAATTTGCAGTTGATGATCAGTCAAAATCTTACCTGGTGGAACTTCTAAGGTTTATCGACTTTAACAACTCTATTGAATCATGTTTTAATAACCGTAATTATCTTAATTTCCGGTCTGACAGTTCTTATGTAATAACACAACTTAACTTTGAGAGCGGCGATGAGTTTATAAACAACCGGAAGGCTATTGTTGCTTCAAATAACCTTCAATATGTGAGATCAGATGCTCCCATCCTGGCGCGTGCACCTGAATTAAATATAAATCTGCTCAGTAACTCATATGAACTTGAATGGAGCGGCGGGGATTTTAAACAGGCAGTTTCTTATATACTTGAAAGATCAGCAAA
>JAWOJF010000342.1:0-3185 GCA_046481785.1 Ignavibacteriaceae bacterium | reverse complement strand
TAACAGGATTAGCCCTGGCAGGCTGTTATTCCGGGTCTGTAGTATATTATGAGCTGCCGGCAGAGTTCAGAAATCCTGAAAAGAAAAAACAATTTATTGTTAAATATTCTCCATATCTAAAAGGAAAAAAAATATTTTTAGATCCTGGGCATGGCGGTAGTGACAGGAGAAATAAAGGCTACCAGGGAATAACAGTTGAAGCGGACGCCAATTTAAATGTAGCTTTAGCACTTAGAGATTTTTTACTTGAAGCAGGGGCTGTTGTTATTATGTCACGCTCTACAGATGCCACAGTAGACTTAAAAGAAAGATCATATATGGCTGATAGAAGCGGGGCGGATATTTTTATAAGTATTCACCATAACGCTCCGGCTGATTCGGGTAATAACTGGACTAACTACACTGCTACTTATTATCATGCAAAAGAAACAGATTACGAATATGAACCTTCCGAGAGAGATATGGCAAGATATGTACAAAGGGACTTAGCTTATGCAATGCGCAATTCCGGCGGTCCGGAATCTTTTGACGGTACTTATTCAGATTATATGATTTATCCCGGCCAGGGTTTCTCGGTATTAAGAGTTACTCAAATTCCTTCCATACTTGTTGAATGCGGTTTCCATACCAATACACATGAAGAAAAAAGACTTGCAATTGAGGAGTTCAACCGGATAGAGGCATGGGGAATATTCAGAGGGCTTGCAAGATATTTTGCTGCCGGAATTCCGGAAATAAAATTTACGGATGAAGATTCATCCTTTGTTGAAGGGGATCAGACATTTAATTTTTTAATTTCCGATTCCTCAGGAATTGATCCCGCATCTGTATTTGTTTATTTCGATTCTTCTGCAGTACTAAATTTTACGCTTTCTGAAAGTAATCCTGCATTACTTTCAGTTTCTATACCTGGTGTAAAGGCCGGTAAACACATAGTAAGAATAATTGCTGCAAATAATAAAAAAAACCATGCCTTTCCATTCCATAAAGAAATTACTGTACTTAAGTAATATAAGGCATAGAGTATATGGTACAATGTAAATAAGCGTAAGGTTATAAAGTTATGTCTCAATACTCAATACACAATACTCTATAATAAAAAAATACTCTGTACTAAAAAACTCTGCACTAAAATTACGAGGATTCTTCCATGCTTAATTATGTCTGGCTTGGCCTTCTGTTTCTGGGGATTGGAGCTGCAGTTTCTACCGATCTCGTTAATCAAAGCCGGAATAAATACAGCAACGGCAAAGCTATTGATGTAACTATAGAACTCGGATCTTCATTCAGCAAAGAAAGTGACAAAACTTACGATGCCGAAATAAAAATAAAAGCCGGGGATTTTAACACAGTATATAAAGACAGCCTTAAAACCGATCTCTCAATTCCCTCAAAAATTTCACACAATAGCAGTTCAAATAAAACAACACTTTTTTTTACAGTTAACAGTGCCGCTCCTGAGATATGGAGAAATATTGCAGCTGCTTCAGGTAAAGAAGATGATATAACAGGTTCGGTCAGGGGACTGGACTTTATTTCAGATTCTGCCGCTGCCGCACAGATAGTACTGGAAGAAGTATCCTTTCTTAAATTAAAAGAGATTACTAATGCGGCATTTGGTTATGCCGCTATAGCTGTAGAAATAGCACTGGGCTTAATTGGAATTATGGCTTTATGGCTGGGTGTAATGAAAGTTGCAGAAGAAGCTGGGCTTATAGCAAAAATAGCCAATGCATTAAAACCCGTTACAAAAAAATTATTTCCTGAAGTTCCTTCAGATCATCCGGCAATGGGCTCAATAATTATGAACATATCTGCAAACATGCTGGGACTGGGTAATGCAGCAACACCATTCGGATTAAAAGCGATGGAGGAGCTTGATAAACTTAACCCCAATAAAGGTACTGCAACAAATTCTATGATAACATTCCTGGCAATAAATACTGCGGGAATGACTCTAATACCGGCTACTGCCATTGCAGTGCGCGCTGCTGCCGGAAGCTCCGATCCTGCAATTATTATTGGTACATCTTTATTCGGCTCCTTCTGTGCAACAGTTATAGGATTAACCGCAGTAAAGATCATGGAAAAATTTTCTGCACAAAAGGCGGGGTTTGGAATTTGGTTGAAGAGAAATGCAAAATTATTTTTAGCCCTGTTGTTAATAATACTGGCAGTTTCGTTTTTTATTTTTACAGGCGCAGGTACTGTATTTTCTTTCATATCTCCTGAATTATTTAAGAATATAATTCAAATATTTTCTACTATTGCCATTCCACTTCTGATATTTTTATTTATTGGATATGGTGCTCTAAAAAAGGTGCGTATATACGAGTCATTTGTAGAGGGAGCAAAAGAAGGATTTAATGTTGCAATAAGAATTATTCCTTATCTTGTAGCAATGCTTCTGGCAATCGGAATTTTCCGTGCCGGCGGTGCAATGGAATGGTTGATATTTGTTCTGAGTCCAATAACTGATTTTATAGGGATGCCGGCAGAGGCGCTGCCAATGGCCTTGATGCGTCCGTTATCAGGAAGCGGCTCCCTGGGCATTATGACAGAAATAATGTCCGTCCACGGCCCCGATTCAATCCTTGGCATAATGGTTTCTACATTTTACGGCAGTACAGAAACTACCTTTTATGTCCTTGCAGTCTATTTTGGTTCAGTAAATATTAAAAATACCCGGCATGCACTCCCTGCAGGGCTTATCGCTGATATTGCGGGTATTCTTGCTGCAGTTTTTATTGTAAGACTTTTATTCGGATAAATTTCTAATGTGTTTTGCATTACTTTATGTAATAAAATCTAAAAGATAAAATTCAAGTGAATAAACCTTCCTATGATTGATGCCATCCAAGCCTCATAAGATTATTATAATATTAAAATAATCCCTATATTCAAAAACTCAATCGTCCTTTTAGCCCATAATTAATTTCATAATAATATGGAGTACAGCTATGCGTGGATTTTTCCAAAAGATGTTCTGTGTTTTGTTTCTTTGCTTAATTACAATTATCTCAACCGGTTTTGCCCAGCCTTCATCTAATCGCTCAGATATAACAATAAGACAGGTTGCAGCCATAGGTGGAACCGCAGTGAGGGTTACATATGATCCGGTAACTGAGAAGCTTTATTTGCTTGAGAATGACGGTGATGTGAGGAGAGTTGATATTCAATCAAAC
>JAWOJF010000291.1:0-5702 GCA_046481785.1 Ignavibacteriaceae bacterium | reverse complement strand
TGACAGGACTGCTTTTGATGATGTGGGAAAACTTGGATATGTTTATCATCCCGGCGGCAACCCTGATACTTATGTTGGAACAGCATTAGTCTCTTCCGAAAGTTATGGCTTTTGGGCAATTGCAAATGCGGGAGATAGTGGTTTTCAGATATATGACGGCTTCTCCAGTATAGAAAAATTTCAGGCAATTTCAAGCGGTGTTGGTAAAGCACAAGCAGGACCCGGAGATATATCGCACGTTATTTCAGGCGGCCCTTTTACAATTCCCGCAAACGGATCAATAAGTACTGCCTTTGCTGTAACTGCAGGACCGGGACTGGAAGCCCTTAGAAACTATATTGCCAATGCCAGATCAAGATATAATATCCTGACCGGAATTGAAGATGAATCAGAAATTCCGCTGACATTTTCTCTTGCTCAAAATTTCCCAAATCCTTTTAACCCTGTTACCAGCATAAAGTATACGGTTGCCGGAACAGGTTTTACAACCTTAAAGGTATATGATATACTGGGGAATGAACTTGCTGTTCTTATAAACGAAGTAAAAGTGCCCGGGGAATACACCATATACTTTAATGCAGCAAATTTGCCCAGCGGTGTATATTTCTATGAATTGAGATCCGGCTCATACAAACAGGTAAATAAAATGATGCTGTTGAAATAAATGGAAATTAAACTGTACCAGGTAAAGTGCGACCAGATTCGGTCGCACGACAATATTTTATTCTCTTTTTTGCAAAAGCAACGCAGCTATTAATACAATTACTAAAACAATCCAGTATTGTTTGGTTACTATCCAGACAGATTTTAAGAAAGATCCAATCTCTAAAGTTCCCATAAGAATTGTAAAAGCAATGCCCATCAGAATAAAAGCAGCCGCTGCTATAAATAAAACTGCATTGGACGGCTCATCAATAAAAAGCATAAAAAAACCTGCACCAATGATGAATAAAAAGGCAGGTAGAATTAAACTGCTTACTGAGGGGAAATCAAAATTGGCAGAAAGAAAAAGCAATAAGCCTGCAAAAAATATTATTGTGCCTGAAAAAAGCGAAACTTGTTTTTCTCTTCCTAATGATTTAAATACTGCAGCGGCACCATAGAAAATCAGTACGTAACCTGACAGTTCAATTATGCTGAATTCCAGTAGGCCCGTAATTCTAAGCAGCAGTAAAATTACAAATATTGATAAAAGATAAATAGAAAGTGAGTTGCTGTTCAATTTTAATCTTACATTGTTAAAGAATCCTTTGACCCATACTTGATGCAATAACATCAGAAGCGAATATAGCGCTTTTATTTTTATCATCTAAGATAGGATTTACTTCTGTAACTTCAAGTGAAGACATACACCCGCATTCGGCAATAGCTTCCATCAAAAGATGAGCTTCCCTGAAACTCAAACCGCCCGGAACCGGAGTTCCAACCCCGGGGGCTACAGTGGGATCCACACTATCAAGGTCAAAACTTACATGAAGATGGTCAACAGTTTCCTTAAAATGTTTTAATACTTTTGATATCACCCTGTGAATACCTATTTTATCTATATCTGACATTGTATAAACAGTAACCCCCAGTTTTTTAATAGTCTGTCTTTCCATTGCATCAATGCTTCTTATGCCAATTAAAACGCAATTTTTAGGTTTTACTTTAGGAGAAAAACCATAAAAATGAGCTAGTTTTTCATTACCGATTCCCAATGCAGAAGCCAGCGGCATACCATGTATATTGCCGGAAGGTGTTGTCTCATCAGTATTCATGTCTGCATGTGCATCAATCCATATAATGCCTAACTCCTTTTTATGTTTTCTGCAATAAGAAGAAATACCGGCAACTGACCCAATTGCCATAGAATGATCGCCGCCGAGACAAAGAGGAAATTGCCCCTTCTCAAGAACCCGTTCAACTTTTCTTGCCAGTTTTAATGAGGTTTTAAGTATTTCACTCAGATATTTAAGTTTAGGGTTCAATACTTTTTGTTTTTCGGGTATCTGAATATTAATGTCACCGCTGTCAATAACCTTATAACCCAGATTTTCAAGTTTAGGTGCAATATCTGCAATTCTTACTGCTGAGGGCCCCATATCAACCCCCCGCCTGTCAGCACCAAGATCCATAGGAAAACCAATAATATTAACAACCTTTGTTTGTGATTTTTTCATAAAATTTCATCATTTTGTTATTTAATACCTTTATTCAAATTATAAATATTCGGTAAAATTACCAATTATGTAACCGTAAATCCTTATAATTTCTACTACTTAATTCTTATATTTTGAATGTGGAAAACAGGATTATTTCTTAACAATACAGCAAACTTAATGATTACTATTAGCAGGGAACCGGATATAAGTATCGGAATATTATCTGAGAAGCATATAAACTTTGAACTTCATGGTGATTTTAAATCTCCGGGATTAAAACAAAGCTTCAGTGGAAGATTTTCAGCCGAAGTTCTTAATGATAAAATATTAATAAAAAGGGGAACCGAAAAACTTGAAGTTACCAACGAGATAATTTTTAAACCCCAGGAACCCGGTATTGAATCATTTCTTATTAAAGACGTTACAATTGGCATTCAGTTTCACTGGCAAAGAAAAGAGAAACAAAGGTTCAGTGGTTTATTGAAGCTGTTAAAAGAAGATGGAAAAATTACTGTAATAAATATTATTCCACTTGAAAATTATCTTACTTCTGTTATCTCTTCAGAAATGAGCTCTAAAAGCGCACTGCAGCTTTTGATGGCACACTCTATAGTTTCAAGAAGCTGGATTCTTTCGCAAATAATAAAATCAAAAACAGATACTGGTCTTAATCAGCAGGAAGATAAATTAAATGCGGATAAAGATACCGGGGAAATAATAAAATGGTATAACCGGGATGACCATACATCTTTTGATGTTTGTGCAGATGACCATTGCCAGCGCTACCAGGGAATAACAAAAATTTTTACAGATATGGCACGAAGAGCTGTTGAACACACAAAGGGATTGGTTTTAATAAATAACGACACTATATGTGATACCAGATATTCAAAGGCATGCGGTGGTGTTACAGAGTCTTTTGAAAATGTATGGGAACCTGTTAAACATGAGTACCTTTCTTCTATAATTGATTATAAATTTGAACCTGAAAATTACAACCTTGATTTCTCTAAGGAAGAAAACGCCGCCAGGTGGATAAAAGGAAATCCCGCTGCATTCTGCAATACTAATGACAAGAAAATACTTTCCCAGATTCTTATTGATTATGACCAGGAGACAAAAGATTTTTACAGGTGGAAAATAGAATACACCCAGAATGAATTATCTGAACTGATCCGGAAAAAGTCCGGGATTAATTTTGGCGATATAATAGATCTTGTCCCGGTTGAAAGGGGCTATTCATCAAGAATTATTAAATTAAAGATAACAGGTTCAGTGAGAACTATGATTATCGGGAAAGAACTTGAGATAAGAAAGATCCTGTCGCAGACACACCTTTACAGTTCGGCAATTATAATTGAAAAATATGATATAGTTGAAGAGGTTCCTCAAAGATTTATAATAAGAGGAGCCGGGTGGGGACATGGTGCAGGCATGTGCCAGATAGGAGCTGCTGTAATGGCTGAAAGAGGACACCTTTTTGATGAAATCCTCCTTCATTATTTCAAAAATGCAAGACTGAAAAAAATCTATTGATATGAAAATTCTGTATTCCTGTTTGTCTAAAAGCTGGGGCGGTATGGAGATGTACACTCTTACTGCAGTTAAGCAGCTTTTAAAAAGAAATATCAGGGTTGAACTTCTCTGTGTTAAAGAATCACGAATACATATCGAAGCTAACAATCTGGGACTAATTATCCATCCTGTAAAGATGTCGGGCTACTTCAATCCTTTTTCAACCTTAAGGTTATATTCAATTTTAAGAAGAGGCGGATACAACCTTATACATACACAGTTTTCAAAAGATCTTTGGTTAATCGTTCCCGCATTAACAATATTAAAAAAGAGAATACCGGTAGTTCTCACCAAACAACTTGGCTCATTTATTAAA
The DNA here is from genome assembly GCA_046481785.1 of Ignavibacteriaceae bacterium. Lineage (GTDB taxonomy): Bacteria > Bacteroidota > Ignavibacteria > Ignavibacteriales > Ignavibacteriaceae > JAWOJF01. Next base: position 1,667 of record JAWOJF010000291.1, on the reverse strand, counting down.
AAGAAGGATATTCTTCACAAATGGATTTACAGTAATGTAACACTTGCGCTGGCTATAAGCCGGGTTATTAAGAAAAATCTCCTCGAGACAGTTCCTTTAACAGAAGATAAAATTATTATACTTCACAATGGAATAGATATTAAAAGATTTAACCCGGAGAATGTTGACAATAAAAAAATAAGAAAAGAATTCGGTATTTCGGAGAATGAAATATTAATTGGAATGCTTGCACGGTTCAGCCCCGGAAAGGGACATGAACAATTTTTAGAGGCAGCAAAAAAGCTTTCTTCAAAATACAACAATCTTAAATTTTTAATTGTTGGGGAAGCTAGTCGTGGTGAAAGTGTTTATGAAGAAACTATAAAAAAACTTGCAGAAAGCCATGGATTAAAAAATATTATCTTCTCCGGTTTCCGAAGCGATATCCCCGAGGTACTTGCCGCAATGGATATTTTTGTTTTTCCCTCCCACGCAGAAGCATTTGGAATTGCACTGGCAGAAGCACTGGCAATGGGTATCCCTTCGGTTGCTTCAAACTCTGATGGTATACTGGATATTACAGTTGATGGTGTAACAGGATATTTGTTTGAAAATAAAAACGCTGCCGATCTTGAAATAAAGATAGAACTTTTAATCAAATCTCAGGAAACCAGAGATAAATTTGGCATTGCTGCAAGACAAAGAGCTGTTGAAAAGTTTGACCTGGAGGGGATTACCGACAGAACAGTAGACATATATAATGAATTAATAAAGTAATTGCAGAATCACCGTAATTGCTGTTGTTAGCTCCATTATATGAATAATCATGATTTAAGTATATTTTGCACCAGCCAGAATTTCAAACAATAAAAAGGAAAATACAATGCGTTATCTCTATTTAATTTTGTTTACTTCTTTATTCATTTCAGCATGTTCGTCAACAAAAGAAATTGAAACCGCATCCCTTAACCAGGCACCATGCAAAGATGAAACCGAAATAACTGACCCCAATATTTTTACAGGAGAAACAGCAGATAACCTGCAGGTATACCAGCAGGGGGATCTTGTTTTTGCAACAATGGATGTAAGGACATACTGTAATGCAAGGATTACTTTTGATACGGAAATAACCGGAAGCCAGTTGAAGTTAAAAGTAAACAGAGCTGCATCAATTAATGACAACTGTGTTTGTAACGCAAATGTAACTACATCCTTTAAAAATATAGCCGCCGGTACATATAATGTTATGGTAATGAATGCAGCCGGAAACCAGATTTTAGCTGAACAATCGTTTACAGTTAAATAACTTTCATCTAAAGATGTCATCTTTATGTTATTACTTTTTGTAATAACAGGATTTATCTTTGTAGAGATGCCCCGCCGGGGCGTCTGAGAACGGATGAAAATAAATAACAAAATAAGATAATTTAAAAGATAACCTTATAGGGACAGTGATAAAAAAAGGTTTTCGTTATAATAAGGTTGTCGTTTCTCAGACGCTCCAGCGGGGCGTCTCTACATTTTATGAAATTATTAGATATAAGAATTAAAACTCAGTAAATTTAGAGGAAATATTTTTAAAGGGTTCAATGTCTCCAAACATAACTGTCTTTCTGCCTTTTAGAGGGAATGACTATTCCTTTGAGATGGTTAACCAGTTGAAATCTACAGGACAGGTTAAAAAAATT
>JAWOJF010000285.1:0-9878 GCA_046481785.1 Ignavibacteriaceae bacterium | reverse complement strand
GCAAAGGGAATTGGGTGTAAAAGATATTTCGACTCTACAGCAAACCGACACGGAGGATAGGTGTCAACCTCCAGTTTTATCTTGAGTAATTTCCCCGGATGAATAGCCATAATCTCCGAATCGCCTTCTTGCAGCTCAAGCAAAATGTTCACGGTATTTGCTTTCAAAAAGGCCGATTGGTTTTCCTGTTTTGAAGATCAGCAGCACGCAACTGAGGTAAGCCATTTTTATAATCTTCAAATCTCCCGGCATGTAATTCATCAAGATCAAGAAGATGCCCTGCCTGTTCCTGTATTGACCATTCATCACCCTCTTTTTTTGTAAGTATTTCTTTAGGAAGAGAGTTTAATATTTCTTCCAGTCTGGCGGGAGTGCCTCTTAATCTTTCGATTATTACCGGAAACATCTGAACAGGGAAATCATAATTAAATTTCCGTTCAAACCATTTTATTTTTTGAATCATGATAGTCTCTTTATTATTTACAACTGAAATTTAGAATTTTAGATTTGGTATTGCAATTGCAGAAAGTTAATTTAATTGCGTCTGTCTTTTGACACTGCTTTTATACGAAGGTATTATGAATGAAAATGACGTCCCCTTCCCTTCATCACTTTCAACAGAAATATTTATCTGATGTACTTCCAATATCTTTTTAACTATTGCCAGTCCGAGTCCCAGTCCCTCATTGTCTTTCATCTTAACCCTTGATCCCTGATGATACCTGTCGAAAATAAAAGGCAGGTCATCTTTTTTTATTCCTCTACCGCTGTCAGCTACTTTAATAAGAATATTATCTTTTTCATGCTTAAGACTTATATTAACAACTCCGGAAGCAGGAGTGAATTTAAGAGCATTTTCAATCAGATTCTGCAACACTTTTTCAATCATTCCAATATCGGCATAAGCCATAGGCAGATCATAAGAAAAATCAAGCTGCAGCTTTATGTTTTTGGCTTCAGCAATAATAAGATTTTTTTGCTGAACATCCTGAATAAGTTCAGCTATAGAAAATGGCTCCGGTTTAGGCCTTGTCTGTCTTGCTTCCAGTTTTGAGAGCTCAAACAGCTCAGTAACAAGTTTCTTTAATCTTTCAGTACTGCTTAGGATTGTCTGCAAATATTTTTTTCTATCCTCATCCGACAGAGATTCCGTCTTGATCAGAATAGTTTCAACGTAACCCTGTATAGTTGCAAGCGGAGTACGAAGATCATGCGAAACGTTTGCAACAAGCTCCCGGCGCAGGTTATCCATTGTTTTCATTTCTTCAATATTACTTACAATTGTATCTGCCATTTCATTAAAAGAATCTGCAAATTCACTTAACTCGCTTTTGCTTTTCAGATTTATCCTGGCATTAAGATCACCATTTTTAAATCTTCTTGTTACAGAAACAATTTTTCTTATATTTCTTATAATAAAAGCAAGGGCAGCCAGGCCAATAAGTGCAGCAGCAATAATACTTATTAACATAGACCTGAAACCTAGTCTTAAAATATAACTGCCGAATACAAACTGGGATGCATGCTCATAATCCTCACCGCCAAGTATAACATAAATATACCCGCGGAAAATACCATCCTCAAAAACTTTAGCAGCAGAAAAGGTCTTCTCGCCATGTTCTTTTTTGGGATCAGCACCCATAACAAAAGAATCTCCGCCATCGGCTATAAATTCATGGATCGGTTCCAACGGTACTCTTTTTAATTTAATTATTTTATCGGGTGCGTAATACATAAGGATATTCCCCTTAGTATCAAGAAGATATACCTCAATACTGGGATTAACCACCATTACATTATGAAATATTGATTTTATCGTTTCATCATTTACTTTTCCATCAATAAAAAACCTGGTTTCGCCTGCAATATGTGCAGCAACTTCTGCATTAAGTTTCTGGTTTGCCTCCTGGAAATACATCTCTGCAGTAAAAGCGGATATATATACGTAGATCAACCCTAATATTATAAGCACTGCAAGAAAAGCTCCGCCAATCTTCCAGAAAAGACTGTGGAAGAATTTTCTTTTTGGTTTATTGTTTGTCTCCATCATCTGCCTGCAATTATCATGTTATAAATTTTCCACATCATTAAACCTGTAGCCTACACCCCATGAAGTTAAAATATATTTTGGATTGGAAAGATCATTTTCTATTTTACTTCTCAATCTGTTTATGTGTGAATTCACAGTGTGCTCATATCCGCTGTACTGGTATCCCCAGAGAGTACTAAGAAGCTGCTCGCGTGTATATGTTTTTCCCGGATGCGCAGCAAGTAAATGAAGAAGATCAAACTCTTTTGGTGTAAGTTCAATTCTTTCACCATCCAGTATAACACGGCGTTTGGAAACTTCAATAACAAGTCCGCCTATATTTATATCTGATTCGTTATTTGCTTCTTTTTGTATTGCCTGTATTCTTCTGAAGATAGCTTTTACCCGGGCAATAAATTCTCTGATTGCGAAAGGTTTTGTAAGATAATCATCTGCACCGAATTCAAGCCCCAGCACCTTATCAAACTCCTCTGATTTTGAAGTAAGCATCATAACGGGCGTATAGTTCTCCTTCTTCCTTATTTCCTTTAGAATTTCAAGCCCGTCTGCTTTGGGCAGCATTATATCAAGTACAATCAGGTCATAAGGGTTGGATAAAGCAAACTCCAGACCCTTTTCACCATCGTAAGCTTTTGTTACAGTGCAGCTAAGATCTTTAAGGTGTATTTCAAGAAGATCGGAAATAGCCGAATCATCCTCTACTACGAGAACATTTTTCATTGTTTTCCTTTGTTTGAGATTTGGTCTTGTAAAAATATAGGCAAATTATCACAAAATTGTCACGGTGGAGTAATAAATAATGAAAATTAGATTTTAAGAGAGGGCAAATAACCCAGTAGGCAAGTTGGCAGTAGGCATCCAGGCAATTGCAGTAAGCAGCAAGCAATTGCAGTAAGCAGTAGGCAAAGAAGATTTATAGAAATTTATCAATAAATGTAAAATAGTATTATCAATCTACCTACGACAGGCAGGATTGCTCTTGCTCTTAAACTATGTATTAAAGCAGCTCTTCAATATTCTTCACTTCTTCCACAGCCTTAATTTTCCTGAAGTAGCGCAAAGATTTCATTAAGAGTTTTTTACTTTCTTCATCTTTTTGGGTTTCTTTATAAAGGAGGGCTAATTCAAAATTGGTTTCAGCTTCGTTAAGTTTATTTTTAAGTTCCTGGTTTAAGCGGAGACTTGTAAGGAAATAGTTCTCGGAAATAGAATACTTTTTAAGCTGCCGGTTTATAATACCCTTTATTTTATATATATCGGCAACTGATAACCTGTCATTAATTTTACAGCAGATCTTTAGAGCATTATCGGCAAATGTTTGGGCATATGAGTAATCTTTAAGTTTTGTATAAAGTAAAGCCTTACCGGTATATGCAATTTCCAGTGCCTGCAGGTATCCTGCCTCTATTGAATACTCAATACAATGATTAAATTCCTCAAGCGCCTGCGAATACATTTTCTTTTTTAGAAGTATCATTCCAAGGTTATGACTTATTTCAGCCAGTCTTTTTTTGTTACCTGATTTACGGTAAAAGTTTAACGAGCGGTTCAGATACGAATATGCATTATCATAGTCATTTATTATAGTGCAGATTATACCAAGGTTTACCTCAACAGAGGCTCTAAAATAATCACCTGATTCTTTATCCAGATAGCCGAGAGCTTTTTCGAAATGGTTTTTTGCTTTGGTAAGCTGCCCTAAATCGCCGTAAATAGTGCCCGCCATATTTTCACATCTTGCACTGCCAAGATAGTTTTTCTGTTTTCGGAAGGATAAGATTGCTTTGCGCAAATAACTAAAGCTCTGTTTCCACTGTGCCTGCAAGCTAAATATCTCACCAAGCCTTAGCAATGCATTTGCATATACATTCTGATATTTACGGTCATCTTTTGTTTGCTGTAAAATCTCATTATAGATGTTAACAGCCAACATAAATTCACCCGCAGTAATTGTTACCTGTCCTATTTCAAACAGGAAATCAATGTATTCAGGTTTCCCTAATTTCTTAACGGCAGATGTAACAGACAAATCAACTAACGTTACAAAATTAATATTGCTAAGGCTTAATTCGGTAATTTCATTTTGCTTTTTATGCTTATTTTCCTCAGCTATCAACTGATGTACTTTTTCTATAACCCCGCTTATCTCTTTCCGGCTAAAGTACTTTGGTAGAATTTCATTTATTCTGTCTAAATAACCTGTTACCCCGGATTTCACTTAACTCCCACTAAAAAATTAATCAATTTGCGGTTTATTAATTACCGCCGTTTTCAGGATCTTTTACAAATGCATATCTTGAGAAATGTTTAAGTTCAGCATTTTTTACTAACAAGGTACTAATACCTGAAAAGCCGGATGCAAATACCCCATCACTTTTAATATTTTCAATACTCCCGTTGTCATCAAGAAAAACAAAGTCCGGACTACCTGTAACAGCGGCTGAATTTATTCCTGCATAACTGAAATTAAAAATTACATCTTTTTGAAATACCATATGAGGGGTAAAGGTAACAGAAGCTTCATCTGTATTTACTTCCATAGTTATTTGCTCTTTACCGCTGAATGAACCTGCGGGAAATTTTACATCTGCACTTACAGTAACTATCTCTTTTCCGAAGCTAAAATAAAATTTTTTCATTTTTATTTTACCTCCTTTATCTCCATCAATTATTTCTGTCGCTGAGAATACTGCTTCAGATGATAATGACCGGTCAACAGGAATTTTTATTACTTCTTTTGCACCTTGATTAGCCTGTACAGGATCGGAATTTACAGAAACAGGATCGGAACATCCGTTTATTATTAAACCGGCAAATACAATAAGAAATGGTAACATTATATTTTTCATACTTCACCTCGCTGTTAAAAATGTAAGGGTCTTGATATGAGGAAAGTCAACGTTCGTGCCAGTAAATAGTGCCCGTCTTAGGACTGTAATTGTTGATTTTGAATAAAAATAAAAGAAATGGTGTTATATTTATTGTATATAATTGAGACGTAATCCCATAATGAGGCGGATCTCACTGAAATTGATTTAAAACTAAAGATGACATTTTTTTGTAAAAATGTCATCTTTCTTAAATTAAGAAATGAACAAAAATGAACAAATATGATATTATCCCCTTGCTTCAAATATCAGGTTGAATGGCGTTTCAACTGCAATTCCTACACTATTGAACCCGCCCTGTTTTAATACTTCAGTAATTTTTGCCTTTCCTGCCTGCGCACCTAAACCAAGAGCAACCTCCTGGCTGAGAGAGTTAGGGGTGCAGATCATTGTTGAGTAAGCATAATAAATCCGTCCAACAGGATTTAGATTCTCCTGCAAACTATCATTAGCAAACGGCTCTACCACCATCAATGTGCCATCCTTATCAAGCACTTTGCGGGCATAAGCAGCAGCACCCACAGGATCACCCATGTCATGCAGAGCATCAAAGATGGTTATAAACTGGTATTTGCTGCCCGGATAATCTTTTGCAGAGGCAACTTCAAATGAAACATTTTTCAATCCCATTTCTTTGGCTAAATCACGTGCATGAATTATCGAAGGTTCGTGAAAATCATACCCGGTAAATTCTGAATTTGGAAATGCTTCAGCCATTAATATAGTAGATATGCCATGCCCGCATCCAACATCTGCAACTTTAATTCCTTCTGTTAATTTATCCTGAACTCCTTTAAGTGCAGGTATCCAGTTGTTTATCAGGTTATTTTTATACAGCGGCTTGAAAAATTTAGCCACACCGCAGAATAAACAACCGTCATGATCTCCCCAGCCAACACCTTTGCCGGTTTTAAACGCTTCCCTTACTTTAGGTTCATCATGATATATAGATGAGATACTGTAAAATGTACCGGTCATGGTGAAGGGACTCTCATCGTCTCCCATAACTGCAGCCTGTTCCGGCGTCATATAAAAATTATTTAATTCATTATCATATTCAACAAAACCCGATGCGGCCTGTGTACTTAACCATTCTCTTACTAATCTCTCGTTTGTTCCTGTGGCATCGGCAAGCTGTCCTGAAGTCATAGGGCCTTCTTTAGCAAGTGTTTTAAATAAATTCAATTTATCGCCAAGTAATAATAGTGCTCCATTTGCAGCAGCCCCTATTTCGGTTACAACTTTTAGCATTAATTCATGCAGGCGGGTTTCATCTAATGCAACTTTTTTTTCTAACTGTTCCATAGTACTCCTTATGTTATTATTTGATTAATTGGTCTATCAGCTTTTATGCTGAATTTTGCTTTTGGGATGGAACAAATTTAGAGAAATAAAAAGCGGAAAAATTTCCTGTAAAGCTTAAAGAATATCCTGTACGGTTAATGCTGAGGATTTGAATTTAAGGGGTGTTATGCTGTATACCTCCTTAAAGGTGCGGATAAAATGAGAATAATTTTTAAATCCGCTTTCAAATGCAATTTCAGTAATACTTTTATTAGTTGTTTCAAGCAGAAATCTTCCATATTCAAGTCGTTTTTGAATAAGCCATTTTCCGGGAGGTACTTTAAATATTGAGCAGAATTCGGTTTTAAATGACGACAGGCTTCGTCCGCATAACCTCGCATATTCAGTTAAACTCATATTAAATGTAAAATTTGCTTCCATTATTTCCCGGATTGATATTTTACTGTTCGAATGTACCTGCATAAAATATTCTGCTATTTCATTGTGCACCGGGTTTGAAAGGATATTAAATATTAATTCTTCAAATTTCAGATATAATAATTTTTCCGGAGGTGAAACAGGTTTGGGGAAATAACTTAATAATGAATAAAAATAGCCGTGTAATGATTCATCAATATGAATCCTCATTATTGGATTTTCCTGAATACCCGGTTTTACTGCAGGTTTTCCATGTAAATATTTACCAACTACACTTTTAATAAATTCATCGGGAATATAGATGAGCAATGCGCAATAATCATCATCAAAATATTGATGAGCTGTATAAGCCCCTTTTTTTATAAAAATAGCCTCACCCCCTTCAACTAAATATTCCTTATCTCTTGTTTTCCATTTCTTTTTACCCCCTAAAACATAAACAAGACAGTTATTGTGAGACCATATGCCGATCTTTGTTTCTTCAATTAGGCATTTATATTCAACAAAAAGCAGCTCATCCACTTTAAATTTTTTAAATATGCGGCTGCCTGCTATATAGTCAAATACATTTAGCATTTTTGGTCAGTTCATTCATGGAATATTGATTAAATATACTGGATTAGTAAAAATAAACCAATAGGCGGGGACAAAGAAATGGATGAATGGCAGATATTAAATGCCGTACTACTTTAGTCTGTGACTAACGGAGCTGTAAATGATTTGAGAGAGCCGACATACAAAGCAGAAAGAGTTCCTTTAGCTGCTTATAGCTCCGGCAAAGCGGCACAATGAATTAAATACTGGTAAACTTATCATCAGCAAACATCTTTTTATTGTTAACCACTGCCAGAGCCTTACCTTTAAACTCTCTTCCGTTAAACGGAGAGTTTTTTGATTTACTTTGTGTTTTGGGTAAATCATATTTCCATTCAAGATCAGGATTAAAGATTGTGAAGTTAGCCCTCTCCCCTTCTTTAAATTGAGGAACCGGAATATTTAAAATCTTCCGGGGATTAATGGATAGCTTCTCAACAACCTGCTCAAGTGTAAGATGTTTTTTGTGGTATAATTCTGTAAAAGTAAGGCCCACTTGTGTTTCAAGTCCAAGTATGCCGTTTGGAGCAAGTTCAAACTCAGCTTCTTTTTCTTCAGGAGAATGCGGTGCATGATCACTTGCAATGCAGTCTATTGTGCCGTCTTTTAATCCTTCAATCATTGCATCAACATCTGCCTGTGTACGGAGCGGCGGATTCATCTTTACATTTGTATCATATGTTTTAACCGCATCATCATTCAATGTAAAATGATGAGGTGTTACTTCTGAAGTTACATTAATTCCTTTTTTCTTTGCCTGTCTAACCATATCAACGGCATTCTTTGTACTTATATGGGCAATATGAATTCTTCCGCCGGTATATTCGGCTAGCAGAATATCCCTTATAACAATTAAATCCTCAGCAACCGAAGGGACAGGCGGCAGGCCCAGCATAGTTGAGTTTAACCCTTCATTCATTGCGCCGCCGGCAAGTGATTCATCTTCGCAGTGCTCAATAATCGGCAGTTTATACATATTCGAATATTCCAGCGCGCGCTTAACAATGCTTGCTGTTTTAATTGCAACGCCATCATCTGAAAAACCTACAACACCCGACTCATGCAGTTCAGCCATTGGTGAAAGAAGCTCCCCCTTCCTGCCGATAGTTGCCGCACCAATGGGATAAACATCAACCAGGTGATTAGCGGCTTCTTTTTTAATTAGCATTACAACCTCTGCAGAATCTATTGCAGGTTCGGTATTGGGCATACAGGCAACACCGGTAAATCCGCCGCTTGCAGCACAATTACACCCGGTTACAACTGTTTCTTCGTCTTCCCTCCCCGGCTCGCGCAGATGTACATGCATATCAAAGAATCCCGGAGCTGCATAGCAGTTTTTAAAATCATATTCTTTTGCGTCCTTAATATCAGGGGCTGTCAATTTTCCGATCTTAGAAATTATTCCGTCTTCTAAAAGTATATCTGCAGTTTCAGTTTTTTTAATTTCCGGGTGAATAAGTTTTAAATTTTTAAGTAAGATTTTCATTTAACTTCCAAAAATTAATTTTCATTTCTAGTTTAAAGTTCCCAACAAATAGAGAACAGCCATTCTAACGGCAACACCATTTGTTACCTGTTTAAGAATAATCTGGTTCAAGCCATCTGCAATTTCAGATGATAATTCCACTCCCCTGTTTATAGGTCCGGGATGAAGAATTACGGTATCTTTTCCGTGCTTTTCAAGTCTCTCTTTTGTTATTCCAAAATAACGGGCATATTCTCTTATTGATGGAAAATACTCACGTGCTTTTCTTTCAAGTTGTATACGCAGAACATTCAGCACATCATTTTCCCTGATTGCTTCATCAATATTATATATAACATTAACACCAAGCTCCTCAATATAACGGGGTATCATAGTAGAAGGCCCGCATACTGAAACTTCGGCACCCATTGTTTTTAAACCGTAAATATTTGATAAAGCAACCCGGCTGTGGGCCACATCTCCAACAATACAGACTTTAAGTCCCTCAATTTTCCCGAGTTTTTCCCTTATTGAGTACATATCGAGCAGTCCCTGTGTAGGATGCTCGTGTATACCGTCGCCTGCATTTATAATATTGGCATCGCAGATTTCGGTAAGATATTTAGGGGCGCCTGCTGCCGAATGCCTTACAACCACCATATCAACTTTCATAGCTTCAATGTTACGCATTGTATCTTTGAAAGTTTCCCCTTTACTTACACTGCTTTGCCCTACCGAAAAGTTAACCGTATCAGCGGATAATCTTTTCTGGGCAAGTTCAAATGAAATCCTGGTACGGGTTGAATTTTCATAAAAAAGGTTTACAACTGTTTTCCCCTGGAGAGTAGGTACTTTCTTAATCGGCCTGTCTAATACTTCTCTGAATGTTGTTGCTGTATCTAAAATTAACTGAATATCTTCCTTGGGAACTCCCTGTAAACCTAACAAGTGTCTGCTTGATAATGGCATAGATCCTTATTTTAATTATTTATCTTAATTCCTGTTCCTGCCCTCGGCAGGCAGGCCTGCCCTGGCAGGCAGGCCTGCCCTGGCAGGCAGGCCTGCCCTCGGCAGGCAGGCCTGCCCTCGGCAGGCCTGCCTGCCGAGGGCAGGAACAGGAATTAAGATAAATAATTAAAATAAGGATCTATGCCAT
>JAWOJF010000217.1:0-4563 GCA_046481785.1 Ignavibacteriaceae bacterium | reverse complement strand
CCAAAGGGTTTTATCCAGCTTTCGTCCGAAGGATTTATTTTAACCGCATTTAAAGCATAATCTGCCGATTCTATAAACCTTTTTAATTGAAAGGATACTTCGCTCATCAATAGATATATTTCTGCTTTTATTCTTTCAGTTTTAATTTCGCTTAATAGGTTAGTCAGGCTGTTAATTGCTTCAGAATATTTTGCAGATTCTATAAGATTACCTGCTTTTATCACTTCTAATTCGCTTAGTGATATTGTTCTTTTGGAATAAACCTCTCCCTTCCTCCTGGCAAAGATATCATCTTCAATATCCATATTTCCATTTTTTGAAAGGGAAAAATATTTTCTGGCGGTGTTCCTGTCCCCTGTTATCTCAAATGCAAGAGCAAGCCTGTAAGAGGCAATCCCGGTATAGTCCTTATCATTAGCAGAATTTAAAAAATCCTGGTAGTGTTTTCTGGCCTCATCAAATTGATTTCTCCGGAAATGAATATCCCCAAGAAGAAAGTTTGAAAATGAAATTATCTGTGTAAATTTTTCTTCTTCTCTCCTGGTTATTTTACTTAGAATTTTTTCTGCCTCATCCAGTTTCCTTTTCTTCATTTCAACAGCGGCATAAGAATAGTTGAAAAGGAGGTTATCGGGATATTTTTTAATCAGGTTTGTTAAGTAGCCGGAAGCAGTTTCATAATCCATTATTACTTCTGTTAATATCTGGGAGAGGTAATACTGCGCCTCAACCCTGGCAAGTTTCCCTTTGTCAGCAGCAATTTTAATATAACGTAAACCGGTGCTCTCTTCACCGCTGATTCCGGCAAGATTTAACGCCCACCTGAAACCTGAAGGTATATTTGCTACAGCAAAGTTGTAAAGCCCCAATCCAAGATAGGCATCTATCAAAGAGGAATCGGATTCAAGGCAGTCAGATAAATAGGATTCCGATTTTTGTGCCGCCCATACAGCATCAAGATAGTTTTCTGCTTTGGCAAATGCTACTGTCCTGTAATTGTAATTTGATCCTAAAAGATAAAGCAGCTCTGCATTGTTTTCATTTTCTTCAAGGAGTTCCTTCGCTTTGTCAATCGCCAGATCAGAATATTTTTTAAAATTTTTCAGATCAGCTTCGTCATTACTGCTAAGGTAGTACCAGAAATAAACGCTTGAGAGGTAATGATATCCTTCCGGACTATCGGGATGTTTTTCAATTATACTTCTGAATGTGTCTTCTGCTTTATCCCATTTAAAATGATAACAGTATTCCAGTCCTTTAGTAACAACCGCATCCGCACTCTCCGGAGTATTTAAAGTATAGGCATTAATAGAAGATGGAGAAAAGCTGATAAAAGTAAGAAAAAAGAGAATTCTCATAAACAATAAATCTCTGCCGTTAAGTAAGGCAGAGATTTTCAAAATAAAAATTCTTAAGTCTCCCCTAGGGGGAGCTTTAGAGGGGCCGTATTTCTTCTGCATATTTAAGAGATGCCTTAACAAAGTCCCTGAATAACGGATGTGCCTTAGTTGCACGCGATTTTAACTCAGGATGAAACTGACAGCCGAGGAACCATGGATGTTCCGGATACTCTATGATCTCAACAAGCTCCCTGTCCGGAGATAATCCGCTGAATACAAGTCCGCATTCGGAAAGTTTACTGCGATATTTATTGTTCACCTCAAACCGGTGACGATGACGTTCCGAAATAAATTCTGTTTTGTATGCTTTTTTAGCAAGTGTGCCGTCCTGAAGATTACACGGATATGCACCCAGCCGCATAGTGGCGCCCATATTTTTAACATTCTTCTGTTCGGGCATTAAATCGATAACACTAAACTTGTTTTTCTTAAATTCTGAGCTGTGGCTTTTTGTAATCCCGCAGACATTCCGGGCAAATTCAATTACTGCACACTGCAGACCCAGACAAATTCCAAAGAAAGGTATATTATTTTCACGGGCATATCTTACAGCATTTATCTTTCCTTCAATTCCTCTTTCACCAAAACCGCCGGGAACCAGGATACCGCTTACACCTTTAAGTAAATTTTCGGGAGTATCGGTTTCCAACTGCTCTGCACTTATGGAACGTATAGTTACTTTGGCATTATTCTCCGCACCGGCATGTACAAATGATTCCATAATGCTTTTGTAAGCATCCATGTGCTCTACATATTTACCGCAAAGAGCTATTTCAACTTTCCGTTCGGGACTTTTAACTCTCTGAACAAGTGTTTCCCAGTCATCCAGCTTTATTTTCTTTTCCGGAAGATGCAGCCTGTTTAAAGCAATCAGATCCAGTTTTTCTTTATGGAGCACCAAAGGCACTTCGTAAATTGATGAGCAGTCATAAGCCGAAATAACCGAACGTGAATCCACATTACAGAACAGGGCTATTTTATCGCGTAAATCTTTTGCTAATTTTTTTTCAGAGCGGCAGATAAGGACATCGGGTTGAATACCAAGCTCAAGCAAATTTTTAACGCTGTGCTGAGTCGGTTTGGTTTTTACTTCCCCCGCAGATGCTATATAAGGAACAAGCGTAACATGAATGCTCATGGTATTTTTTCTGCCGAATGTAAGCATTAACTGTCGCATAGCTTCAATAAACGGAAGACTTTCAATATCGCCTACAGTTCCGCCAATCTCGGTAAGAATAATATCATACTCACCAAGCTCGCTTAGCTTTATCATCCGATGCTTAATTTCATCGGTAATATGAGGTATAACCTGTACGGTAGCACCGAGGTAATCTCCCCGTCTTTCTTTGGTTATTACATCATAATAAACCTGGCCGGTGGTAGTGTTGTTTGCCTTAGTCATATTAACATCGAGAAATCTCTCGTAATGGCCAAGGTCAAGGTCAGATTCGGCGCCGTCATCAGTTACAAAAACTTCACCATGCTGAAACGGATTCATTGTTCCGGGGTCAACATTTATATAAGGGTCAAATTTTTGGATGGTAACTCTGTAGCCGCGTTGTTTAAGAAGAAGTCCGAGTGAGGAGGCGGTGATTCCTTTACCGAGAGACGATACTACACCACCTGTTACAAATATGAATTTTACTTTATTTCTTGGAGACATTGCAAATTTTTTTTGCCTTCTAATATAGACTTACGGAATGTGAAAAACAAAAAAAATCTTTATAATGATTGATAATTTTATGATTTTTTAAATTTATTGCATAAACACTTAACATTTTTAGCAATTTTAATACTTAAACAATAAAAAATAAGGTTTTAAGGATACGGCAATAAATTTAACATTGAAAGTAAATAACTTGTGTATTATTATCGATAATTAACCGGGGCGGTTTTTCTAAATCAATAAAGATCAAAATGTCGCGATATATTTTTAGCCATGATGAAGGGTTCAGGGAATTAATTGATATTAAATTTTCAGGATGTTATGATAGGACCCCCTATGCAAAAAAAATATTAGATAATATTGTTGCTGCATTCCCTAATAGATTTACTGAAAATGAAATTGCAGCGAAAATAAATATTTCGGTTAAATGGCTGCAGCATGAATGTATAAAGGCATTTGATATGACATATATACAACTTACCAGATTTATACGGATTTATTATGCATTAAAATTATTCCATGAAACAAATTTAACCACCAAAGATATAGCTGCAGAATTATTTTATAGCCGGGAAAGCAGTCTGGCAAGAGACTTTCGCAAGATATTAAATATTTCCCCCACTAATGCAAGAGATAAGCTGAAATATCTTTCACCTGTACAAATTTTGCTCGATATTGCCTGATTTACGCATAACCATTCAATTAAATTTTAGTTCGCATTTGGTGTCATTAGGGTTTGACATTCATAACATGTAATCATAAATTCTAACCGAGGAAAATCAGAGGGGAGTACATGTCCATTTTCGACTATTATATTTCATTCCAATTCTCTTCATCTACCTTTAATCTTAAAACTAATTTTTCAAAAGAAGCATTATGAAAAGCATAATTATTACTTTTATGGTCGTTTTTTATTCTATTTATATAAATGGGCAGGAACTGCAAATTGCTCCTGAAATTTGGAGTTCGCCCGAGATTATTGCTGAAATTGATGAATGGGGAGAAGTTGGCTGGAGCCCTTCAATAGATTTCACAGGTACAAAATTATACTTCGAAGCAGGATATCTACGTTATATTGAGAAGACTGATTCAGGATGGGGGGCAGTAGAAACCTTAAACAGTAACATAAATCAGCATCTTGCCAGAACACCCACAATATCTCCAAACGGGAGAAGACTTTTCTTTAGCTGGTATGTTGATGGGTGGGATTTATATTACAGTGACTGGGACAGTATAACAAATGACTGGGGAACTGCTATAAGCTGCGGCCCTGAAGTTAATTCTCCCTTTGATGCTGAAATTGGCTGTACACTGCCTGATGACACAACACTAATTTTTCTGAGAAACAATACCGCTTTTATTTCACAATGGAACAATAAAAGTAGCCAATGGGGACAAGCATCCGGTTTTCCTACAAATGATTTGGCCGCATACTCTACCTGGGGTATATATACAAACTATAATAAAACCAAATACTACCAGGTATTACCCCGAACA